>DASRSM010000127.1:0-28807 GCA_035656415.1 Vulcanimicrobiaceae bacterium | reverse complement strand
AGACTTGTTATTTTCGGTAAACCAGTTGTTATCGCCCCATTAGTGCCGAGGCTCGTCTTCATCAAGAATAAGCAACATTGGGGACATTCGTTCAGGACGTCGCCAAAGAGAATTCCACTTTCTGATTACAATACCATAGTGGCGGAAGTTAGGGACGGTAAAAAGGCGGATTAGCGATGCTTCTTACTGCGCTTTTTGACCGAATATAAACTTTAACCCACCAATCGCCCGCCGAACCACCGACAGGACGTTTGAAGGCCCTTATGTAGTATCCCTCGGCAAAGCCCATCGTGCTCATCAGGCACTGATTTGCGACCACGCCGTCGACGTGCCGTCCTGCATCTTCGGGATGATCTTTTGCGTGCAGTGCCATGCCGTCCGCAATTGCCTTCGCGATGTCCGGCATCGACATGCACGAACCGTCGCGAGTCTGCAAGCCTCCACCGTCCCCGCCGCCGTGATCGACGAGTTCGATCCAGGTCTGCTTCGCGCCGGACGCTTCCGCATTGTCGAGCGTTTGCGCGACGAAGCCGGCGAGATTGTGCTCGTCGCTCATGTCGCGAGCTTTGCCGGCCGCAACGCTACCGACGCTGCCATCGGCGATAGTAAAGCGGTCGGTATGCATGTGGGAGCCGTGAGTTGCGGTGGTATCCTGCACGGTGAACTGAATGCGTGAATCGCGCGAACTCGTTTGAACGGCTTGCGAAACGGCGTTTTCCTGGATTTCATCGAGATTGTTATCGCCGTCTCGATAAATGCCGAACTCCAGCGTCCGGCGCGCGGGAGAAGAAGTAATCTGTAGCATGAGGCCTCCTGACGTATAAAGTCAGCCTCCATCTGCGACGGCCGCCTGAATTGACAAGGGCATACCGCAGTGCTGCGGGAACGCCACGCCATGTCCGTAACGGCATGGCGAGCCATCCTCTTGACGCTCTGTCTTGGCGCCGCCGTTCTCAACGCGACCACTCTTATCACCGACAGTATCCAGGCATCGTCGGCGCTGGGTTTTCAAGTCTCGCGCACCGCCGATCCGGCCGTCGTACGCGTCGATGCGGTTGACTCCGGCGGCGCCGCGAGCGCAAGCGGCCTGCGCGCCGGCGACCTCATCAAGGTGCGCGATCTCGCGCCCGGCGATCGTTATCGCCTGCTAATCGGCGTGTATCCCCACGAGAGACTCACTTTTGCCGTCATCCGCGACGGCGAGGCCGTGCCGATCCATTACGTCTCCGGAGAAAAGCCGCCATGGCGTTGGGACACGCTGTTGTGGTCGTTCGCGTCGTTTTGGATGCTAGCTTTCGCCGCAATTATCGGCTGGCGCCGCGCCGATTTGCCCGAAGCCCGGGTGCTCTGCGCGCTGCTCGCCACCTACGTTGCTTCCGCCGCTTTGCTCCCGGGAACGTGGCTGGGGCCTTCACCATCGGCAGACATGGTCACTGCGGCGATCGGATGGGGTTTGAACTGGGTCTGGGTGCCGCTATTGGCAACGTATGCGTCCACCGTCGCGCGACCAACGTCCAAATTTCGGCGCGCGTTAGCCGCGCTGGCGTACGCCACCGCCGCGGGGCTCGGAGTTTTCGGAATCGTGCGGCTGATCACGTTATGGAACGGATCCCTTCCATGGGTCGCACAGGGTGTGGGTCCGGAATGGAATATGACCTACGGAGCCGTTCCGTACGTACTGGCGGCCGCGTGCGGCTGGGCGGCGCTTGCTTCTGCACGCGGTGAAGAGCGCAGCCGCATCGCGTGGATCATTGCGCCGCTGATGGTGTTTTATGCTGCAGAGGCCATGGTATACGTCGTTCCCGCGCTGTTGCCCAGCGAGCAGCATGGCAGCGCGCTCGTTGCCGCTTACGGGTTCGCCAACTTTGGCGCGGTGTTGGCGCCCCTCGGTATGACGTACGCGCTCTTCAACCGGCGCGTTCTCGACATCGGCTTTGCGCTCAACCGAGTCGCAATCTTTTCCGGCGTTTCGATCGTCCTCGTCGGTACGTTTATGTTGTTCGAATGGGCGCTTGGATCGTGGCTGCAGCAAGCGAGTCATACGACGAGCCTCATCGTCGGTGCCGTCGTGGCGCTTTTGCTCGGCTTCTCGATCCGCTTCGTGCACGATCGCGTCGAGCACGTGCTCGACCGTGTCTTTTTTCGCAAACGCCATGACGACGAAGAGGCGATCCGCCGCTTCGCCCGCGAGGCTGCATTCGTCACCGATCCGCTCGTGTTGTCGGAGCGCGCGATCGACGTGCTGGAGCGGCACGCCGATGCAACGTTCGCTCGGCTTGCGCTCAGCGACGGGAACGGAACGTACGCGGGCGTGAGCGAGAATGATCCGGTCATCGTGTCGCTGCGCACGTGGCATCGCAGGCTCGATCTGCATGGCGTCAACACGCAGTTTGAAGGTGAGTTCGCATATCCCATGGTCTCGCGCGGGCGGCTCGTCGGTGCCCTCCTGCTCGGGCCAAAACGCTCGCACGAATCGTACGCTCCCGACGAGTCCGATGCGATCGAGGATCTGGCGCACCACGTCGGCGGCGTGCTGGACGTCTTGGGTCACTCGGTGCCCAGCGACGAATCCATCCTAACCGAATTGAAAGAGATGCATCGAACAATGACCGATGGGTTTTCGTCGCTGCGATCCGAACTCGAACGCAGCTAGAGACTTGGCTATTTAACGGTCACAAAAAGCCTAGCCTTTCGGTTATCGGCGCCCAAAAATTCCAATGGACAACCATGCGACGCTTGCACTGTCGGATATATCGACCAAAGAGCTTCGCCGCGTTGATTGAAACCGACGAACGTACCGGTCGCGTCAGGCTGGCAAAGAGTCCCTGCGACCACGAACGAAAACGGTCCGTAGGAGTAGCCGCGTTGACTAACGCGAACTTGCCGCGGACCACCGCTTACGCTTGCGAAGATGATACGATCCGGCCGAACGCGGACCTTGCCGAACCCGGACCGACTCTCCACCGTTGCCGACGCACGCAACGGAGCCGGCGTAGACACCTGTTCCGAACAAGCGACCAAAGCGAGAAGCGCGCCAATTGGTGCGATAGCATGTTTCATGTTGGCGACCTTCGTGGAAGGGACGGCGAATTTCGAGAGAGGGTCGCAAACACCCGCAATCGGAATCGGCAGCCTAGCAGGTGCCTGATTCTTAACCAACCGCATGAGCCGGCGCCGGGGCGCCCGGACGTGCTTAGAGAATGGGTCGGAGCGTGCTCCTGACGTTGTTGTGAGGTGTTATTGATGCATTTCGTCCGACCGTTCGTCGTCGCCAGTTCACTCGCCGTTGCCGGATTGCTATTCGCCGGATGCGCGGGCTCGACGGCGTCGTATGGGCCTTCCCAACCGAATGCGAGCTCGTCTCTCGTGCAGTCGCCGGCCGCCAAGGCCATCGTACGCGCATGGAGCGTGAACATGATGCGGGTGCCGCTTCCGCATGCGGGATGTTTTCAAGCCGTGTATCCGGCAAGCACGTGGTCGCACGTCGCGTGCGTGGCGACGCCGCACGTCGTACTTCCTCCACGTAAGCGGGGCAGAATCAATCCGGCCATCATCGGCAACGGCAACGACTACGGAATCGACGTTCTCCCCGTAACGATGTTGGGAGCGATCGGTTCGTTCGAGGACGTGAGCGGAATTACGTCCGTAACCAGCTGCGCTCCGCACTATGCCAGCGGTAACAGCTGCGGCACGCACGGGCTCGGAAACAACGTGTACTCCCTGCAGCTCAACTCGAACGACTTTTCCACCGCGGCGTGCGGAAACCGCAAGAACTGCTTGGGTTGGGAACAGTTCGTCTACACAAACCAACCCAAATATTACGGCGGAGGCGGACTTCTGATCATTCAGGACTGGCTGTTGTCAACCGGAACGAAAGCGCTGAAGTGTCCGGCCAACGCCGGTTGGACTGCAAGCGGCGGCGACTGCTATAAGAATGCGCCGTCCTCGATTTCGGTTCCGAACGTTCCGGGTTCGCAACTCGGCGACGTGCGCTTAGCCGGCAGCGCCGGTTCCCAAGGCGATAGTGTCTTCTTTTCGGTCGGCGGTTACGTATACGGAATGAAAAACGCGCAGGACGACGGCGTTACCGATTTGAGCGACCATTGGACCGGCGCGGAATTTAACGTCATCGGCAACAGTAACGGCAATCAAGCGGTCTTTAACGCCGGCGCTAAGCTTACGGTAAGGCTGCAAGCCGTCACGGGGTACTCGACCGCTGCCGCGTGCCGGAGCAACGCCGGAACGACGGCCGAGGAGAACAATCTGTTCTTCATCGCGCCTCCATCGCACGCCGGCGCCGAGCAATACCCGTCGATCGTGTTCAGCGAGAGCAACGCCGCCTACCGGCCGGGACCTGCGTCCTGCGTTTCCGTCGCCGGACGTTAACTTTTGGACGCCGTCGATGACTCGCTATAGGGTTGGAGGCGCGTTTTTTATGATGCACTTTCGCCGTTTTACCGGCATCGGCGCGCTCGTTATCCTCGCTGCGTGCGCGCAAGCCGGCAGTCCCGTCACCCCGAATAGCGCGACGAGCGCCGGGATTCGAAGCGCCTTACCCGGATATCGCGTAGTGAGCTATACGTATCGCATCATGCCGCTGCGAACGTCTTCGCGTACAAGGCGCTCGAACGCCGACGGCTTGATCTACCCCGACGATCTCACCAACTACGGCGGTCCCATGATGAAATCGGCTGCCGCGCACAATATCTACGTGAACTGTCCGGCCAAAAATCAGAGTTGCTGGGGCGCGCCGGAAGCGTTCCAGGCCGGCTTAAGGGGCAGTTCGTTTGCCGGCATGCTCAAGCAGTATACGGGAAGCGGACCGAATGCGTACGCGTTTAGCGACTCGGTCCCGGTCTCGTTCACGGTCTTTAAAGGGACGGCACTTTACGAAAACGACCTGTTCGGGATCATCCATCAAGTTGCCGCAAAGCTGAAGAAGACCGGCTACGCGGACATCTATCACGTGTTTCTGCCCAAAGGCACCGACACGTGCTTCGATTTTTCGAAGCAATGCTATTCGCCCGACCACAATCCGACTTTTTGGTTCTGTGCCTATCACGGCACGGTGAAGTTCTCCGACTTGGGGCTCGTTATCTATTCCATCGAGCCTTACCAAGACATCAGCTTTTGCGCGACGAAGAAATCTTCCGGCGCCTCAGAAGTAACGAATTCGACGATTTCGACGCTCGCACACGAAACGTTCGAAGCGATCACCGATCCGGGGCCCAAACTCGCGTGGTACAACGATGTCGGCGGTGAAGTCGCGGACGAATGCGAGTACTTCGTCTCGAAGGTCAAGATCGGCGGAATCCTCTACAACTCGCAGCCGATGTACTCGAATAGATACCACGCCTGCGCGACGGTTCCGTAACTACAGACTGGCTAGAAACTCGGTAACGGCGGCAACGAACGCCTCGGGGGCTGCGATCATCGGCAGATGCCCGCAGCCTTCGATCGCGCTCGAGCGCGCGTGCGAAATCGCCGCCGCAAGCTGCTTCGATAGCCACGGCGGCAACAGCCGGTCTTCGGTGCCCCATACGACGTGCACCGGTACGGCGATCTGCGGCAGCCGGTCGAGTGTGTCGACCCTGGTAACGAAGTCCCACTGACGCGCGATTGCCGCGCGCGGCGCCGGCGGTCCGAGCGCGAGCGCGGCATCGGTCATCGCGAAGATGTCCGCGTTGCGCAGTGTCGTTTCGCCGCACCCGATGTAGAGCAGCGCCGCGAGGAACGAGCGGTCCTCGTCGATATGATCCGTGAGATCGCGCATCAAGCGTGCGACGTTGCCGGCGTAAGCGTCACCGCGCGACCACGTAGAGACTAAGGTCAACGATGCGACACGATCGGGATGTGCCAGGGCCAGCTCTTGTGCGACCGCGCCGCCGAGCGAGTGACCGAGTACGTGCGCGCGCGTGGATCCGGCCGCGTCCATTACGGTAATCGCGTCGCCGACCAGCTCGCGCATCCCATATGCCGAAGGCGAAGCCGTACTCGCACTGCTGTCGCGACAATCGAATGCGATCGTGCGAAAGCGTGCGGCCAGTTGCGGACGCACGAGATTCCATAGTGGACGCGTCGACGCGACACCGGGAACGAGCACGAGGTCCGGACCCTCGCCCTCAATATCGAACGGAAGATTTACGCCGGCGCTGTGTGCTGTGTCCATCGAACCGGAGGTTCGGCAAGCGACCGACTGTAACATATCGGCAGTTTTACCCCCCAATACGATGTAGGCGCTCCTCGATGACGGGGTCCGGATAGAACGCGCGCGCCTTCTCGTACCAGGCGCGCGCGAGTTCGTTATTGCCGAGCTGCTCGGCGTCGATGCCGGTCGAGAAGAAGCCGCCCGCGTAATACTCGCGAACCGCTTTACCGAATCCGTTCGTCCGGCGCGGATCGGCCGGTACGTCACCGTAACCTTGCGCCGTCTCCAGTTCGACCTCGGCCCGAAAATGTGCGGCGATATCGATGCGCTGCGACGCCGGAACCAACTGAGATACGACGCCGAAGACGCTGGGCTGATAGCGAGGGCCGGGTGCGTGAATCCCGCGCTCGCCCGTAACGAAGAACGGTCGCCCGGCATTCGACAGCGCCAGCACGTCGCGGCGAACGACCGCAGGGTACGGCTGGGCGGCAGTCACGGGGACCGAGATGGTATTTCGCAGCGCGTCGACGTACGGTGCGTAGTCGAGCAGGCCGAACGTCACGACGGTAACGTCGGGGCGCAAGCCTTCGACGTTTTGAAAATACGCGGGCGCCTGATCGACCGGATCGCCCGCCGTCATGAGGATCGCGTGCGGCGGCAGCGCCGCGAAAATGTCGGTAAACAAGCGCCGCGGACCGTGCTCGTCACGCAGCGAGAGTCCCGGCAGTGCGAAAACCGACGCGAGCAGGGCGAGCGCGCACGCATACGGTGCAAAGCGTTTGACGGCAACGAACGCTGAAAACGGCGCGAGAGCGACGAGCGGAAGCAGCCCGAATCGCGTAAAGACCGACCGCAGCAGCTCGTCGGTGACGTCGACGTTTGCGATCGCACAAAATGCAATAATCGGAAAGACGATCGCGAGAATTGCGACGACGGCTTCGCGTCGCCGTCCCTGCATCCAGGCGATGGCCGTTCCAGCAAGCATTACGGCGATCGGCCAGCTGGCGGCTATCGCAAAGGCTGCCAGGCGCGCAATCGCGTTGCCTCCCTGGTCGGCCTCACGCGGTACGAGATTGAATCCACCGTAGGCGCGTCGCAAGATCAAATCGCGCAGCTCGGGGAGCGTTCGCGCCGAACCGAAGTGCCACGCCGCGAGCGATTTCGAGGCCGGCAGCGTGTGCGCGTATGGCAAGAAGAAGCCGGCGACCGCAACGGCAGCGGCGCCCGCCAGGATCGCCGGCGACGAACGGTCTTCCATCAGCGCGGCGCGGTTGCAATACGCCGCCCACAGTGCGACCGGGAGCAGCAGCACGAGCGATTGATGGTTCGATAATCCCAAACCGAAAAGGGCGCCGAGTACCGGCGGAGTCCATCGATCGTATCGTTCGACCCAGCGAATGCAGACCAGCACGATAGCAGCCGCAAACAGATCGTTGAGCGAGAAGACCTCGGCTTGCAGCGACCACGTGACGAAGAGGGGCGCTCCGGCGCCGAGCACGACGGCTGCGAACAGCGCGCTGAGTTGCTGGCGCGTCAGCATGTACGCGCTGAGATATACCAGTGCGACGGCAACGGCATGATACGCGCATGCCGTGAGGTTGACGCGAAAAGGCAGCAGACCTAACGGGAGCGATGCCGCGACGTGTCCGAGCACGATCCATAGCGGATAGCCCGGCGGGTGCGCGACGCCGTTGGTAATCGCCGCCGCAGTGAGCTCGGGTCCGTCTCCGAATGCAATGTCGCGTGCCGCGAGCGCTGCGTACAGCACGAAAAACGCTATGCCGGTGGCAGTTGCGGCCGCAATTGCGGCGTTCGAGCTCCGTCGTTCGATGCATGCGTCTTCGGGCGTGCCCGAAGAGCGCCCTACGCAGGCGCGCCCGTCAGGAGCCAGAAATCGGGACGAATGGCCCAGAGCCTGCCGCGCTACACGATGCCGATCGTCGGCCGCGAGCGAGAAGTCGCGAGCACCGTCGAGGTGCTGCGCGGTTCGCATCTGGTCACCATCGTGGGTCCGGGCGGCATCGGCAAAACGCGTTTGGCCGTGGAAGTCGCGCACGCAATCACCGACGAAGGCAGTACCGACGGCTGGTTCGTCGATCTCGCGCCGGTGACCGACCCGCAGATCGTACCGCACGCCGTCGCGGCGGCACTCGGCCTAGAGCTGACGCCCAAACAGGATCCCGCAGAAGCGCTCGTCGTCGCGCTGCGCAATCAAAACGTCCTTCTCGTCCTCGACAACTGCGAGCATTTGCTCGCGTCGACGGCCGATTTCGTGCGATCGATCGTCGCGGAGTGCCCGCACGTCAGAGTGCTCGCCACCAGCCGCGAGCCGCTCGCGGTCGACGGCGAGTACGTGTATCGTTTGGGAACGCTCGACGAAAATGCCGCGATGGAGCTGTTCTCCGAGTACGCGCTTCAGGCGGATCCCAGTTTCTCGCCCTCCGGACGCAACCTTCCGGTGCTGCGCGACATCTGTAAGCGGTGCGACGGCATCGCACTGGCGATCGTCCTCGCGGCCGCCAACGTTCGCGTCATGCCGCTCGGACAGCTGCGTGCTCGGCTCGATGGGCGATTTCGTCTGCTCGTAGCGGGAAGCCGCACGCTGATGCTTCCGCGTCATCAGACGATGCACGCGCTCATCGACTGGAGCTATGATTTGCTTACCGAGGACGAACGCCGCGTCTTCAGGCGGTTCGGCGTTTTCAGCGGCACGTTCGATGACGAGGCGGCGCAAGCGGTGGTCTCGGGCGAACGCGCCGTCGAAGAGCCGCTCGGCGCCGTCGTCGACGCGCTCGTCAAGAAGTCGATGCTGGTCGTCGAGAACGAGCGGTATCGCATGCTGGAATCGATCCGGCAATACGCGCTCGAGCATTTGCAAACCGCCGGCGATCAGCTCGCGGCGCGCAGCGCGCATGCCGCGTTTTTTGCAAAGCGAGCCGAGGCAGCGTCGGACACGTTTGGAGAGGGTTCCGAGGAAGGCTGGTTAGCGCGGTATTCGCCCGACCTCGACAACTTTCGCGCCGCACTCGATTGGCTGCGAGACGAAAACCTTCACGCCGCCGCGACGGTCGCCGCGAACCTAGCGGATTTTTGGGAGTTCAACAACCTCGCCGGTGAAGGACTGCGACGCTCCGAGGTCATTCTCGCGGGACTCGAATATCCCGACAAACCCACGGCGACTCCGCTGCTGCTCGGCGTCGCGCGTCTGGCGCTTGCCGAGGGGATCTATCATCGCAGTTACGAAACCGCCGAGCGCGCGCGGCGGCTCGCCGAGGCGACGAAAAATGAACGCGCGCTCGCCGAAGCTCGGCGCATCTCGGGGCGTGCGCGGTATTTGCTGGCCATCGAGCCCGAGCGCAGCCTGTGGGATCTTCACGATGCGCTCGACGTGATTCGCAAGCACGAAAAGCCGTTTGCCGTCGCCCGCGCTTTGCGTGACTACGCCTCGGCGCTCGCGCAAAAAGATCCGGTCGAGGGGCGTAAACTGTTGCTCGAAGCGCTCCGCCTCGCGCAGTCCGTCGGCTGGCCGCGCTTGACCGCGCACGTCGAAATCAACGTTGCCGAGCGCGAGTTTCGCAGCGGTAACGTTCCCTCTGCGGTCGAACGCGCGCGCGACGTTATCGAAATGCTGCGACGGCGGCGCTCGCCGCTGCAGCTCGGGCACGCATTAACGAATTTGGCCGCCTATCTCAGCGTCAACGGCCAGTACGACGAAGCGATAGCCGTCGCGCGCGAAGCGGCGACTATCGGTCGCGCGCACGACACGCAAAACTACCTCGCACTGCCCGTGCAGAGCGCCGCACTCGTGCTGGCGACGCGCGGCGAGCCGGCGACGGCCGCACGGCTCCTCGGATACGTCGATGCATTTTACGACCGCTACGGTATGAAGCGCGAGCTGACCGAGGCGATCGTGTACGATCGCTTGCTCGAGCTCCTCAACGAACGGTTGAGCAGCGAGGAGATGGAGCGCGAACGCGCGAGCGGGCGAAGACTCGACGACGTCGAGGTGGCCGCACTAGCTTTCGTTTCCTAAGCCGCGAGCGCTTCGTCGCACTTGGCGGCGAAGATGAAGTCGCTTTCGGTCAATCCGCCGATTTTGTGCGTCCAGATTTCGATGCGCAAACGTCCCCACGCGACGGTGAGATCGGGATGATGCTGCTGCTCTTCGGCGATCTCGCCGGCGCGCACCGCGGCTCTCATCGCTCCCGCGAAATCGTCGAAACGAAGCGTGCGCTGGAGCAGCGATAGGGTTCCGTGTTTGGGATCGTCGCGGGAAACGATTTGCCAACCGGAGTCGAGCTGTGCGAGGAGCGGTGCCGCTTCAGCGGAGGTAAGCGGCGGCACGTCGCCGCGACAGGGAACGCACGTCTTTTGCGCTAGTTCACTCATGTGCAGCCGCTTCGCCGCCAAGCCGCGGTAGTCATCGGAATCTTTCGTGCCGCACCGCATGGCGTCATCTTCGTGGAACGGGCCGCGCATCTGCGCGATCATCCGGGACAGATCGGTTTGCCGGGCGGCAGCGTCCATCCTGAAGATGCCGACTTGCGGGCGACCGCGTTACGCGAACTGCACGAAGAAGTCGGCGTCGATCCTTCGCGGGTCACGATCGTCGCGCGGCTGCCGGTGTTCAGTCAGCGGATGGTGAACAATTTCGACGTGACGCCGTTCGTCGCGGCCATCAAGCCCGGCGTGCTGAAGATCGACTCGAGCGAAACCGCCGGCGTCTTTACCGTTCCGCTTGCAAGGATCGTCGACGAAGGCCTGCGCGAAGACCGCGTCGAGCATCGAGGACTGCGCGTACAAAGCTTGGTGCTCGACTACGAGGGCTATCGCATCTGGGGTTTTACGGCGCGAATTCTGGAAGCGTTCATCTCGCAGTGGCATGGCGGCGAGCTGCGCGATCGCGTGCATGCAGAGCTAGGGCCGAGTTAGCGCGATCGCTTCGTCTTCTTTCATTGCGGCGCCCGCGGCCGTCGCGCGAGCGAGCTTCGCTTCGTCGAGTTGTTCGCGCAGTGCGGAAAGCAGCCGGCGATACAGCATATCCTCGCTTTGATCGGCCTGACGATCGGGATGGAGCGTGCCGAACCGGACGTTGCAGAAGCCCAGCAGCATCGCGCCGCGCTCGGGGTCGCCGAACTCGGTCGCAATGTAAGCGTACGCCTGAAGCGCGAAGGTCAGCGTCGGGTGGTAGCGCGTCTTGCGCGAAACGGCGATCGCGTCGTTCACGGCTTGGCGAGCGAGCTCCCATTCGGATAACACGCACGCATAGTTGGCGATATTGATGATTGCAGTCGCGTAAATCTCGTTCGATCCCGAACGCTGCGCGTACGCGACGGCTTCGCGTCCGTACTCCAGCGCACGCCGGTTCTCGCCTGCCGAACATTCCAAGTCGCTGACCCACGTCAGCATGCTCGCGATTTGACGATCGTTTCCGTGGGCGCGCATCAGCGCGAGGCTTTCTTCGAGAACGGCACGCTTCGCGGGGATGTCCGAAATGTCGATCGTCAATCCGCGCGTGCGAAGCGAGAGCGCGAGCTGAATCGGATCCTCAAGCTCGCGAGCGATTTCAATCGACTCGCACGCCAGCTCGTCGGCCAATGCGCGATCGTCGCGAAAGTACCATCCGACGATCTGTGCCGTACCGCGCAACGCTTCGGCCAGCTGCTGGCGGTCGAGATTCGCGCGGAAGATTTCGATCGCGCGCTCGCCGGCGGCGCGCATCTGTTCGGCGGGAAGGTCGCGCGGTGACGTGGTGATCAGTAAATTCAAGCGGCCTTCGATGCGCGGTGCCGTTCCCTTCGGCAACAGCTCCAGCGCGCGAATCATCCAGCGCGTCGCTTCGCTCGGCATATAGTCGTTGAAGAAGTTCGACGTTGCGGCAGCGAGCGCCGCGCCGAGCACGACGTCACCGCGCCGGTCGAGCGACCAATCCAGCGCAACGCGGAAGTTGTCGACGTCAGGCTCGAGCGCGTCGAGCCAATCGCGCGACGGGGCGCGGCGATACATCGCGTCGGCTTGCCGCGCCATGACTTCGTAGTAGTCGGCGTGACGGCGTTCCAACAGGTCGACCTCGCCGGCGTCGTACAGCTTTTCTTTGGCGAATGCGCGAATCGAATCGAGCAGGCGATAACGGTCGTCGTGATCCGGGTCGTCCGCCACGAGCGACTTGCGAATGAGTCCGGTGAGCAGATCGAAGACGTCTTCGGCTTCCACGTGCGGCCCGGAGCAGATCTCGGTGACGGCGTCGAACGTGAAGCTTCCCGCAAAGACCGACAGCCGCCGCAGCAACGTTTGCTCCGGTTCCGACAGCAGGTCGTAGCTCCAGCCGATCATCGCGTACATCGTTCGTTGGCGTGGAACGGCGGTGCGGTCGCCGCCGGTGAGCAGCCGGAAATCGTGCAGCCGCTGAGCGACCTGCGCGAGTCCGATGACGCTGACTCGCGACGCCGCAAGTTCGATTGCTAGCGCAATCCCGTCGACGGCGCGGCAGATTTCCACGACGAGCCCGACGTTGGCCTCGTCGAGCGCGAAGTCGCGCTTGACTTCCATCGCGCGCTCCGCGAAGAGTGCGATCGCATCGTACTCGATTGCCGTGGCCGGGGTGACGCCGGAACCCGCGGGCGGCATCGAGAGCAGCGGAAGGCGATAGACGGCTTCGCCCGCGATGCCGAGCGGTTCGCGACTGGTCGTGAGAATGTTGAGCTTCTGACAGTGGCGCAGCAGCGCGATCGAGAGGTTGGCCACGTCATTGATCAAGTGCTCGCAGTTATCGAGAACGAGCAGCATATCTTTCGACTCGAGAATGATCGCAAGCGCGTCCGTCGCGCTCTCGTCGAGCGACACCTCGCCGGCAAACGCCGCGGCGATGCGCGACGCGATGAGCGAAGCGTCGGTCACGGGCGACAGATCGACGAACCACGCGCCGTCGGCGAATCGGTTCGTCGCTTCCGAAGCAACTTCGATTGCCGTTCGCGTCTTGCCGGTTCCCCCCGTACCGACGATCGAAACGAGACGGTGTTTGCCGAGCAACCCGGCGACTTGGGCGATCTCGGTTTTGCGGCCGATCGTGCGCGAGAGCTGCAGCGGCAAGTTGTTGAACGCAGCGATCCGCCGCGGACGCGCGTGTTCCGAGATGCTTTCGTAGTCGCGGGCGTACACGCGGTTGCGACCGCCGAGTTTAGCGCGATAGAGTGCGCCGTCGGCGGCTTGCAGCAACGAATCGGCGGCGAGCGCCGAGTCCGGAACCGCGCAGGCGACTCCAAGGCTCAATGAGAGCTGCGCGAGCGACGAGCCGGCGTGCACGATACCCAGCGCTTCGACGCCGGCGCGCATATCTTCGGCGATTTGCGTCGCACCCGCGAGGTCGGTTGCCGGAAGCAGCGCGACGAACTCTTCGCCGCCGTAGCGCGCGAGAAGGTCGGCCGGTCGAGCGACGCAGTCGTGCAATGCGTGCGCGACGCGTTGCAGACAAAGATCGCCGGCCTGATGCCCGTAATTGTCGTTGAAGCCTTTGAAGAAATCGAGATCTATCATGATCAGCGCGAGCGGCGCGCCGTCGCGCGCGGCGCGCGGCCACTCCAATGCCAGCGCTTCGTCGAATCGGCGCCGGTTCGCGATGCCGGTCAGACCATCGGTGAACGCGAGCTGGGCGAACTCGCTCGACGCCGTCGTGCGCTCGTGGTAGAGCCGCGATCCGGCGTAGAGCGCGCACGATTCGAGCAGCATCAAGTGCTCGGCGTCGCATACCGTCGCGCCGGCTAACCAGATCGCTCCGAGCGCCGTTCTTCCGAAGCGGATCGGTACGACCAGCGTGCCTAGGGGAGGCGCTCCGTCCGGCAGCGTGCGGTCGAGGGGCTGGGTGCCTTTACCCCCGCTAAAAACGTACGCGACGCGATCGGCCCCGCCATCGCGCGTGACGATCGTCACCGACTCGTTTTCGACGAGCTCCGACAGCGTAGCGCAGCAGCGATCCCACAGATCCGAGACCGGCGCGTCGGTCGATAGAACTTCGGCGAAGGCACGCACCAAGTGAGCGCGTTCTAACGAACTCGACGATGGATTGGATGCCGAAGCGAGCGAGCGCCTCACCCGTTAGGGGTTCGACGAGGCCGTTGGGCAGTCTTTGAGGAGGGTGAATCCGGGCGGACGGCTGTGCTGCATGACGTATTGCACGAGCGGCGGTTCCGACGCGCGTTTATCGTCGGGCGGCCATTGGAAAAGCATCGTCACCGCGCCTTCCGGTTGCGCAAACGGATCCGCCGATTTGTCGGGATAGTAAAACGGGTAGTCGAGTTGAATCGTCTCGGCGTGCCGGTCCGGAAAGTGTACGATCACTGAAATCCATTCCCACAGGTGATGCGTCGTAGCGTCTTCTTGCGTGCGAACGCGATTGAAGTCCACGAAGCCGCACGGCTCGTTTCCCGCAGCCGCACCGTTACCGTTTCCGGCGTTTCCCGCGCCGGTGCCGTTGTCGCCGGTCCCAACGCTGCCGGCGCCGGTGTCTTTTCCAGCGCCCGCGCCTTGCGCGCCGACGGGGATATCCCAAATCGGTTTGGTGTTCGAAAACTTCGGCGGCTTCGGACGCGCGGCGCCGAGGTGATGAACGACTTCGCGGCGCGCCGACTTGCCGGTCGTCGTTTGCGCGACGACTCGGGGCTCGATCGGAGCGATGACCCGCACGTGACTGACGACGTGTTTCGGGGGACGAGGCGGCGTCGGCGTCGGCATTTGACGCACCGTGATGCGCAAGATCGCGGCTTGCGCGACCACTTCGCGTTTTGCCGGCTCGACGCTCGCGGCTGGGATCAATCCCGCGATAACCTCATGGATTGCAATGGCAACGGCAAACGCGACGGCCGTGCGCCGTGCGTCGCCGTTGCCGAAGAGAACGCCGAGCCATCCGTTATGGGATGACCCGGCGCGTCGTGATTGGAGGCTGCTATTCAGGATTCGTATTATACGTTTGCAGGTACCATTGCTTGAACTGGTCGTAGGTCGGATAGTAGCCGTACTTGTGATAGAACCAGTCGCGGTACGCGTCTTGCCGGCGAGTTACTTCTTTTTGTTCTTGCCGCTTTTGACGGGTTTTCTTGACGTAGTTGACAGTAAACACCGTCGCTGCAGCGCTGAACAGAATAATGTTGCGGGTGCTCGCTGCACCGTCGGCGAGCGCGGGTGCAGTCGCCCCCGCAGCCAGCGCCGCCACCAGGACGGTCGCGAGAGCTCGCTGTTTCATTGGCGTTCGATCCTTTCCCGAGGCTCGAACCCCGTCAGGTTAACGTAGAGGCGCCCTAGGGCGTTCCTCGAATCCCCGTTTCCCGATGGAGATCGAAGCCCTCATTCGAGCGATCCCGGACTTTCCGATTCCCGGGATCCTTTTCCGTGACATTACCCCGTTGTTGAAAGATAAGCAAGGCTTTCGGCGGGCAATCGACCTCTTCGTCGAGCGTTTTATCGGGCAAGGAATCGACTACGTCGTCGGAATCGAAGCCCGCGGTTACGTGCTGGGAGCTCCGATCGCCTACGCGATCGGCGCCGGATTTATCCCGGTGCGTAAGCCCGGAAAGCTCCCTCACCAAACACTGATCGAGGAATACTCGTTGGAGTACGGTACCAACTCGCTCGAAATTCACGCCGACGCGATCGCGAAGGGCGACCGCGTGCTGGTGGTCGACGATCTGCTCGCCACCGGTGGTACGGCGGCTGCTACGCGCCGGTTGCTGGAACGGCTCGGCGCAACCGTTACCGCATTTGCATTTCTCATCGAGCTCGGCGGCTTGCACGGCCGCGAGGCATTACAAGGATCCGATGTCGTTACGTTCCTTACGTATTAGTGGAAGCGCCGCACTGGCGGCGCTGCTCCTCTGCTTCGTCTGCGCGACCGTCGCTCACGCACGCTCGAAGCCCACGCCCACGCCTTCGCCGTCGCCGACTCCCGTCGCCGATCCGGCGGTTACGAAGATCGTTCGTCAGCAGTTCGTCGCGTGGCAAGCGGGCAACCTCAACAAATCGCTGTACAGCCCGGGCGTGCAAGGCAAGTTGACCGACGCGATGGTCAATGACGTTTCGAAGAAACTTGCGGCGCTAGGTCCGCTCATCGACACCGTTTACGTCGGCCCGTTCTACACCAGCGATATTCCGCCCGACGCGCACGGCTATATTTATCAGATGGAGTGTCACGCAGGCAAAGTGTACCTGTTGACGATTCTCGACGCGAAGGGAAAGATCGCGACGATCTTTTTCAAGGACAAGCTCACGACGGAAACGGTCGAAGTTCCGGCCTCGTCGGCCCCGGCACCCGAACCCTCGCCCTCGCCATAGTCCCTAATCCCTAATCTCAGCTTCATCCCAGGCCGGGCGGAAAACGCGGGCGTAAAATGGGGTCATGAAGACGTTTGCTGTGGTACTGAGCGCGCTGGTCGCGACCGCCGCCCCGGCCGTCGCTCATGGTGGGGGAAGCGGCGGCGCTCCCGTGATGGCCCCGGGTGCTCCAACGGTGGTCCAGCCGATTGCGCCGATCGGCCAGCCGGTAATGACTCCGGTCACCGTTCCGTGGACCCGCGATTTTCCGTCGTCGCACTTCGCAACGACGCCGGATCGCAAGCACCGGCGGTCTGTTTCGCAATTCGTCGGCGCCGATTACGCACAGATCTGCAATTCGGCGATGCGAACCCCGACGGTGATTCAGGTGTACGAGGTCAAAGGCGGGCCGCCCGTCTGCGGCCAGGACGTCATAACGCAGAACGGCATGTTGGCTCTTCCGCCGGCATTCGTGTGGTAGAGCCTAGCATTTAAGGGGTTTTTGCCGGGTTTGGCCCTTGCGATATAATAGCGGGACATCCGCTATGACCATTCAGGAGCTTATCACCCGCGTTCAGCTATACGACCCGTCGGTGGACGGGGCGTGGTTGATGCGCGTGTACGAGCTTGCCGACGCTGCCCACGATGGCCAGCGTCGTGCCTCGGGTGAGTCCTACATCGAGCACCCGCTCTCCGTGGCCGGCATCCTCGCCGAGCTCGAGATGGATCGGCAGACGATCGCGGCCGCCCTGCTGCACGACGTCGTCGAGGACACGTCGATCATTAGCGAACAGGTGGCCGGCGAATTCGGTGAGGAAATCGCGCAGCTCGTCGAAGGCGTCACCAAGCTGACGCGGATTCCGTATCAATCGAAGGAAGACGCGCAAGTCGAGAACCTGCGCAAGATGTTCATGGCGATGGCCAAGGACATCCGCGTTATCATCATCAAGCTCGCCGATCGTCTCCACAACATGCGAACGCTTCAGAGCCTGCCTGGCTCTAAGCAACAGGCCATCGCGCGCGAGACGCTCGACATCTACGCTCCGATCGCACATCGTCTGGGCATCTGGAAGATCAAGTGGGAAATCGAGGACATTTGCCTGCGCTACCTCGATCCCGAGCCTTATCGCGAGATCGTCGAGCGCGTAGCCAAAACACGGCACGAGCGCGAGGCTGACGTCGAGGAAGCCATCGCGCGGCTTCGCCGGGATTTCAAAGACCTCAACATCAACGCCGAGATCCACGGGAGACCGAAGCATTTCTATTCGATCTATTCGAAGATCAAGAAGGGCCGCGACTTCTCGACGATTTACGACCTGACCGCAATCCGCATCATCGTCGACACCGTCAAAGACTGTTACGCCGCGCTCGGCGCCGTGCATTCGATGTGGACGCCGCTCCCGGGACGATTCAAAGATTACATCGCGATGCCTAAGCCCAACATGTACCAGTCGCTGCATACGACGGTCGTCGGGCCAACGGGCGAACCGCTCGAAATCCAAATCCGAACGTGGGAAATGCATCGTACCAGCGAGTACGGGATCGCGGCGCATTGGCGATACAAAGAAGGCGGCAAAGCCGATCAGTTCGAGAACAAGCTGTCATGGCTGCGCGCGCTCCTCGAGTGGCAAAAAGACATGCGCGATTCGCGCGTCTTCATGGAAAACCTGAAGATCGACTTGTTCGATACGCAGGTTTTCGTTTTTTCGCCGCGCGGCGACGTCTTCTCGATGGCCGCCGGCGGCACGCCGCTGGATTTCGCATATTCGGTGCACACCGACGTCGGCAATCACTGCGTCGGTGCGAAGGTGAACGGCCGCATCGTTCCGTTGGACTATCAGCTCAATAACGGTGACATCTGCGAAATTCTCGTCAATAAGTCGAGCGCGCGTCCGTCGCTCGACTGGCTTTCGGTCGTCAAAACGTCGAGCGCTAAGCACAAGATCAAGCAGTGGTTCCGTAAGGAGCGGCGCGAGGAGAACGTGCTGGCCGGCCAGGAGGCGCTCGAGCAAGAGCTCGTGCGTTCGGGACTGCGCGTCGACATCGCGCGCGGCGAGCTGATCGAGCGAATCGCCAAGCGGCTCAACTACGCGACGCCTACCGATCTTTTCGCGGCGATCGGTTTCGGCGATCAATCCGCGCAGGCGGTCGCCAATCGCATACGCGACGAAGTCAAGAGCGACAACGTCGTCGATCTCACCAAGATCCGCAAGCCGGCGGTCCGGCGCACCGCGCGCAAGTCGTCGGGCGTGCGCATTGCCGGCGTCGACGACGTGCTGGTGCGGCTGTCGAAGTGTTGCTCGCCGGTTCCGGGCGATCCGATCATCGGTTACGTCACGATCGGTCGCGGCGTGAGCGTGCATCGGGCCGACTGTCCGAACGTGGCCTACATGAACGCGACGCCGGAGCGCATTTTGCAAGCGCAGTGGCTGGTCGACGCCGATCTCACGCACGCCGTCGACGTCGAGATCGAAGCGGAAGACCGTCCGCAACTCCTACAAGACATCATGGGCGTCTTTGCCGAGCTCAAGACGCAGGTCAGCTCGGTCAACGCACGCGTCCGGCGCGACGGCATGGCGGTGACCAGCCTCACCGTACAAATTCGCGACCTCGATCATCTGCATAAGCTGCTGACGAAGCTCGGCTCGCTCAAGAACGTTCGGCGCGTATATCGCGTCACCAAACGCGAGCGCGTCGCGCCCTAGTGTCTCCTAACGCGTTCGTCCCACTCGGTGTCGCCTTCGTCGCCGGGGCGATGAATAGCGTCGCCGGGGGCGGCAGTTTCCTTTCGTTTCCGTCGCTCGTTTTTGCGGGCGTACCGCCGATCTCCGCAAACGCCACCAATAATGCGGCGATGTGGGTCGGACAAATCGGAAGCACGCACGGCTACCGTGAAGAAGTGGCGGCACACCGCTCGGTGTTCGTGCCGGCAATAGTGGTGAGCGTCGTAGGCGCGCTCATCGGCGCGATCCTCTTGCTCTACACGCCGCCGCGAACGTTCGAACGGCTCATTCCGTGGCTGCTGCTCTTTGCCACGCTCGTATTCGCAGTCAGCCCATTTTTGAAGCGGCAAAACGTCGCGCAGATCCCACGCCACGCCCCGTGGCAAGTCGCCGTTCAGTTTTTCGTCGCAATCTATGGCGGCTATTTCGGGGCCGGAATGGGCATCGTTATGCTGGCCATTCTCGCGTTTTCGGGCCTTCCGAACTTCAACGCGCAAAACGCCATAAAAAACGGGCTGTCCGTCGTGATTAACGGCGTTGCGCTCGTACCGTTCATCGTCGCGCGCATTATCGACTGGCGCTTTGCGATCCCGATGGCGCTCATCGCTCTCGCCGGCGGTTACTTCGGCGCGCGCTTTTTCCGGCGGCTGCCGCAGAACCTGTCGCGCGCTATCGTCGTCGTCATCGGCGCGGCAATGACGATCGTGTTCTTCGTTAGGTAACGGTTACGGATGAAGCGTCGCCGACGCGTGCACGTAAGCGACGTACGTATTGATCGCCCAGCCCAAAGCCGCGCCGAACAGCACGCCGGCAATCGTGAGGGGCGGTATGACTTTAGTGCCGCACTCGGCAACCAGCGGCCTACCGATACCGGCGCTGATCGCGCCCGCTAGGGCCAGCCCGAAGACCCAATAGGCGAGCGTTTCGATCACGTGACCGGCTCGAGTGGAAGCACTTCTTGCTCGACGTGGACCTTCTTGTGCGAGTGGCCGTTGCGCGAAAATGCCTCGTCGCTCGGTGCCAGCCAGACGTACATGTTCGGAATCAGAGCGAGCGTGAGTACGAGCGAGCTCACCACGCCGCCGATGATGACGACGCCGAGGCTCGAACGCGATTCGGAACCGGGATCGAACGCCAGCGCGAGCGCGAGGTTGCCCGCGACGATCGAGACGCTCGTCATGATGATCGGGCGGAACCGCGTGAAGGCGCTTTCCTTGATCGCCGCAAGTCTCGAGCGGCCGCGTTCGCGCAGGGTATTCGCGTAGTCGACCAGCAGGATACCGTTCTTCGTCGCGATGCCGATCAACAGAATCGTTCCGATGAGCGAGAAGAGGTTGAGCGTCTTGTGCGTCATCACGAGCGCCCCGACCGCACCGATCGCCGCGACCGGAACGGAAAAGATGATAATAAACGGTGAGCTGTAGCTGTTATAGAGCGCCACCATCAGCAAGAAGACCAGAACGATGGACAGGATCATCGAGGCGCCTATCCCCGCCAGGGTCTGCTGCATGAAGTCTTGTTGGCCCAACGGGGCCGGACGAACGACGACGGTCGGCGGCAGATGAAGCGAGGACAGCCGCTTGAAGAACGCGCTTTGAACGTTCGAAAGCGACGAGTTTCCCGCGACGTTGGCGTCGACGTGGATGACGGTTCTCCGGTCGGTACGCGTGATCAACGGCGCCGTCGGCGTCGAAACGAACGTTGCAATGTCGCCGAGGTGGACGATCGATCCGTCGGTCGCCCGCAGCGGCAGGTTTTGCAGCGTTGCGAGATCGGTCTGATCCGAAGGCGGATAGATGACTTGCACCTGTTCCAAGCCGGCAGTCGTCTCGAACTGTGTGGCGACGTCGCCTCCGAAAGCCGCGCCGGCTGCGGTCGCGGCTTGACCGATGTCAACGCCCAGCGCCTGCGCCTTCTGGCGATCGAATTCGATCGAGATTTCCGGCGCAAGCTCGGTGCCGCTGCTGTTGACGCTGGTAGCGCCGGGGGTGCGCTGCAGGAGCTGCATCACGCGCGTCGCGTCGGCGGTCGGATCCTTACCGGTTAAATCCGATACCAAAAAGTCGATCGGCTGCGCGTTGCCGCCGCGCGAGCTCGTCGCCGGCACGACGGCTGCGGTGACGTTCGGAAGATACTGCTTGACGAGTTGCTGGTATTTCGCCACCCAGTAGCTGGTGGAGTGCTTGCGATCGTCTTTGAGAAAGACGTGGATCTGGCTCACGTTGCTTTGCGTGACGAAACCGCCGAACGCCGCCGAATAAGCGCCGGCGACCGTCGTTTCGTGCTCGATGTCGCTCTGATTGACGTCGACCGCCTCTTTTTCGAACTTGAACGTTTGATCGCGCACCGTCGCCACCGGCGTTCCGATGGGATACGTGAGCTGAATGAAGATTTCGCCGCGATCGGATGCCGGAACGAACTCCTCGCCGACGACGCCGAGCGGGACCATTGCAAGAGCCAGAAGGAACGTGGCGGCGCAGAAGATCGCCACCAGCTTACCGTGCTCGAGCGACCACGGCAGCGCGCGATGCGCGTACCAATCGCGTAACGCGTCGAACCGGTTTCCGAACGCCTCGACCATGCGCGGCGGGTTCCAGTGCGAGCGGAGCGCCCACAAGCCGGCGAGCGTCGGCGTAATCGTAAACGAGACGAAGAGCGACGTGAGCGTCGAGATGACGACGACCATCGCGAACTCCACGAGATTGCGCCCGACCTGCCCCTGAATGAACGCGATCGGGAAGAAGACCACGACGTCGACGAGCGTGATTACGACGGCTGCGGCGCCGATCTCCTGACGGCCTTCGACCGCGGCGTCTTCGGCGCTTTGGTGGAGCTCTCGAAAGTGCCGCTCGATGTTTTCGAGAACGACGGTGGAGTCGTCGACCAAGATGCCGATGACCAGCGACATCCCCAGCAGCGAGATCGTGTCGATCGTGAGGTTCATCAGCTTCATCGCCGTTACCGCGATGGCGAGCGATGTCGGAATCGACACGCAGACGACCAATGCGTTACGCCACGAGCGCAGGAAGAAGACCATCGCCAGCGCCACGATGAAAATCGCCTCGGCCAGCGTGCGCAAGACGATGTTGATCTGTTGTTGCGTGAACCGCGACTGAACGTTGATGATCTTGAAGTCGATGCCCGGAAACTGCTTTTGGATCTGGGGCAGCGCGCGCAGCACGGCGTTCGAGGAGTCGACTTCGCTGGCATTGGCGGCTTTTTGTACCGAGAGGAAGAGTCCCGGGCGTCCGCTGATCTGGGCGAACTGCTGACGCGGCTCGTAACCGTCGGTCACCTTGGCCACGTCGCCGATGCGCACGACCTGCGAGCTGGCAGTCCACGGATCGACGGTTCCCGGAAGGCTCGTGATGCCCGCCGTGTAGTTGGCAACCTGGCCCGCCGTTTGGGCGGCCGAACCCCCCGACGATCCGGCCGGAATAATCGGCAGGTTCTCGACGTTTTTGATGTTTTGGATATCGCCGCGAACGTCGATCGTCGTCTGTCGATTAGATTCATACGCGAAGCCGCCGGGCACGCGCTGATTGTCGTTCGAGACGGTGTTGATTACGTCGTTCATCGTCAAACCCGCCGCCGCGAGCTTGGTCGGATCCACTTCGATCTCGTACGCGGGCGTGACGACGCCGCCGACGTTGGCGAACGAGATGCCGGGAACTTGTTCGACGTCGGGCGCGATCACGTTCTGCGCGTAGAGCGAGAGCTGAGATAAGGAAAGCTTGTTGGAGTAGATCGCAAAGGTGACGACGACGGACTCGGCCGGATCGCGGATGCCGATCGTCGGCGGCTGCATGTTCGTGGGCAACTGCCGCTCGGCACTCTGAACGGCTTTCTGCGTCTGCGCGAGATCGGTGGCTTCGTCCGACTGAATGAGAAACGTCGCCGTGATCGTCGCCTGTCCTTGCTGCACGACCGCGCTGGTCGTTTGCAGATCCGGTGTTCCGGCCAAGGCCTGTTCGATCGGCTGAACGATGTTGTCGCGCATCTCGGTGACCGAAGCGCCGTTGTACTGCGCGTTGATCGAGATCGTCGGCTGGGTGACGTCGGGGTACAGCTCTTTGACGATCGTTACCGTTGACAGTATGCCGGCGAACATCATCAGGGCGACCAAAACGAAAACGAGCGTCGGCCGCTTGATGAAGAGACGAGTGAGACTCACGGCTGGTACGAAACCCGTTCCCCGTCGCCGACGCTGCTTTGGCCGTTGCTTACGACGCGCGTTCCCGGAGTAACGCCGGCCAAGACCGACGTCGAACCGTCGTTACCGATTTCGCGAACGGGCACGGTCTTTACGATGCCATCCGAGCCCACGGTCAAAACCGTATTGTGATTGTCGTCGACGAACGCCGTTACCGGCACGCGAACGCCGCGTAAGCTCGGTTTGGCAACCGTCCCGGATACCGCCATGCCGGAGCGCAGTTTCGAATCGGTATTAGGAAGGAGTACCTTCACGATAAAGTCGGTCGAGCCGGGCACGATTTGATTGAGCACGCCCGCCACTTTGCCGGGCACGCGAAGGTCGCGGGCGCCCGCAACTTCCACGACCGCCGGTGCGTCGACAGTAATTCCGGTGACTTGGGACGAGGACGCGCGAAGGATCGCGTAGACGGGGTTCATTTGCTGAATCGTAAAGAGCTGGCGATTCCCGGGATACTCGCCCGGATTGAGATTGCGGTTGACGACGACGCCGTCGATCGGCGACGTAATCGTCGCCTTAGCGATCTGCACGCGAACCTGGTCGGCCTGCGCGAGCGCCACTTGTTCTTGCGCGCGGGACTGCTGTATCGAGGACGATTGCAAGCCTTGCCCCGAAAGGCTTCCGTTGGCGGCTACCGTCGAGCGAGCCGACGCGACCGCGGCTTCGTCGTTTCGCACGACGGCCTGTTGCTGATCGACGGATTGCTGCGAGATATATCCTTGTTTGAGGAGATTAAGATCGCGTTGAAGGTTCGTGCTGTCGTTGAGCAGCGTGGCTTCGGCTTGATGCAAGGTGTCTTGTCCCTGCGCGATCGTCAAAGAACCTTGAAATACGGCGTGCGACGTGTTGGCGCCGTTGCTCTGCGCCGTTGCCATGTCCGACGAGAGCTGCGCCTGCAAATCTGCGGTATCGAGCTGGGCCAAGACCTGTCCTTTACGGACCACGTCGCCCTCTTGGACATCAACGCTGTCGGCCGGCTCGCTCAGGCTACTTTGCACTGCGACGTTTTCGTAGGGTGCCACGATGCCCGCCAGCGATTCGGACGGGCTGATCGTTCCGAATGACGCGACGGTCGTCGCCACGAAAGGCGGGGCTGCGGCCTGTTTCGGCTTGGAACAGGCGGAGACGGAAAGGGCGATCGCGGCCGTGCAGAGCAGGCGAGCGCCGAGTCTTGTTGATCTTGCTCCCATGGAATAGGGCTATTGTAGACGAGGGACCGGCGCCGAGTCCTGGAGCCAGTCTGAGAGCTTGTGAATGAAACCGAAGGCTCGCCGGCCGAGGGGCCGCGAGTATTGATAGTCGACGACGACGCGGGCTTACGCCATTTGCTCGAGTACGGGCTGGGGCAAGCCGGCTTCGCCGTGCGCAGCGCCGCCGACGGGCAGGCCGGCCTGCTGATGCTGCGCGAGTACAGCCCCGATCTCGTCGTTCTCGACGTGATGCTGCCCGAGCGTGACGGAATCGCGCTGCTTCCCGAGATCCGGCGGCTCACGACCGTACCGGTCGTTATGCTGACCGCAAGCACCGAGCTCACGCAAAAGCTCGCGGGCTTTTCCGCCGGAGCCGACGATTACGTCGGCAAGCCTTTCGATCTCGACGAACTGATCGCGCGTTTGCGAACGTTGTTGCGGCGACCGCAGTTCGAGCGCACGGAAACGCTCGAGTACGCCGATCTCGCCCTCGATCTCGTGCGCCGCACGGTGACGCGAGGGCGCCGGCACATCGACCTCTCACCGCGCGAGTTCGATCTATTGCGTGCGTTTGCCGAACGTCCCGAAGCGGTGCTAACGCGCTCGGAGCTCCTCGATCTGGTGTGGGGCATCGACCGCGACGTCATTCCGAACACGGTAGAAACCTACGTTTCGTACCTGCGTGCTAAGATCGACAGCGGCGAGCGCGTAAAGCTGATCCAAACGCTGCGCGGCGTCGGGTACGCGCTGAAAGCGAGTTCCGTATGAATCGTCTCGCGCGGCGTTTGCAGACGTTGGCGACGATCGAAATCGCGCTAGTGCTCGTAGTGCTCATCGTGGTTGGCGCCCTGTTCGCGTTCGGTTCGTACATTCGCGCGCTCTCGCACGAGCTGCACGTCACCAGCAACGCCGTGGTTGCCGAACTCACGGAAAACCATGCGGCGGACGCACCCGCAGCCGGTCGATCGATCGCGTCGCGACTGGTGCGCGCGGAGACCGAAGTCATCGTACTCGACGCGGATTCGCGCGTGACCGTCTTCTACGAGCATCGCAACGACGCCGCGCCGCTCGAGATCGTGCGCTCGCGCGGCGATCTCTCGGGCAATCCGCCGGTTTCGGGGCCGCTGGCCCCGCTCGTGCTCGGGCTCGCGACGGCGTTCGGCTTGGACCAGCTCCACGCCAAGGCCGGCTCGCTCTACCTTATTATCAAGAGCAATGACGCGGCGCTGGTCGCCACCGTTCGCTCGGCGCTGTTCCCGCTGGCGATCGCGATCGTCGTTGCCGTCGCCTTCGGCTGGCTGATCGCGCGGGCGCTCACGCGGCAGGCGTTGGGCCCACTCGGCGACGTGACGAGCGCGCTCCAGCGCTTTGCGTCGGGGGACCTGACGCCGCAGACGATCGCCGCCGACGATCGGCTAGAGCTATCGGAGCTCGCGCGTGCCTACAACGGCGCCATCGATCAAATGGAGCGCGCGTTTGCCGAACGCGACCGCGCCGATGCGTCGATGCGACAGTTTATCGCCGACGCCGGCCATCAGCTGCGAACGCCGCTTACCGTCGTGCAAGGGTTCATTTCGATTTTGCGCGGCGCAGATTCGCCGGCCGAGCGCGAGCGGATTCTCGCAACCATGTATCAACAGAGCCGCGCGATGGGATCGCTCATCGACAAGCTGATTTTACTCGAGCGTTGGGAGAACCCGGAAGAGCCGGCGCACGAACCGATCGACGTCGGCGTGCTCGTCGAAGACTTCGCGGGAGTATTTGCCGACGCGAATCCGCAACGCCAGATTACGGTCAACAACGGTGGAGAGACCCTCGCTGCGATCGATCCGACCGACCTCGGCTACATCATCAATAACCTCGTCGACAACGCGTTGAAATATACCGACGGTCCGGTCGACGTTACGGTGCGCGACGATGGCGACGCCGTCGTCGTCGAAGTCGCCGATCGAGGGCCGGGCATGACCGCCGTCGATGCGGCGCATGCCTTCGATCGCTTCTATCGCGTCGGACGGCCGGGCGTGGAAGGAACCGGCTTAGGGCTTTCGATCGTCAAGCGCGCGGCCGAGCGTGCGCACGGCTCGATCGACGTCACGAGTTCGCGCGCCGAGGGCTCGCGTTTTCGCGTACGCCTGCCGCGAACGCGAATCGCTTAGTCGATTGCCGAGATCGGTGCTTGCTCGAACTCGATAGCTTCGGGCGGTTTGATCTCGACGCCGCGATGGAAGCCGCCCATGCGCGGCTCGACGTGGCGCGCGGCCCACAAATACAGCGTCGGTACGACGATGAGCGAAAGCGTTGTCGAGACGA
Source organism: Vulcanimicrobiaceae bacterium (assembly GCA_035656415.1). Classification (GTDB taxonomy): domain Bacteria; phylum Vulcanimicrobiota; class Vulcanimicrobiia; order Vulcanimicrobiales; family Vulcanimicrobiaceae; genus JAFAHZ01. Next base: position 1,924 of record DASRSM010000127.1, on the reverse strand, counting down.
GCAATCCACCGATCACGACGGTACCGAGCGGCGCTTGCGTTTGACTTCCGGCTTCAAATCCGATGGCAATCGGCAGCATGCCGCCGATCGTTGCAATCGTCGTCATAAGAATCGGCCGCAAGCGCAACGGAGCGGCGTGGAGCACGGCTTCGCGCGCGTCCATGCCGCGCTCGCGCAGCTGATTGGTGAATTCGACGACCAGAATCGCGTTCTTGACGACGATACCGACGAGCATGAGCACGCCGATGAACGCGGTCAGGCCGAACGCCATCGGCGTGAATGGCTGGCGCGTCAGCGTCGCGATGAGGCTGAAGATCAGGTTGCGTCCGAAGATGCCGAAGACCACGCCGGCCGAGGCGAGCGGCACCGCAACCATGATGACCACCGGATGCAGCACCGATTCGAACTGCGACGCGAGCAGCATGTAGATGAGCAAGATCGCGAGTGCGACGATGAGTCCGAGACTCGCGAACGTATCGCCCTGTTGCTGCACCTGCGGGCCGAACGCCCAATAGTAGCCCGCGGGCAGCGCGATGGAGTTCATTACGCTCGTCGCGTGTGCGACGGCTTGGCCCAGTGGAACGTTGAGGCTCGCGTTAATATCGATTTCGCGCTGTTTGTTCTGACGCGTGATTTCCGACGGTCCGTTTCCGAACGCAATGCCCGCGAGTTCGGCCAGCGGCATCGTGCCGGGTACTGAGGCTGGACCTCCGGTCGCGCCCCCGATTTGTTGCACCGAACCGTTGACGCTGGCCAACCCGGACGTAGCTCCGTTACCGGTATTTACTACGAGGCCCGTCGGCACGTTCGACACCGGAATTGCAAGGCTTTGTATCGCCTGCAGACTGCGGCGCTGATCCGGCGGGAGCTGTACTTCGATCGGATACTGCGTGCCGTTGATCTGCATGTACGACGCGGTTTGGCCGGCGGTTCCGATGTCCACCGCTTGCGATATCGTTTGCGTACTGATGCCAAGTTGCGCAGCCATCGCGCGATTAACGTTGACGTCGATCTCGGGCTGCGCGTTGGTGATGCCGGGTTGCGGCGCCTGGATACCCGGCACTCCAGCCTGGAGCTTCGGAATCGCGGTAAACTGCGCAAGGTCGTAGAGCTTATTGATGTCGGGACCAAAGATTTGAATCTGCAGCGCGTCTTGCCCGCGCGCGATGATGTTCTGCATGATGTCGATCGTGCGGCCGTAGACGCGAAGGCCCGGGATCGGCGCGCCGAAGCGTTCGCGGAATCGCGCGAGCTGCTCGGGAGTGATCGTCGATGCGGCGCGGCCGCGCCCGCCGAAACGCGAGCCCGTCAACGCGGCAGTCCACCCAATGACGAACTGCTGCGCCTGCGCGCTCGAGGTGCCCGGCTTGAGCGTTACGGAAAGATTCGCCTGATTGGTGACGACCGTTCCGCCTTGATAGCCGGCTTGCCCGATCTGAGCGCCGACATTTGAGACGCGAGGATCTTTGAGCATGCGACTCTCGACATCGCTCGCCACGCTGTTGGTGACGTTGACGGCGGTGCCCGTCGGCATCTGAAGATTGAAGCGCGCGAACGTCGAGTTCGATGGCGGGAAGAGCTCGGTTTGGACCGCGCCCAGCAACATCGCGACGAACGTAACGACGAGAACGGCTCCCGCTACTGCGAAAATCAAGCCCGGCCGGTCGACTGCCCAAGCGAGCGAACGCGCGTACCATTGCGCGAAGCGCTCGTAGCGGCGATCGAATCCCGCCGAAAACCGCGCGTAGGCGGATCGATGCGCGCCGTTGCCCGCACCGTTTCCGCTCGCCGTGCGATTGCGCAGCAGAATCGACGAGAGCATCGGCACTTGCGTAACCGCAACGACCAGCGACAAACCGACGGCACACATCACCATGACCGCAAACGGCGTGAACAACAATCCTTGCAGCCCCGGAATCAGCAC
>DASRSM010000126.1:0-8962 GCA_035656415.1 Vulcanimicrobiaceae bacterium | reverse complement strand
GTCGCCGAAGAGCGCGTTCATCTGCGGTTCTTGGAAACGCTCGTCGTTTTGAAAGCGCGGGATGACGAGCAAGCCGAGATAGTGCGCGAGCTCGAGCTGGTCGGTGGGAATTCCAAGCGCCGTATTGTTGAAGTAATCGATCTGCGTGTGGACTTCGAGCAGCCACGGTCGCGTCGCACGCAGTACGCGCACGCTCTTGGGCTCGAAGTGCAGCGCCAGCTGCGAACGATACCGGTGATACGACGACGGGTCCGACACGAGCAAGTAAACCGCGCCCGGGTCGATGCGTTTGGTAGCGACGAGCTTGGCTAAGGTAGTGTCGCGAACCGGCGCGATTCGAGCTTGATTCAACAACTCCGCGCCGGTCGCCGCGTACGACTTACCGTCGTAGCCGACGGCGCCGCCGAGCTCCTCGGTGAGCGCGAGCGACGTCAGGCCGGCGCGCCGGAGCGCGATCAGGAACGCGCCGGGATTGTAGTTGTACGAGCTCGCAAGCGCAGCGAAATCTTGGAAGTCCATCGCCAGCTCGACGCGCTTTGCATGCGATTCTTCACGCGCGCGAAAAGCGGCAACGGCGAGCGAAGCGAGCAGGGCAACGAGCAAGACGATGGCGGCATAACGCGTGCGCGAGTCGATAACGGTCACGAAGCGGCCCATTTCGAGGAGAAAACAACGGGACCCGCCGTAGGCGAGTCCCGTTGCCGTCGCGTATGCGCGATGCCCTTTTTGTCGGGTTTGCACATACCGGGTGTGGGCGACGCCTATACGTTCATCGCGCGCACCGAAAGCCCACGAATCGGCGACGCGGAGGGCTACGTTTCAACCCTTCGGGGAGGACCCCTTCCACTGCGGAACGCGCTTGTTTAAGAACGCACCCATGCCTTCTTGAGCGTCTTCCTCGAGCGCGTTCTGCGTCATAACTTCCTTAGCGTAATCGTAGGCGCGCGCTTGTTCCAAATCGATTTGCCGGTAGAACGCGGCCTTGCCGATGCCGACGACCACGCGGCTGGCCCACGCGATCTTGCGCGCCAGCTCGAGGGTTTCTGCGTGCAGCCGCTCCGGCGGGACGACGCGATTGACGAGTCCCCAGTCGCGCGCCGTTTCCGCGTCGATCGACTCTCCCGTTAGCAGCATCTCCATCGCGCGTTTGCGGCCCACGGCCCGAGTGAGCGCCACCATCGGCGTGCTGCAAAACAGTCCGATTCGCACCCCCGGCGTCGCGAAAGTCGCCTCGGTCGAGGCGACGGCCAGATCGCAGGCGGCGACGAGCTGACATCCGGCGGCCGTCGCAACTTTCGCGACCTCGGCGATCACCGGTTGAGGGATCGACTGGACGCGGCCCATCAGCTGGACGCACGCCTCGAAGACCTCGCGATACGCCTCGACGTCGCGGTCGACGAGTTCGCGTAAATCGTGGCCGGCCGAAAAAGCCGGACCTTCGGCGCGGAGGATCGCGACGTGCACGGTATCGTCGCCGGCCAGGCTCGCCAACGCGTCGTCCAGCTCGCGCATCATCTCCAACGAGAGTGCGTTGCGCTTCTCGGGCCGGCTCAGCGTGATGACGGCGACGTCGCCGTCGCGCTCTACGTTAACGCATGAACGGGTTTGCATGTCTTTGGTCCTAAATGGGCGATGACGGGCTCGAACCGCCGACATCCTCCTTGTAAGGGAGGCGCTCTCCCAGCTGAGCTAATCGCCCACGGCGCGTGCGCATGCATCTTCGCATGCCCGGCGGCGGCCCGTCAAACGCTTTTATGCGGCCAACCGCTCGGAGGACCGGTACTGCAATCGGCGAACGCCCACGCATGAACCGACTGCGGCATTTGCGGCATGCGGTATTCGTTACAGGTGAGGTTCCATGCGTCGCTTGACCGTTGCTTTTCTGATGCTGATCTCCGCCGCGTTGCTCGCAGCGTGCGGCGACACCGGCGATCACTTCCTCGAGTTCCGTCAGTCGACGCCGGGCCCAACGGTGGTCGACAAGATCGCGCTCGCGATGCCGATCGTTGCGGGGCCGAAAACAAAGCACGCGACACTCAAGCTCTACGTCACTGCGTATCATAAGAACCAAGCCGTAACGCAGGGAACGCAGCTCTCGAATCCCATCACCTTACACAGCAACTGGTCCGGCTTAAAGTTCACCGTCAACGGCAAACAAGTTGCGGGCGCTGCCTTTGGTTCGGCACCGGGAACTGTCGCGGTGACGTACAACGCTCCGCCGAACCCGTGCGGTTCCACCATCGGAATCGTCGCATTCAATCAGAACGCCAGTCCGCAGACGGTCGAGATGAACGTCGTGCAAGGCTGTGGAACCAAACCCTCACCGACTCCATCGACGAAACCTACGCCCACGCCAACGCCGACGCCGAAACCGACACCAACGCCGACGCCGACGCCTCAGCCGATCGTCAAGAAGATTTCGCTCTCGATGCCGGCCACGCCGAATCCGCTCAGCCCTGGAACGTTCACGCTCGTCGTGACGGCATTCGGACCGAGTGGTGCAACGCTCGTCCCCGGCACCAAACTCGTCAATCCCATTCAGCTTACGAGCAACTCGTCGTGCAGCGTCAGCTATTCCTACACGGGCAGCACGGGTAGCATTTCGGGATCGTCCATCACGTTGCCGAACGCGCCGGGCTCCGTCACGGTGTCGTACTCGCCGCCAAGCACTACGTGCACGCCGCCGGCGGCGATCGTGCTCTCGGCCTTCGACGTCGATGCGTCGCCGCAAAGCGCCCGGTTCTCCATTCTGGGTGGGACGGCTACCGTCACGAGCATCGCGCTTTCGTTCTTAGCGACACCGGATGCGTCTTCGACCGGAGTGTATCCGTTGTTCGTTACCGCATCGGGATCCGGAGGAGCAATCCCGTTCGGTGAGTCCCTCACCAATCCGGTGCAGTTCTCGAGCAACTCGTGCGCGGTGACGTTCGGAACTACGACGAATCCGGGAACGTTCGCGTCGACGTTCCGTATGACCAGTACGCAAACCCAGGTCTACGTGCAGTTCGCACCGCTGACCAATCCGACGCATTGTACGCCCGCAGGCGGCGGCCCCGTGGTGATTACCGCAATCGCTTCGGGCGGCGTTTCGCAAACGGTCAGCTTCCCGTACTAACGCGTTAACACAACGCAAATGCGTTGACGAAGCGCCGGCATACACTGCCGGCGCTTTTTTGTTTAGTCATAACGTGCTTGGGTAGAAACCGGTCGTCCGGGACTACACGATCGTGAGCACAAGCTACCGCGCAACATTCACCAGCGACCCCCGTAACGCGACCCTCGCACGAAGGAGCATCGCGAGTTTTGCTTGCGTATGCGGTTTTTCCGAACAAGAAGTCGCCAATATTCGCTTGGCCGCCGGGGAAGCGCTAGGCAACGCGGTGGAACACGGTAAAAGCCTTCGTTCGAGCGGGTTTTCCGTACGCTGTACGTTCGACGGCGAACAACTCATTGTGGAAGTGCGCGACAACGGTTCGGGTTTCTCGCCGTTTGCCTACGACGTCGTGGTCCCGCCGCTCGAGCGCGAACGCGGACTCGGTATTTTCTTGATGCGCCGCCTCATGGACGACGTTTCGTACTCGCATAACGGCACGCTCGTACGTCTGGCGCTCAAGCGGCAAGCCGACGTCGGGGAAAGCTTTACGACGGCCTCGGACTAGCAGGCTGCGGAAAACCCACGGTGTCCGAATCGGACCCGAATGTTTCGTCGAAGCGAGGAGCGATGAGGGAGCAATAGCAGCGCTATTGTGACCGAAGAGCGACGAAGTCTTCGGCGGAACAAGCGGGTTCGAGGCGGCGCTGGGGGTTTTTCCGTAGCCTGCTAGGGCTTCGCTGTCGCAATCTTTCGCTGCAGTAGCTGCAACGCCGTTCGCAGTTGCGCGTCGCGCTCGACCTCGCCGAATCGCGCGTCTTTGTTTTCGTCGATTCGCACGTCCGGATCGATACCGCGCAAGTTGATGTCGCGGTGGCGCGGCGTCAGATAGTGCGCGGTCGTAATCTTGATGGCGGCGCCGTCAGGAAGCGGTGTCAGCGTCTGCATAACGCCTTTGCCGTACGTCTTCGTTCCGATCAGCTCGCCGATGCCGTCATCTTGCAGCGCGCCCGCGGTGATCTCGGAGGCCGACGCCGTGTACTGATTCACCAGCACCGAGACGGGCAGCGCGATCGACGTTTGATTGTCGGCCTCGATCGTCGTGGCGTGTTCGCCCCGCTCTTCGACCGTCACCAACGCCTTGTTGGCGATGAAGCGCGAACTGATCGTGAGTGCGGAATCGACGTATCCGCCACCGTCGTTACGCAAGTCGAAGATGAGCGCGCGCGCGCCCTGGTCCTTGAGACGCGAAATTGCGGTATCGAACTCCGACGGCGTTCCCTTGCCGAACGCCATGACCCAAACGTAGCCGACGTTTCCGGGTAGCATACGAAAGACGACCGTTGGCGGCTGCACTTCTTCGCGCTTAATCGAAAACGCAAGCGCTTGCGGCTCTCCTTGGCGCTGCACGTTTACGGCCACCAGCGTTCCCGACCGTCCGCGCAGCAAACGGCTGGCGTTGTCGACGGTCATTCCTTTGATTACCGTGCCGTCGATCGCGATGAGCAGGTCGCCGACGTGCAGGCCCACGCGCTCCGCCGGCGTTCCGGGTACGACGTACGTGACGTGCACGTTGCCGGTCGGTTCGTCCGTCGCAATCATGACCCCGATGCCGCTGATCTTTTCGGGATCGAGCGCGTCGTTGAATGCGCGAAATTCTTCGGGCGTAAAGAACTGCGTGTAGCGGTCCCCGACGGCCTTCGCCATTCCCGCAATCGCCGCGTAAGCGAACTCCGTCGCCGGCGCGTGTGCCGAATCCGCCGCCGACGCTATGGCGGCGTCGAGTTCGGCCATCGTCTCGTCATTTTGCGCTCCCGCGCGTAACGCCGGCGCCTCGATCGTCGTGTCGTGCTTGCGCGCGGCGGCGACGAGCGCGTCTGACGCTGCGGTCAGCAACGCTTGCGGATCGACGGGATCGTAAAAGCTCGACGTCAGCAGCCGGTAGCTCTCGTGTACGTCTGCTGCAACCGGACCCGGCAGCGGCGACGCGGGAGCCGCGCCCAAACAAAGAAGGGAAATGGCAAACGCGGCCAGGGGCCGCGCTACAGAAAAAATTCTCGGCATCGCTATTCCTCTATCGGCCAAACCGAAGTCAAGCTGAGGCTGCGGCGCGGCGCAGCCGCTCCATCATCGCTGCGCCAAGCCCTACCTCGGGCAATGGCTCGGCATCGATGCGCAACGGACGGTCGGCGTCGAGCTCGTACAAGTATTCAAAGAAACGAGCCGCCGCTTCGCGTAGTTCGCCTCGCTCGGATAAAACGCGGGCGTGGGCGTAGCTGTGAGGCACCTCGCGAAATGCCAAAGCCGCCGCGTTCGCACGTTCCTCGGGCGGCACGCTCGCAAACTCGATGATCCGGATCGGCGTTGTCGGAGCGTAGTGCTGCGGAAGGCGGCCTGGCGCAAGCGGAACCGCTTCGGAAGTACGGTCGGGGGAGTGCAGCGGACCCGTGAACGCTTCGATCTCCTCGACCGGGATCGCGCCGCGGCGCAGCAGCTCGGGCCTAGGCCAGAGGCGGACGATCGTCGACTCGAGCCCGATGGCGCTCGGGCCGCCGTCGACGATAAGGTCGACGCGATCGCCGAGCATGCGCTCGACGTGCTGTGCGCGCGTAGGGCTAAGGTATCCAAACGGGTTGGCGCTGGGTGCGGCAAGCGGGCGTCCGGTGCGCTCGAGTAGGCCCCGCGCTACCGGATGCGATGGCATGCGCACCGCGACGGTTGGAAGTCCTGAGGTGACGATCTCTGGAACGTCGGGGCGCTTGGGGAGGACGAGGGTAAGTGGTCCGGGCCAGAACCGGGCAATGAGCTCCGCAGCCGCCGGCGAGATATCGGCCGCAACGCGCCGGAGCATGGCTTCGTCGAGAACGTGAGCGATCAGCGGATCGAACGCGGGCCGGCCTTTTATCTCGAAGATTCGCGCGACTGCAACCGCGTCGAACGCGTCGGCCCCAAGCCCGTAAACGGTTTCGGTCGGGAACGCTACCACGCCGCCGCCGCGCAGCGTTGCGGCTGCGCGGTCGAGATTTGGTGGGCTTGCGTTTACGACCACACGTTATTGAACGGCGTAGACCGGAACGATACCTTTGATCAGCGAGACCTTGATGACGTCGTTGGCCTTCACTTTGTTGAAGTCGATGTTGCTGCGCGCGGTCAGCGTCGTCTCAACGCCGTTTTGCATGACGACCAGAACGTGCTGTGCGTCTTGAACTTTCTCGACTTTAACGACATAGGTTCCGTCCGGAATCAAACCGGGATCCACCGTGGCGGCAAACGATGCGACCGGCGCGAGGGCCGCAGCGGCGAACAACAGGGCGGCAGCGAGCTTCTTCAAACGATCCTCCGAACAGCGACGTGAAAATGCTTGCAGAGCATGCCTTCCAAGCGGCCCTCGGGGATACGACCGAAGGGGCAACCTCCGTCCGAAAAACGGAAAGTTTACAGAAACCGCCTTGCGGCGATCTACGGGATTCTTATTTTTCCCTCGCCCATGAAGATGGCGTTGCCCCCAACGTCGACGGCGCGAAGATCGGCGCCCTCCCAGGCGAGCTTGACGTGCAGCACCGACGGCCGGCCCATCGCTACGCCTTGTTGGGCCGCAAGCCGTTCGGCGCGCTCGAGTCTGCCGTGGCGCGCCAAGTAGACGAAAAGGGGTCCGGTGGCGCTGCCGGTCGCCGGGTCTTCGGCGATGCCGAACATCGGTGCGAACATGCGCGCGTACACCCCGTCGCTCGACTGCGCGAAGAGATAGACGTCGGTGATCGGGCTCCACGGCAGCCGCTTGCGTACGGCGCTCGTGTCATAAACCGCGCGGTCGACGGCTTCTTTCGACGTCAGCGCCACGTACAAGAAGATGTTGCCCGCGCCGGCAAACTCGCACGGCAGATCGTCGCGGACGTCGGCAATTTCCAAACCTAAAATCGCGGCCGCGTCCTCGCGGCTTACCGCACGCCCGAACTCGACCGGCGGCGTCGTCAGCCATGCCGTGGTCGGTTTGCCGCGCTCGACGCGAATCGGAACGTCCCCAATTTTCTCGCGCAGGACGAACTCGGTTTCGTTTGGCCCGACCCACCACAGATGATCGACGAGGGCGACGGCCGCGCCGATGGTGGGATGCCCCGCAAACGGAACTTCGGCTAGCGGCGTAAAGATGCGCAGCGACGCCACTACGTCATCGGCGGGATTCAGAAAGACGGTTTCGGCAAGATTGAGCTCGCGCGCGATGCGCTGCATCGTCGCGTCGTCGAGCGTAACGTCGGGGAAAACCGCGAGCTGATTGCCGGCAAACGCGACGTCGGTAAAGACGTCGAAGAGCATGTAACTCGCATCGCGCATGGGCGATGCTTAAGCGGCGGCGCTACACCTCCCGCGTCTTTTCGGAACGCTCTTTCGTTACTTCACAGGCGCGCCTAACGCAGACGTGGGTAAAATGGAGCGGGAGACACGTTCTTCCGGCAACCGAAATTAACTTTTGTTATTATTCAAGGGGGCTGCTTGGTGTACCAAATGGGTCTTTATCACTAATGGAGAACTCAGTCGCTGGCTGCAACCGCCGATTTACTATATGCTCGAACGGCTCATGACTCCGGATAGATCTTCCGTTTCCGCGCAAGCGCGTACCGCAACCCACGACGCCGGCACTATCGAAGGTGCCGCGCCGCCGCGCGTTCCCGTCGTCCTTTCCGATTTCCAGCGCGTCCAGCTGACGGATCCCTGTCCGCAAGACGAGCTCAAGCGCATTCAGGTGCACTTTATGACGCTCGCCCAGTGCGCGAAGCGCGGGTTGACCGTCGCCTCCGATCGCGAGGAACTCGGACAGACGATCGCCGACCGCATGGCGCGCTTCGGCACGTCGTCGGAATACATCGCCGCTCGGCAAGTCAGCGTTTTGAACTCGTACTTCGTCAAGCACGTCGAAAATGCGACCGGAACGACGGCGGAGTACGGCGGTCTGCGAACGCCGACCGGTGAGATGCTCGATGCGAGAATGTCGCTGTTCGAAGATACCGCCGCAAACGTGTTCGAACGGATCTATGCCGAGGCGACGTCCGCGCCCGACGACATCGTGCACGTCAGCTGCTCCGGCTATCTCTCGCCGAGCCCGGTGCAGATCTATCTTTCCAAGCGCAGCTGGCATCGCACCGCCGTCACGCACTCGTATCACATGGGATGTTACGGCGCGTTTCCCGCGGTCCGCACCGCCGTCGGTTTGGTCGGCTCGTCGTACGCGTCGCTTCCGCAACCCAAACGCCGCGTCGATTTGGTGCACACCGAGTTTCTCTCGCTGCATTTCGATCTGCTCGCTGAAGCGCCCGACAACTTCGTGACGTCGACGCTGTTTGCCGACGGATTCATCAAGTACACCGCCTCGCCGCAAACCGAGTTCGCACGCGGCGAAAAGAGCGGACTGAAAATTCTGGCTATCGAGGAGCGCATTCTGCCGGAATCGCTTCCCGAGATGACGTTGCGCCCCGGACCGTTCCAGTTCGACATGTCGCTCTCGAAGAAAGTTCCGTTCCTGATTCGCGACAACGTTGCCGATTTCGTGACGTCGCTGTCCGAGCAAGCCGGATTCGAATTCGAACGCGAAAAGGACGCGATGGTGTTTGCCATCCATCCCGGTGGTCCGGCCATCCTCAATCAGATCCGGAACAAGCTGGGGATCGAGGAATCGCAAATCGCGCTAAGCCGCCAGGTCCTTCGCGACCACGGCAACATGGCGTCCGCAACCGCGCCGCATATCTGGCAGCGCATCGCCGAATCGACGGAGATTCCGGCGGGCACGAAGGTCCTGAGCATGGCGTTCGGACCGGGGCTGACAGTAATCGGGGCCATCTTCGAAAAACTCTAGGAGCGCTATGCCGACGCAAGACC
>DASRSM010000125.1:0-48582 GCA_035656415.1 Vulcanimicrobiaceae bacterium | reverse complement strand
TGCAAAGCGACGCCTAACGACACGAATGCTGTGCTCGCCCTCGTGTTGCCAGCGCAATCCGCAGCAGCGTCCGGCATGGAGCGGCCGTTCTCATTGAGAATAGGCCGCCCATGCCCTACATCCGCGAGATCGTTCGAGACGGTCATCCGACGCTGCGCAAGGTCGCCAAAAAGGTCGACCCCAAGGAAATTTCCGATCCGCTCTTTCAGCAGTTGATCGACGACATGTTCGAAACGATGTACGACGCGCCGGGTGTAGGTTTGGCCGCGCCGCAGGTCAACATTTCCAAGCGACTCTTCGTAGTGGACGTCCACGACGACGAGCACGAGCCCGCCGTCGTGATCAATCCGAAGATCGAAAGCGCGGAAGAAGAAGTCGAGATGACCGAAGGTTGCTTATCGGTTCCCGGAATGGTCGGCGAGATCGTCCGCTTCAAACGCGTTGCGGTGAGCGGACTCGATCGCAACGGCGAAAAGATTCGCTTGGAGGGTGACGGTTTGCTCGCGCAGTGCCTGCAGCACGAGATCGATCACCTCAACGGCGTGCTGTACGTCGACAAGGCGCGCAACGTTCGTCCGGCCGCTACCGAGGAAGAGAAAGAGATCGCCGAAACGGCGTCGGAGTGAAGACGCTTTTTTTCGGGACGAGCGCGTTTGCGGTCCCGAGCCTGCGCGTCACCGCGGCGCGTTCGAACCTTGCCGGCGTCGTAACGCAGCCCGACCGTCAGGCCGGACGCGGCCATAAGCTGACGCCGTCTCCCGTGAAAACGTGCGCGCGCGAACTCGGCGTTCGCGTGCACGAACCATTGAAGCTTCGGGAGTTTGCCGCGTCGATCGCAAACGAACGATTCGACCTCCTCGTACTCGCCTCGTACGGGCGCATTCTCCCCAAAGAACTGCTCGCGCTTCCGCCTCAGGGCGCGCTCAACGTCCATCCGTCGCTTCTACCGAAGTATCGCGGCGCGACGCCGATTCAAACGGCGTTACGTAACGGCGACGCCGAAACCGGCGTCAGCATCATGCTCATGGATGCCGGACTCGACACCGGCGACGTCGTGCTCAGCGAGCGCGTTCCGATCGAACCGGGCGAAACCTACGGCGAGCTCCACGATCGGCTGGCGTTGCGCGGTGCGGACTTGCTCGGGCGAGCGCTCGACCTCGCGGCGACCGGCCATCCGTTGCCGCGGACTCCGCAGCGCGGCGAATCGAGTCTCACCAAACCCATCGCAAAAGACGATCTCGTCATCGATTGGTCGTGGCCGCCGCAACGCATCGTCGATCACGTGCGCGCCTACGCTCCGCAGCCTGCGGCGCGCGCGATGCTCGAAGGCGAAACGGTAAAAGTCTTGCGCGCTCACATCGGCGACGGCGGAAAGGTCGAAATCGACGAGCTCATCGCACCCAATCGCGGCCGCATGTCGTGGTCGCAGTACGTGCAGAGATGAGTAAGCGCGGCGCCCGGAGGGCGGTGAGATGAGCGCGCGCGACGTTGCGCTCGCGGTCGTGCGCGACGTGTTTCCGGCCCAGAACAACTTTCCGGAGCGCGGCGCGCAAGAATCCCTCGATTATCGCGTGCGCAAGGCCGTCCTGAGTCCGTCCGACCGCGCGTTCGTTACCGAGCTGGCCTACGGATCGATCAAAATGCGCCGCACGCTGGACTGGTACTTGGATCCGTTTATCGGCGACCGCACGCAACCGCTGCCGCCGGTGATTCGCGAGATTCTGCGGCTGGGTATCTACGAGCTGGCATACACCGAACCCGACGTACACGCGACGGTATTCGAGTTCGTCAACTTGGCCAAACGCTACGGTCATAAAGGTTTGGCGAACTTGACGAACGCGGTGTTCCGTTCGTTTTTGCGCGCGAACCCTCCGTTGCCCGTGCGCGAGTCGTTCGAATCCGAAGAAGAGTTCTTCGGTCTGCGCTATTCGCTGCCTTCGTGGCTCGTGCGTCAATGGCAGCATGCGTTCGGCGACCGCGCTGAAGCCGTGTGCGCGGCCGTAAACGATCCGGCGCAAGCGGCAATCGTCGTCAATACGTTGCTCAATACGCGCGACGAGGTTACCGAGCGGCTCGTAAACGCCGGCGTCGCGGCGGTGCCGTCGCCGGTGGTTGCCGAATCGCTGCTCGTGCGCGGTCCCGCCGCGCTGGTCGACATGGACGGAGAGGCCGGCGGCCGCTGGTGGCACCAGTCCGAGAGTTCGGCAATGCCGGTCGACGTGCTCAATCCGCAACCCGGCGAGAGGATTCTCGACGTCTGCAGCGGTCGGGGCAACAAGGCGCTACAGATCGGGGCGCGCCTTGCGCGTGAAGGAACCCTGCTGTGCATCGAGCGCGACCCGCGCAAGGCCCAGACGCTGGGCCGGCGCCTCGAACAGGCCGAAATCGCCGCCGGAACGGTCGTCGGCGATGCGACGACGGAGTTCCTGGAGCCCGATCAGCGGTTCGATCGCATCCTTGTCGACGCACCGTGTTCGGGGATCGGTGTGGTCGGGCGGCATCCGGAAGCGCGTTGGAAGAAGCTCGGAACCGACGGCGAACGCCTTGCTCTCACTCAGCGCGGCATACTGGAGCGCGTGGCAGGTCATGTCGAACCCGGCGGCGCGCTCGTGTATGCAGTGTGTTCGACCGATCCGCGAGAGACGATTGAAGTAGTGGAATGGTTTTTGTCCCGGCATAGCTTCGAACGCGGGTTGATACCCGTTGCGTACGAGGCGTTGCTCACCGATAGCGGCGACGTACTCGTGCCGCCCGGCATCGACGGCCGCGACGGATTCTATATCGCCCGTTTGGAATCGCGCCGGTGAGCTTTCTCGATCGCGTCGAGCAGGCTTGTGCGGCGTTCATCGAGCGGACGTTCGCGAAAACGTTTCCCAGCGATCTCGAGCCCACGCAAATCGCGCGCAAGCTCGTAGCCACCATGGAAGCCCGTACGCGCGGAAACGAGGGCCAAATGTACGCCCCGGGATCGTACATCGTTTACGTCAATCCCGGCGATTTCACCCGTCTCGCGGAGCATCAGGCCTATCTCGAACGCGAGTGGGCCGAGCTGCTGCGCGACCTCGCCGGCCGCGTCGGCGTCAGGTTTCTCGAAGGCGATCCGAACATCGAAATGACCCCGCGCGAAAGTATTCCGGCGGGTGCGGTCGAGGTTACGGCGGTCGGCGAAACGACCGTGACGATAGACGCAGCGATCCCCCGGCCGCCGGCAGCCGCCGGCCGGAAGTTTCATCTCCGAATGATCAAAGGCGTGCCCGCTTACGGGGTATACTTTGTCGAGGGCCGCGCGCGAATCGGCCGCAGTGAAGAAAGCGACGTCTTCCTCGTCGATCCGAGCGTCTCGCGCACCCACGCTACAGTCGAAGTCGACGGCGTCGAACCGGTCGTGCGCGATCTCGGTTCGACCAACGGCACTTTCGTCAATGGCGAGCGAATCGAGGCTAGGCAGCTCAAAGATGGGGATGAGTTAATGTTCGGAAACACGCGAATGCGGTTCGAAGCAGGCGGAGACTAAGTGGTCCTTTTGGCCGTGGCATTAGAAGCTCAACTGCGAGTGGGCTCGCTCGAGATTCTAGGCGCGCTCGCCGTGGTCGCCGTTTTTGCTACGCGCCCGCCGGTTCGTCCCGCTAGCGAAGCGGGCCGGCTCGTGCCAATGCGGGTGGCACTGGAGATTTTCGAGCGCGGCCAGATGCGTCGCTTCGAAGGGCGCCCCCCGCTGGACGTAGGACGCAGCGCCGATGCGCAGATATCGCTGCACGATCCTGAAGTCAGCCGGCAGCACGCTTGCTTTCAAAGCCGGAACGGGGTCGTCTACATCGACGATTTGCAGAGCCGCAACGGAACCTTTCTCAACGGTAAGCGCGTTACGGAGGCAATCGAGGTTCGCGAAGGCGACGCGGTCGATGTCGGGACGACGCGCATGATGGTACGCACGGTGGAAAAGTGGACTTGACGTGGACGTAGCGATTCGAGGCGATCGCGCATCGTGTCTAACGATGCAGCTCGGTCCGCGCACGTGGTTTTTGGCCGTGACGCGCGGATTCGGCAGCGTCGACGGCGTTGCGATCGAGCGTGCCTTGCTGACGCGGCTTCGCGCCGAGTGCGAACGCCGTTTGCGCAGCGAACGTTTTCGCCGGGCCGTCGATCGTCCGCACGCCGCGGCTACTGCGGTGCTCGCAGCCCTCGCACGCGTAAACTCCGATCTGCACGCCCGTACGGCGGGTCACGAAGATTACGTCACCGCGGCCGCATCGCTAACCGCCGCGCTCGTCGTTCGCGGTCGCGCGTACGTCATGCATGCGGGCGGTACCGCCGCGTATCTCGCGCATCGCGGTGAGGTCGTTGCGCTTTCCGGCGACGATACGTTCGACGACACGCCGATGCCGTTACTCTCGCGCGCGCTGGGCACGACGCCTACGCTCGACGTCGCGGTTTCCAGCGTCATGCTCGACGAAGGCGACGTCATTATTTTGTGCGGCCGTCGCGTGCCGGGCGAGATCGACCGCCGCGCCCTCATCGCACACGTCGAAGCCGCCGATCCCGAAGAGCATCTTTTGGTCGCGCGCTTCGAGCACGACGACGCGTCGGAGACGAGCGCCGAACCGGTAGCGTCGTGGCGGCCGCTGCAACTCGCGGCATCGCTCGCACGCATCGCAGCGGCGATCGGTTTCGTCCTAGCGATGGTATTCGCGCGCTGATTCGCTCGTTGGCGCCGATGGCCGGCGCACTTGCAATCTCGGCGCTGATTCTTTCGTACGCTCCTTCCCACACGGTCGGTCCCTGGTGGCTCCTGACGTTGCTCGGCGTGCTCGCGATGGCGTGGGTTGCGATCCAGCCTTCGGGATCGATCCGCGACGACGTGCTGCCGGCGCTGGCAGTCGTTTTATCGGCGCTCGGCTTGGCCATCGTCGCGCGTTTGTCGCCCGAGCTCGCGCAAAAGCAGCAGGCCTGGCTGCTCGTGTCGCTCGTGCTCGCGCTCGCCGCGGGCCCCGCATTTACCAGCTTCCGGCGATTCGCCGCGTATAAATATCTGTGGGTAATCGCGTCGCTCGTGCTGTTCGGACTGCTGCTCGCTTTCGGTCAGGAAGTCAACGGCGCGCGCTTGTGGATCAAAATCGGTTCGATCCAGCTCGAGCCGATCGAGCTGATCAAACTGTTCATCGTATTCTTTCTCGCCGCTTATCTTGCCGAAATGGCCGACGTTATCGCTGAAGCGCGCCCGTGGTCGCTGCGCGCCAACTTGAAATATCTGGGACCGCTCTTTATCGGATGGGGCGCGTCGATGGCGATTTTGGTCGTGCAGCGTGATCTCGGCATGGCAACGCTGTTGCTGCTGACGTTTGCAACGCTGCTTTTCGTCGCTACGCGCCGCGTAGACATCGTCGTGCTGGGCGGCGCGATCTTTGCCGGCGTCGCGTATTGGGCGGTTCGTCACTATCCATACGTGCAGACGCGCATCGCGGTGTGGCGCAATCCCTTCTCCGATCCGCTCGGCGCGGGTTTTCAATCGTCGCAGTCGTACTACGCGCTCGCGGCCGGCGGCGTCTTCGGCACCGGCTATCGTTTAGGTCATCCGGGGTTCATTCCCGACGTCGCGACCGACTACGTGTACGCCGCATTTACCGAAGAGTTCGGATTGATCGGCGCGCTGATTCTGATCGCGATCTTCTTGGGTCTCGTGCGGCGCATTCTCGCCGCCGGCCTCGAGCAGCCCGATCTCTACACCAAGCTTCTCGCCGCGGGATTGGGGGCGACGATGGGATTTCAAATCTTCATTATCGTGGGCGGAGTCATCGGACTCTTTCCGCTTACCGGCATCACGCTGCCGTTTCTTTCCTACGGCGGCAGCTCGCTCGTCGCGAACTTTCTGCTCGTCGCCCTGGTCTGGGCGATGAGCTCGCGGCCCAAGCGCACGTCGCCGAACACTTCCTAAATGCGCAATGCGTTTTGGTGGGCGCTGATTGCCGGGGCTCTTGCGGCAATCGTCGCCGGCTACGTGCAGGCGAGCGTACAAACGCAGCCGCCGCCCGTGGCCCAGTTGCGGTCGAGCTCCGGAATCTTGCCGTCGCCCGAGCCGGACGTCAGACGCGAACCCCAAACGCCCGCAGCTAACGACGCGTTCGCTAAAGACGACGTCGTCGTCGACCGTGCGCGAACGGTGCAGCCGCAATGGCAGAGCGAGCAGCTCCAGCTCGTAGTCGGCATCTGCGGCAGCTCGGTCGCCGCCGAATCCGGTTTCCTCCGGCTGCATTATCCAATCGCATTTATCCTCGATCCGGCGGCGGCGCAGGCGCGTGCCTTCGCCGATCTCGTGCGTAACAACGGCGACGCACTGCTCGTGCAAGTCGGCGAGCCGCCCGCACCCCAGACGCTGACGGCGTTTCGCCGTGCGATCGGGCAGTTCGACGGTATCGCCTCGCGTCACACCGCGGGAATGGCGTTAGCGCTGCACGGGACGGGCTTGACGTTTTTTGACGAGCGCGGTGATTCGGCGAACGCCGACACGTTTGCTCGCTTGGGCGTAACGCTCGTCCGCCGCGATGTCACGGCCGACAATCTCAGCAACTCCGGCTACGCGACGTTTATGCTTGGCCGGGCGGCGGAGCTCTCGCGGCGCACCGGTCCGGTCGTGGTTTTCGTCCGGCCGCAGTCCTCGACGCTTTCCGCGCTCGAGACCTTCGGCACAACGCACGACGTGCGCATGATCGCGCTGCGATAGCGCAGAAATCATAGGCGTGTCCCATGCTGGTGGAGCGGCGCTTGCGGCGCTGCTCGTACTGCTTCCGGCCTGCACCGCACGAACGCCCAAGCCTGCGGCGAGCGCGCAAGCCGTGGAGCGGGCCGAGATCGTTCAGATCAATCCCGCCTCGGCAAATGACGGGGGGCGCGTCTACATCAAGAACTGCTCCAGCTGTCATCAAGCCGACGGCCGCGGCGTTCCCGGGGCCTTCCCGCCGCTGGCGGGAAACGAGCTCGTTACCGGCAATCCGCTGCGCACGATCACGATCGTGAAGTTCGGATTCAGCGGAAAGACGCGCGTCATGGGCGCCGACTATAACGGCACGATGCCGGCCTGGGGGCAGCTCATCTCCGACGACGAGATTGCGTCGGTCGTCAGCTACATTCGCGGAGCTTGGCACAACGACGCCAAACCCGTTACGCTCGGCGACGTCTCTACGGCGTCGCGATAAGGTATTATGCGCAGAATCGTTGCCTCGATCGCCCTCCTATCCGTCACCGCATGCTCGAGCTCGGCGGTCTCGACGATGCCGGAGCAGCAGACGCCGTTTGCGCGCCTTGCCTCAGCAACGCCGCCGCGCGGCCAGATCGACCGCCTTTTCTACGTCACCACGATCAGCAAGGCGCGGATGTCGGCCGGACTGTTCGGCAAGGTCGTTTCCGAACTCGGCGGGCCGCCGCACTGCGCCGTGAAACTCTTCGGCATCAAGTACGCGACCATCGGCGTAAACGGGGAGCCGGCAAACGCCAGCGCCGCGTTCCTCGTTCCGCAGGCACCGTGCAAGGCACCGTTTCCGTTAGTGGGTTACGCGCACGGCACGAATCCCGTCAAAGAACAGTTGATCACGAGTCCGAAAACGACGAGCCCCACGTGGACCGCTCCGGATCAAGATCCCGTCGTGGTGGCGGCCGTCTTTGCCGCGCACGGCTACGCGGTAGCGGCAACCGACTACCTCGGTCTGGGGCTGTCGACGTATCCGTACCATCCTTATCTACACGCAGCGTCGGAAGCGTCGGCGGTCGTCGACTCGATGCGCGCCGCGCGTAACGCCGCCGCGAAGCTGCACGTGCGCCTCTCTAAGAAGGCTTTTCTGTCCGGTCATTCGCAGGGCGGTCAGTCATCGGTCGCTGCACAGCGCGCGATCGAAGCGCAGTATGGCAGTGAGTTCGATTTGCTCGGCGAAGCGCCGTCGAGCGGTCCATACGCGCTTTCCGAGACGTTCCAAGATTCGCTGCGGCGCCAGTCGCAAGACGCGCCGATTCTCGCCGCGTACATTTTGCCCGGCTATCAGAAGGTCTACGGGAACATCTACACGGATCCCACGCAGATCTTCAAGAACCCGTACGCGTCGCACGTCGGCACGCTGCTTCCGGTCGCGACGTACAAAGACGAGAAGAAGCTTTACGGCAAGACGCTCCCGCTGCAGCTCACCCAGTTGCTGCAGCCCAGCTTCGCCAACAGCTTCTTGACCGACGCTTCGAGCCCGGCGCGCAAAGACACGGCCGACAACGACCTGCTGGGCCACTGGGTCCCCAAGGCTCCGGTCTACCTCTGCGGCGGGCGCCGCGACCCCGAAGTCGAGTTTAAGAACGCCAAAAAGGCCTACGCGTATTTCCATGCCCGCGGGGTGAACGTGACCCTGACCGACGTCGATGCCCTAATCCCGAGCTACGTCCCGATCACCGACTACCACGTGGTGGTAGCGCTGTTCTGCCTGCCCCTGGCGCGAAGCCAGTTCTTCGACGCCCTGAAGTAGGACCGGGCGGATCTTAGATCCTGCGCGAATCTTTACGCCATGTCTATTGCATGTTGACGCGTTAATGGTTCCATCGTGCCCGCTTGAGTGTTACAACACTCTTGGGAAAGGCAAAGGGGCACGAAATGCGTTTGAGTTTCTTCCTAACGATGTCGGTAGCGGTATTCATGATCCCGTTCATCGCGTACGAAGCCGGCGTCCCGGCTGACGACGATCTTTCCCAGCGTTACGTCCAAACGGTTTCGGGCGTCCGCGATCACGTCAAGTCGTTCGATGCGCAGAACAGCATTAGGTATGAGACCACCGAGATCGGGCGTACCATTCGGGTGGGAACTAGCGAGGTTGCCGTCTGGATTCGCCAGCACGTATAAAAAAGCGTAAGCCACACCACACCCCGACCCTCCGCGAAGTCGTCTCTCGCGGAGGGTCTCTCTTTTTGTCAGTGCTGCGGTGCCGATTCGTACCGCGGCGGCACGCCATCGGTCCCAGCGACCGGATGCGCCGCTTTGAGCGCGGTGCCGTCAAACCGGTACGCGGACGGTTCGGCGACGATGCTTGCCGACACGTCGATTGCAGTGGCCGCCCGGGGTATGCGCGGATCGAGTGCGGCGCTGAGGAAAAGCATGAGCGGAATCAACGGGACGTAATACGCAAGCTGTGCGCCGGCAACCAGTGCTAGCAGACCGATAACGTACATTTGGCACCTGAAGCTCGTGGGATCTTTGCACGGGAACTCGCCGGCCGTCGGCGCACGCGCTTTGCTGCTGCGAACGGCTCGGCAGGAGCCGCCGCCCGTCGCAGGACGGGCTTGCCATCCCGACGGCGTTTTGACGACGGTGGTCTGCGCTAGCGCCACGAGCTCGGGATTGCAGAACGTGAACCGCCGTTGAGCCGACGAGTCGTACGCGACGGCGAGGGAATACCGCGTAGCGTCGTCGCGCAGCAAAACCGGACGCATCCCAGCATCGAAGAATACGTGTACGCTGTCGTGGGGATTGCCGATACCGAGTACTTGCGCTTCGGTTACCGTATCGATGTTGCCGGTCTTTGGATTGCGCGTTCCCCAAAGGACCATAGAGAATGCCTTGATTCGTCGGAACGTGTCGCAGTTGCGCCAACGGCACGATAGGCAGACTCTGATATCGGCCTAACGGCGTCGAACCGGTGAGCTCTCTTGCGTCGCGTACTTTTCCGGCGAGCAATACCCGCGGTGCAATCCACGGTGAGGTCGGCGCAGCAGTATTTACTGCGGGTGCGCACTGGGTTAGGAGTGCTGCGGCAACGAGCACCGACGCGATACTGCGCACGCTAAACACGTTCTAGGCTGCTCCCGAGAAGTCCGTGCCTTTAGGGCGCACCTTCACTATGCGGGAACGCGTTTCCGGGCGGGAAAGTTCTGTGACGCGTGCGACTTCTTGAAGTAATCGTGACCGGAGCCGAGGAGGCTCGCGCGGCGGCCGCAGGCGGCGCCGACCGCGTCGAGCTGGTTGCTGACCGTGCTTGCGGGGGTTCACCCCCGGATGTTTCGATGGTGAAAGCGGTTCTTGAAGCCATTGCGGTTCCAGTTCACGTGATAGCCCGGCCTACTGTTTGAGTTTCTTTGTCGTGATGCTGATGGGCCAAGGCCTCTCGTCGCAGAAAATTGCACGATGCTGCAGCGATCTAGTCTAAAAGCAATGTGAGTGCGGGAGGTAGAAATGTTGCATTACATGGTTGGAGCGTTCATCGCAACTTTGGTTGCATCGACAGCTATAACGGCTCCGAATTCTAGCATGACCAATCCCTCAGCGGCCACAGCATCCGGCACTGCTTCCCAAGGATATTCCACCTCTTTAAGTGTCGATTCTCCCGATCTCCGCTTGGGCGCTCCTGTATGGGCTACTCTCGAGATCCGTAATGTCTCGGGTAAAGTGCAGTACACTACTTTTTCGGATCGGCACTACGGATATGACTTCACGGTGGTGAACGTGGCCACAAATAAGGAAGCCAAGCGAAATCCTAACTCTAACTTCGGCTTGGACGCATTTAGCGGACGATTCAAAGGGCGACCGGTGCCAGCGCATTTTTTAAAATATCTTCATTTTCAGTTAGATGATTTGTACATCATGAAGGAGCCCGGAGCCTACCGCATCCAGTGTAAGGCAGCACGTATAGCGATAGATGGTCGTCCTGTAACTCTTCCGCCGTCTAACACAATAGTCATCCATCTAAACTAAGCCGCGGCGCGAAACTCGGTGCGGAAGATCGCATCGACGTAATCGTACATCTCCGGATCGGCGCGCAATAGTCGGCGGCGCGTCGCGCGCGGCCACGACGTAGCAGGGTCGTTGATCTCGACGTACGCGCGAATCGATTCCGCGAAATACTCGTCGACGCCCGTTGCTGCATACGGCGTGACGAACGACTGGGCGTTGCCGAAGAGCGTTCGCACGCGCGGATCCACGCCGGACCGATACACGCCGCAGCCTAACGCGCAGTCGAGCGCGTGCGCGAATTCGTGCGCGACCGTCATCGGACTGCGCGAGCGCAAATACACGGTGCGTTCTTCGACGACGAACAATCCGGCAGGCGGCGACGGCCACGCGTCGACGTCGATTCCGAGCCGCGTCAGCGCCGGCGAGGCGTGCGAGTAGTTTTCGCCGCTCGCGAGCAATACGACGCGAATAGCGGCTCCGAGCGCATAGGCCAACGGTCCCGCACCGAAACGAACGAGCGTCGCCACGACGTCGAGGTCGATCGGACGGATCGGATCGGAGATAAATAACGAATGCGCGAGCTCAGTCGTTTCGTCGTGCATCTGCGCATCGTCGCGCGCGGGCGTGACGCGCGCGTGACCGCGACATTGTCAATTTACTAAAGGTCAGGTCGCGGCGGTTTTCGAACATCCGGCCTTCATGCGTACGAGAAATATCTTTGCGGCAGCGGCACTGGCGTGCGCGACTGCTTGTACAGGCATGGGAGGCGGGCATGCGATCCCGCAGGCTCCCTATCAACCTAGCGCACTGTTCGCGCCTGAAGCGGGCGGCGGAGCGTCTGTCTTAAAGACCCTTAAGAAGCACGTGACGATCGGCTCGACGGTCGATCCGACCAACGGTGACGTCAATCCCTATGGTCTGGCGATCATGGGCAAGACGCTCTACGCGTGCAACTTCAACGCATCGTCGAACATTCAGGGAACGGGCACGACGATCGTTTCACTATCGACGTCCCCGGGCTCCAAGCCGAAGCATGTCGCAGGCGACCAGTCGCTCTTAGGATGCTCCTCGCTGGCAATGACGGCGAAGCAGGGTGTGTACGCGACCGCAGCGCTCGCAAAAGCGGTCGACGGCTACTGTCTCAGTAAAAGCTGCGGCGGAGCCGGAAAACAGACCAGCAACTTCACGGGCAAGAACGTCGTTCGTCCGTGGGGTGCTACGTGGGCCCTGCCGTCCGGTCTCTACGAATACGCCACCAAAGCGCTATTCGTCAGCGACGCGACCACGGGATCGATTCTCCTCGCCGTGTCGTGCCCCGGTCAGGCAATGTGCACGCATCCCATGATGCCGATCGTTACCGGCTTCAAAGTGAACAAGGGCCAGCCCGGTAACATTTTGGGGCCCTCGGGTCTCGCCTTCGATCCGAAGAACTGCGTGAAGATCGGACGAAACCAGGCGTGCGGAACGCTCTACGTCGTCGACGGTGCGAATAACACCATCGTCGCGATCCACAACGTGCTGAACCTGCGCAAGGCCAAGAGCATCACCGTCGGAAAGAGCGGAAAGACGTTCGGTGGTCCCGATAAAGCGTGGGCGTCGCTAGTGTATTCCGGTAATCCGCTCAAGGGGCCGATCAGCGCGGCGCTGTTCGCGAACGGCAATCTGGTCGTCGGCAACACCACCGAGCCGGCCGGAACGAACAGCCTGATCGAGATCGCTAAGCCCACGTGTTCGGCCGTGCCGTGCAAACCCGGAACGGTCGTTGCGCAAGTCAACGTCGACAAAGGCGCAGCGGGAGCGCTTTTCGGTCTCGTCGTGGGCGGCAGCAAGAAGAGCCCGGTGCTGTACTTCAACGACGATAATCAGAACGACGTTGAGGCACTGACGCCGTAAAGCCCGGACGGTGGTCGCGCGGCGCCGGCACCACGTGAATCGTCACGCTGTCTGCCGACCGTCCGTCGTCGGCGCGCACCATCCACGTTCCTAACCGTACCGGAAGAAATGCCGTGCCGTTCGCGTCCAACGCGAGCGGCACACCGTTTGCGGACCAACGCACCGCATCGATCGACGGTCCGATCGCGCGCAGCGACAGCCGTTGTTCGCGAGTTTGCAGTTCCGAAGTCGTAGCGTTACGCTCGAAGACGTCGCCGTTGTGCGGAAAGACGATCCGTACCCGGTGCGCCGCGACGTCGGGATGCTGCGCGAGCCACGCATCGTACTCGCGACTCATCGGTAGCGGTGCGGGACGCCGTACGGAAGCCAAATCGCGCGGCAACACCCACTCCTCGACCACGGCGGGACAATCGCGCAGCGGTGCGTGTCCCGTCGTCGCGCAGATTCTCGCGCGCACGTAACCGGGTGGCGGCGGATACGGCGGAGGATCGGCATTTTCGTGCAGGTGCAGCATGATGCGATTCCAGAGCGGTCCGGCGCCGGTGACGCCGGAAACGCCGCGCATCGCCGAGCCGTCGAAGTTTCCGACCCACACGCCGACCGTGTACTCGCGCGTGAATCCCACCGTCCAGGTGTCGCGAAAATCGGACGACGTTCCGGTTTTCACCGCCGCCCAGAACGGCATCTCGAGCACCGAATGAATTCCGAACGCTTTTGCACGCGCGTGCGGATCGGCAAGCATGTCGCCGACCAGCGCCCACGTGGCGGCGTCGCCGACGGCACGCGCCGGGGCTGCGCTTCCCGTGAGATGCAGCGGAACGTACGCTCCGGCGCGCGACATCGTCGAGTATGCCTGCACGAGCTCCCACAACGTCACCTCGCCGCTGCCCAGCGTCAATCCCAGTCCGTAGTACGATGCAGGGCGATCGAGATGTTCGAAGTGCAGTGCGTGCAGTCGACCCAGCAGTGTATCGACGCCTAGCGACGATAGTACGTGCACCGCGGGGACGTTGAGCGAGTTCGCGAGCGCGTAACGAACGCGCACTGGACCGCTGAATCGCCCACTGTAATCGGCTGGCTGATACAGCTTGCCGCCGGGAATCGCGTACGTCGACGGCACGTCGGGCAAGATCGTCGTGGAGCGGATCGTTCCGTCTTCGAGCGCCGCCTCGTACGTGAACGGTTTGAGCGACGAACCCGGTTGTCGCAACGATTGAACGCCGTCGTTGCGTCCTAAAATCTCGTCGGCGAAATAATCGGGCGATCCGACGTATGCGAGAACGGCGCCCGTGCCGTTGTCGACGACGAGTGCCGCGGCGTCGTTAACGTGATACTTGTCGAGCGCCGCGACGACGTCGCGCGTTTGCGCCTGCACGAAGCGCTGCAGCGTTCGATCGAGCGTCGTTCGCACGCGGCCGCTGCTTGGCGGAACGCGCGAGAAGAGATAAAACAACGCGTGTGCCGCGTCGGTGATTCCCGCGTCGTGACGCCGCACGTGCAGCGTTTCGCCGAACGTGCGCTCGGCTTCGGCGGGTGTGATTTCGCCAAGCGCGGCCATGCGGTCCAGGACGTAGCGCTGCCGCGCTCGGAGCGCAGCGTACCCGGTGTCGGGCGAGAGCCGGCCCGGATCGTTCGGAATTGCCGCCAGCAGCGAGGCCTGAGCGACGTCGAGATCGGAAGCCGGCTCGCCGAAGTACGTCCGCGCCGCCGCCTCGACGCCGTAAAGATTGCCGCCCATGGGTACGCGGTTGACGTAGGCTTCGAGGATGGCGGCCTTACTCGATCGGACCGCGATGCGCTCGGCATCGACGATCTGCATGAGTTTTCCGGACGGATACAGCAGTCGCGCGAGCTGCATCGCGATCGTCGAGCCGCCGCTGCGCGGTTCGCCGTACACCACCAGCTCTCGCGCCGCGCGCAGCAGTGCCGGTACGTCGACGGCGCCGTGTCGATAGAAACGGGCGTCTTCGGCGGCAACGATGGCGTCCACGAATTTCGGAGAGACGTCCGCGAGCGGAACGGAAACGGCGTGTGACGCGTCGGACGCCAAAATCGTGCCCAGCGGCGCGCCGGTTCGATCGGTAAACGTGACCGCATTGCGTCCCGGTGGAAGCTGCGCGACGTCCACGCCCCATAGGTAGGCGGCGGCGAGCACGACACCCGAGCTTAGGATCGCGATAAAAGGGACGACGCGCACAAAGAGTTTCACGTTGCTTGGTTAATGTACGACGGCGGTGCGTAGATCGCTGTTTTTCGGCGTCGCCCTGGTCGCTGCTGCCGCAGCTGTCTCTTCATGCGTTCCTAACGCTCCAGCGCCCGCAAAGCTTTCACCCGTAGCGGCGATCGCAAAGCCCGCGCTGCCCCCGTGGATCGCTTCGATTTCACCGACCGTTAAAACGGAGTCGCTCGCGCAGATTCGCGTAATCTTCGCCAAGCCGGTCGCCAAAGTGGAAGCGCTCTCCGGAGCCGGTCCTGTCGACGTGTTGTCGCATTTCTCGCTCGATCCGCCGCTCAAAGGGAAGTTCTCGCTGCTCACACCGCGGATGGTCGGCTTCGTCGCGGAACAGGCGCTGCCCATAGGTACGCGCGTCGCGGTAAAACTCTCCGCGGGGCTGCGCGACCTCGACGGCGATACGCTTGCGAGCGATCTGGCATGGACGTTTGAAACCGACCCGATCGAGATGAGCGATTTGCCTTCGCTCAAACCGGGCCAAGACGAAAGCTCGACGCCGGCGCCGGCGCCTACGCTTCCGGCGCTGCGGATCACGGCCAATGCGGCCGTCGATCCGGCGTCGCTGGCGTCGCATACCACGTTCCAAGGCGGCGGCGACACCGTAGCGGCGACGGCAACGCTCGACGCGCAGCCGACGCCGTTTCCCGGCGAAAACGCCGCCGAGCTCTTCGATCCGTCCCTCAAGAACTGGATCTACGTCGTCAAGCCGCAGCACGATTTAAAGACGAGTACGACCTACTCGCTGGTGATCGCTCCGGGCGTCGAACCGGCGTACGGCAACGTCCCCACCGGCAAACAATTTAGCGGCGGCATTCACACCTACGACGCATTGGCGATCGTTCCGACGCCCAGCGCGAGTCCGGCACCCGGTTCGGGATCGCGTTTTGCCGGCGGCGATCCCGCGATCGTTTTCAATAACCCGCTCGACGCAAAATCGATTGCGGGATCGGTGAGCGTCTCGCCTGCGCCCGCGAACGCAAAATCGCTCGTCACGCTTTCCGACGACGGAACGACGCTTTCGATCGATCCGTACGCACTCGACCCAGATGCGAGTTATACCGCGACGCTGGCTCCGACGATAAAGGACGTTTTCGGACAGATGCTCGGTCAAGCGCGCACCGTGGCGATTCAAACGAGCGACTTTGGTGCGGGTGCGTGGGCCCCGAGCGGCGCGAACGTGATCGCCGCCGGCGCGCCGGTACAGCTTAATTTCTACGCGACGAACCTTCCGCGCAACGCGTACCAGATCGCGACGGCGCGCGTCCCGGCGCAAGATCTCATGACGAGCGTCGACGCGCTGCGTTGGCTGCCCGACCCGGCGGGCTGGCCGGAGCGAACGCTGACCGCGAAACGCAACGCGCAAAGCGTCGTACAAATTCCGCTACAAGCGCGGCTCGGCGGACCCTACGGTGCGCTCGCCTACGGCTTTCGCACCGACTTGGATCCGCGCGACAGCACTCCCGGGTTGGCCGGGATCGCCCAGCTGACCAACATCGGCATTTTCGCGCAGTGGTTCCCGCAGCACGGCATCGTGATGACGCAGCACTTGAGCGACGGTTCTCCGGCGGCCGGAGTAAACGTGACGCTTTATCGCTACGACAGCCAAAACGCCGTTCTCGGTACGTGCGCGCAAGGAACGACCGGGCAAAACGGTGAGGCCGATTTCGCGGGCGTCGACATCGAACGCTGTTACGCGGGTGCCGGAACGAATCAGGCGCCGACGATGGGCGTCGTCGCAACGGAAGGCTCCGACGTCGCAACGTTACAGACGCAAAGCTATAGCGGCATTTACCGCTTCGACGTCAATGGCGGCTGGTCGTCGGGGGCACCGCTTTCGCGCGGCACGATCTTCCCCGATCGCGACATGTACCAGCCGGGCGAGACCGGCGAGATCACCGGCGTCGCGTACTACGTCGGCGGCGATCGCATCGTTGCCGACAAGAACGCGACGTATACGATAACGCTGCAGGATCCGAGCAATAATAAGACCTCGCTCGGCACGGTGAAGACCGACGCGTACGGTCTCTTCTCGATGCCGGTGAAGTTTTCGAAGCAGCAAGCTTTGGGCTACTACACCGTCGACGCCAAAGGCGCCAACGGAAACGACGTCAACGGTGGGTTCCGCGTCGCCGAATTCAAGCCGCCGAACTTCAAGCTGACGCTGTCGCTGAGCGGAATCTCGGCGCAGGCCGGCAACGACCTGCAAGCAACCGCCAACGCGATGTATCTCTTCGGCGCTCCGCTGCAAGGCGGAACCGCGCACGCGTACGTAACGCGCGAACTCGCGACGGTTCAACCGCAGGGGTGGGACGACTATTGGTTCGGGCGGCAGTGGTTCTACCCCGAACAGACGCCGTCGTTCGACACCGACGTGCTTCAGCGCGATCTCGCGCTCGACGCGCAAGGCAACACGAGCTTAAACGTAAGCGTGCCGCGCGATCTGCCGTTCCCGATGACGTACACCGTCGACATGGAGACCACCGACGTCTCGAATCTCGCGGTTTCGGATTCCAAGAGTTTCCTCGCGTTGCCCGGTGACGGCGTCATCGGCATCAGCTCCGACGTCGGCGGCGTGGCTGGGAAACCGGTAGCGCTTCACGTCATCGTGACCGATGCCGCCGGCCATGCGATCGCCGGACGCGGCGTGCATCTCACGTTGCAGAAGATGACGTATACGTCGGCGACGCAAGAAGTGGAAGGCGGCGAGAGCGCCCAGCAATCGATCGAATATACCGATTCGGGCAGCACCGACGTAACTTCGGGTGAGGCAGCGGTCGACGCGCAGTTGACGCCGCCCGATCCCGGACCGTATCGCGTCGTCGCAAACTTCGCGGGTGCCAAAGGCGAAGCCACGTCGACCGACTATCAAGTGTTTGCGTTCGGGCCGGGTGAAGCGGATTGGGGCTTGAGCGATCCCAACGCGGTCGCCGTCAAGCTCGACAAGAAGTCGTACGCGGTCGGCGATACCGCGACCGCCATGGTCGCTTCGCCGTACGCCGGCTCCGACGTTTACGTTTCGGTCGTACGGGGCGACACGCTCTATCGCACGACGCTGCGCGGCGTCAACGGCGCCGCGCGCGTTTCGTTCAAGATCACGTCGCAGATGCTGCCCAACGCAGCGTTCGAAGCCGTCGTCGTACGTCGCGGCGCAAATATTGCGTCGGCCAAGCCCGGAAGCGTCGCGGGTCTGGCGCGCGTCGGAATGTCGAGCTTCGAAGTCAGCGTCGCCGACCGGTATCTTAAGCTGGTAATCGCGCCGAAGTCCGCTAAGGTGCAGCCGGGCAGCTCGCAGCACGTCGATTTCGCGCTGACCCATAAAGACGGCAGCGCGGCGCGCGGCGAGGTCGTTGCGATGGTCGTCAACGACGCCATCTTACAGTTGTCGGGATATCGTCCGCCCGATTTGGTCGAAACCGTTTTTGCCGACCAGCCGATTTCGACGATCTTCTCCGATAATCGCGAAGGCATCGTACTGCAGACGCAAACGCCGCCGCCCGAAAAAGGCTTCGGCTACGGCGGTGGATTTCTAGCGGGCGCGGGAAGCACGCGCGTGCGGCAGCACTTCTTGCCGCTGGCGTATTATCGCATGCTGCAAACCGATGCGTCCGGCAAAGCCGCCGTCACGTTTTCGATGCCGGACGACCTCACGACGTGGCGTGTCATGGCCGTCGCGGTCGCCGACGACGATGCGCACTTCGTTACGTCCGACGCGACGTTCATCTCGGCACTGCCGCTCATGACCAATCCGTTGCTGCCGCAGTTCGCGCGTCCCGGCGATTCGTTCGGGCTGGGCGTTTCGGCGTCGAATCAAACCGGCGTTAACGGGGCGCTCAACGTCGTGCTGCAACTTACGGGCGCGCTCGCGTTTACGTCCGGCGACCCGCATCGCATGCAAACGTCCGAGCAAACTGCAACCGGCATGCAGGCGTGGCGCTTCCCCGTCAACGTGGGAACGCCGGCGCCGTCGACGGTCGAGGCGACGAGCCGTCTCGGCACGCAGAGCGATGCCTTCAAAGTACCGTTCGGCGTCGTGAATCGCGGCAGTACCGATGCGGTGATCGAAAGCGGCGCGACCGCGTCGCACGTTTCGATTCCGATCGATCTCAATCGCGGCGGATTCTTGCAGGTCACGCTCGCAAACTCGATCGTTCCGCAGTTCGTCGTACCCTCGCAGCAGATGATGAACGGCGATCCGTATCCGTTTGCCGACGAGCTCAGTTCGCGCTTGGAGATCGCAAGCGCGCTGCAGACGCTGCGTCAACCGTATCGGTTGAATCTGTCGTTCGATCCGGGCGCACAAATCGCGACCGTCCTTCAAAAGCTCTATGCGCTGCAGCGCGGTGACGGCGGGTTCGCCTACGGCCAGGGATCGACGTCGCCGAGCGATCCGTTTGCCAGCGCTTATGCTCTGGAAGCACTCGCCTTCGCACGCTCGCACGGCGTGGCCGTCGATTCGGGCGCGATCTCCCGGGCACAAGCGTTCGTCGGGCAGTCGCTCGCCAATCCGGCCCGCAACAAATGGTGCGACGATCCCGCTTGCAAAGCGCAGATGCGTTTCGAGGCGCTCTGGGCGTTGGGGGCAAGCGGCCAGCACTCGACCGATTTCCTCAACGACATCGTCGCGCAGCAATCGACGTTCGATGAGGCGACGAAGATCCGGTTGGCGCGCTTCTTGCTGCAGAGTCCGGGGTACCAGAGCCAAGGCGCAGCACTCGCCGACCGTCTGCAGCAAACGCTCTACGTGACCGGCCGCTATTCCGCCGCCAACGTTTCGACGCAATGGGGTTGGCTCGGCACCGCCGTCGATGCCCAGTCGCAGATGCTGCAGCTGCTGATCGATCGTCACGCCCCCGCGGAGCAGCTCGACGGTGCGGTGCGCGAGCTCGTCGCACAGCAATGCCGCTGCGGATGGCCGACGATCGACGACACCGCGTCGGCGACGATGGCGCTATCGGCGTATGCCGCCACCGAGCATTTGGGTCCGGCAACGGCGTCGGTTACCGCCGGCGGAGCGACGCTGGCGTCGGCGCAGTTCGGCAGCGCCGCATCGTCGCAGAGCGTCACGGTTACGGCAAACTCCGTCAAGGGCGGCGCCCTCGACGTCACCGCAAAGGGCGGAACGATTCACTACATCGTGCTCTACTCATATCCGGTACCGGCGAATGCGCCGGGCGAGCTCGCTGCATTCCGCGTGATCCGTACCGTGCAATCGCCGGGAAGCGCGACCGCGATCGCAACGATGGATTTGGCGCCCGTGACGCCGCTCGACGTTACTGGCGGTAAAGTGTTCGACGTCGGCGTCCGCGTGATCGTCGATCATCCGGTCGACCGGTTATTGATTGAGGATCCTTTACCGGCCGGATTCGAAGCGGTCGACACGAGCTTCCAAACGACGCTCAAGACGCTCGTTCCGCAAAGCGATAGCTGGGAGATCGACACGCAGCAAATCTATCGCGATCGAATCATGGCGTTTGCCGAGCATTTGGGTCCCGGCGTGTACGACGTGCACTACCTCGTGCGATCGGTGACGCCTGGAACGTTCCTGTGGCCGGGTGCGAAGGCGTACTTGCGCGACGCTCCCGAACAGTTCGGCCGCAGCGCGTCGACGCAGCTGCGCGTCGCGCCCTAGCGCATTACCACCCTGAGCGAATCGCGGGCGCTATCTCTTAGAGCAATCGCGGCAGCGGCCGTGCAGGCTCAGCTCGATGCTTTCGACGTGAAATCCGTTGTCGGCGGATAAGTGTGCGGTTGTGGCAGCCGGAAGCGTATAGTGCACGTCGTCGACGCGACCGCACTGCGTGCAGCGGAAGTGCGCGTGCGGATGCGACGCCGGTTCGTAGACGGCGCTGTCGGCGCCGGGGATGACGATTTCCGAAACGAGACCCAGATCGCGCAGGCGCGTGAGCCCGCGATAAACCGTTGTAAAGCCGATGCCCGGCCGGCGCTTCAGGGCAAGCTCGTGGAGCTGCCCCATGGTGAGATGCGTGCCGGTCCCGTGTTCCACGAGGATGTCGTAGACGAGGCGGTGGTTTTTCGTCAACACCTCGACGGAGGTTGGGGAAACCATAGTCCGAGACATTGTATCATGGCAGCGGAGGAGGCCCCATGATTCGAACTCTGCTGGTCGCGAGCGACGGTTCCGACGAGGCAATGGCCGCCGTACGCAAGTCGGTGGAACTGACGCTGTCGCTCGGCGCGGGCGCGGAGCTGCACGTCGTCTCGGCCATCGATTACGCCGGCATTCCGAGCGTCCTCGCTAAACAGCCGCCCGAGGCCCCCGATCTCCTCGCCGAGCAAGCCCAAGAGGCGCTCCAGTTGGCGGCGGCCGCGGCCTTCGCCTCGGGGATCGAGGTTCGGACGCATCTGGTGACCGGTGAGGTGGTCCAGGCCATTCTAACCTGCGCCGCCGAGGTGGGAGCGGACATCCTGATCGCCGGCTTCCGGGGCCGCAACCGGATCGTGCGCCTGGTGATGGGCAGCGCCGTCGGCACCCTCGTGCGCTCGACGACGATACCCGTCCTGGTCGTCCGCGAGCCCGAGTAAGCAGACCTCTTGAAATAGACGTTACCCGGGTATTGCATTATTACTTTTAATAATGCTATACCTATCACACATGGCATCCCGAGTCGCAGAGCGGGCTTCCCAGCCCTCCGGCCGCGTGGCCGAGACCCTCATCCGGGGACCCATCAAATCCAAGACGATCTTCCCCGTTCTGGTGCTCCACTTGCTGGCCGAAGAGCCCGATACGGGCTCCGGTTTGATGGAGCGCATCGAGGCGCTCTGTGAGGGCCTCCTCGCGGTCAACACGAACACCATCTATCCGCTTTTGCGGCGGCTCGAGGAACGCGGTTTCATCGTCGGCGAGTGGGAACACCCCACGAAACGTTCGCGCCGCTTTTACAAAGTTACCGACGCCGGAATCGAGCGACTCAACCGAATCAAGACCGGGATGCTTCCGTACCTCGAAATGCTTGCCGCATCCGTCGCGCGTTTGCGCGGCGAGTTGTACGCCGACGCACAGGATGTGCTAGTGTCGCTGAAGCACATGGACGTGCGTTAAGCGACCGACGCTTCCTAAAACCGCTTCAATAAAGCAAGAAAGTAAACGAACGACGATGAGCACGTATCGAGCCCCCCTTCGCGACATGCAGTTCGTTTTGCGCGAGCTCGCAAACGTCGAAGAGGTTGCAAAGCTTCCCGGCTGCGAGCAGACGTTGGACGTCCTCGATCCGATTCTCGAGGAAGCCGGCACGTTTGCAACCGAAGTTTTGGATCCGATCAATCGCATCGGCGACAAAGAAGGCTGTACGTGGAACAACGGCGAGGTCACAACGCCGAAAGGCTTCAAGGAAGCGTATAAAAAGTTCGCCGACGCCGGCTGGATCGGTCTTCCGGTTCCCGAGGAGTACGGCGGACAAGGACTGCCGTCGTTGCTGCTCGGTCCGACGCTCGAGATGTGGAACGCCGCGAACATCGGTTTTGCCAACGGCCCGCTGCTCAACCAAGGCGCGATCGAAGCGATCGAGCTGTGCGGAAACGACGAGCAGAAGAAGACCTACATTCCGAACCTGGTCAACGGTAAGTGGACCGGAACGATGTGTCTGACCGAGCCGCAAGCCGGTTCGGATCTCGCGCAGGTTCGCACGAAGGCCGTTCCGGAAGGCGACCATTATCGCCTGACCGGTCAGAAGATTTTCATCACGTTCGGCGAGCACGACATGGCCGCCAACATCATTCACTTGGTACTCGCGCGTCTACCCGATGCGCCCGAAGGCACCAAAGGCATCTCGCTCTTCATCGTGCCGAAGTTCGTCGTCAACTCCGACGGTTCGCTCGGCGAACGTAACGACATCGTCTGCGCCGGCATCGAGCACAAGCTCGGTATCAACGGCAACCCGACGTGCACGATGAGTCTCGGTGAAAAGAACGGCGCCGTCGCGTATCTCGTCGGCGAAGCCAACCGCGGACTCGAGTACATGTTCATCATGATGAACGCTGCTCGCTTTTCAGTCGGCGTGCAAGGCATCGCACTGGCCGACCGCGCGTACCAGCATTCGCTCGAATACGCGAAGGAGCGCGTCCAGTTCCGCGACGTCGCGACGCGCGATAAGAATCCCGTAACGATCATCCACCACCCCGACGTGCGCCGCATGCTCATGTGGCAGAAGGCGAACGTCGAAGCGATGCGGGCGTTGGCGTACGTCACGGGCGCCTCGCTCGACTACGCGCACAAACATCCCGACGAAAAGGTCCGTAAGGAGCATAAGGCCTTCGTCGAGCTGATGATTCCGGTCGTTAAGGGCTGGTGCACCGAGAACGCCGTCGAGCTGTGCTCGACCGCGCTGCAAATCTTTGGCGGCATGGGTTACATTGAAGAGACCGGGATCGCACAACAGTATCGCGACGTTCGCATCATCACGATTTACGAAGGCACGACCGGTATTCAGGCCCTCGACCTGCTCGGCCGCAAGCTCATCGGCGACATGGGCGCGACCGCGACGGCCATCGGCAAAAAGATGGAAGCCGTCGCGAAGGATTGCGCGGCGAGCGACCCTTCGACAAGCTCAGGGCAGGCCCTCAAAGCCATCGGCGAAGCGCTGCTCAAGAGCCTCGCCGCACTGACGGAGGTTTCGCAGTGGATGGGCATGACCGGCATGGGCGACATGCGCAAGGCGCTCGCGTGTTCGGTCCCTTATCTCAAGCTGTGGGGCGTGATCGCGGGCGGCTGGCAAATGGCGCGTGCGGCGCAAATCTCATCGGCGAAGATCGCCGCCGGCGATGCCGAGGCGGAGTTCTATAAGGCCAAGCTGGCGACGGCAAAGTTCTATACGACGCACGTCCTGTCGCAAGCCGCGTACTACAAGCGGCAAATCATGGACGGCTCGGCCGACGTAATGTCGTTGACCGACGCCCAGTTCGATCTCGATCGTAAGATGACGGTATCTGCATAATGCAACTGCACGCCAAAGACGTCGACGGTATCCGCGTCCTAACGCTGGACAATCCGCCGATCAACGCGCTCGGATTCAAGTTCTCCGAGATCATCCTCGAGGCGGTAAACGCCGCCGAGAAAGACGGCTCCGTTAAGGGAGTCGTCTTCACGGGGGCCAACAACATTTTCAGCGGAGGCGCTGACGTCAACGACTTCAACACCGAACCGACCGCCGAAACCAAGACGATCCGCGACGTGATCGCGGCGGTCGATCGCAGCGGCAAACCCTACGCCGTGGCGATCGACGGTAACGCGCTCGGCGGCGGCCTCGAGTTGTCGCTGGCGTGCGATTATCGCGTTGCGACGAAGCGATCCAAGGTCGGCCTGCCGGAGATCAAGCTCGGCTTATTGCCGGGTGCCGGCGGGACGCAGCGTTTGCCGCGTCTCATCGGCGCGCAAGCGGCGCTCGAGTTCATGCTCAAGGGCAACTCGCATAACGCCGACAAGGCCAAAGACCTCGGCATTCTCGACGAGGTCGTGGAAGACGACGCCGACACTGCAGCGGTCACGCTGGTACGGAACGGAACGAAACGCCGCATCTCCGAAAAAACGGCCTTCATTGGAAACGGCATCACGGCGCAAGCCGGACCGTTCGTCGTTTCGCAGGCGCACAAGATGGTGCCGCCCGAACGCAACGGCGGTTTCGCCGCGCACAAGCTGATCGACGCCGTCGAAGCCGCGGTCGAAATGCCGTTCGCGTTCGGAATCGCGCGCGAAGCGCGGCTCTTTGAGGAGCTCGTGCGTTCCGCGCCCTCGTTCGCGCTCCGTCACATCTTCTTCGCCGAGCGCGAGCTATCGAAGATTCCGGGACTTCCCGCGGCCGAACCGCTCGACGTGAAGAAAGCCGGCGTCGTCGGTGCCGGTACGATGGGCAGCGGTATCGCGATCACGTTCGCGCAAGCCGGCATTCCCGTCGTGGTCGTCGATTCCAACGACGAAGCCGTCGATAAAGCCCGTCAAACCGTGATGGGCATGTTCATGTATCAAGTGCAGAAGGGAAAGCTCACGCAAGAAGAGGCCTGGAAGCGCGGCCAGTCGATCAAGTTCACCGACGATTGGAGCGAGCTCGCCGACGCCGACGTCGTGGTCGAAGCGGTCTTCGAGAACATTGACGTCAAGAAAGACGTCTTCACCAAGCTCGAATCCATCGTAAAGCCCGGAGCGATCTTCGCTTCGAATACGTCGACGCTCGACATCGACGAGATGGCTTCGGTCACCAAACGACCGGGACAGTTCCTCGGCTTGCACTTCTTCATGCCGGCGAACATCATGCCGCTGCTGGAAATCGTGCGCGGCAACCAAACGTCGCCGCAAACGCTCGCGACCGCGTTCAAGCTCGGCAAGGCGCTGCGCAAAACGTCGGTACTTTCCGGCAACGCGTTCGGCTTCATCGGCAACCGTATGATCTTCGACTACGCGCGCGAAGCGGTGGCGCTCGCGGAAGAGGGCGTGTCGCCGATGCGCGTCGACTTGGTGATGAAGAAGTTCGGCTTCCCGATGGGACCGTTCGCGATGAGCGATCTCTCGGGCATCGACGTCGCGTGGCACATTCAAAAGTCGCGCGGCGAAGAGGGCAAGGGCCGCACGAACGTCATCGATCGACTCGTCGAGCTCAAACGGCTCGGACAGAAGACCATGGCGGGCTACTTCAAGTACGACAAAGCCGTCGGCAAAGGCCGCGAGCCGATCGCCGATCCGCAAGTCGAAGAGCTCTTTGCCGAAGAGGCGCGCAAAGCGGGCATCGCTCCGCGCACCTACACCGATGAAGATATTCGCGACCGGCTGGTGTACGCGCTGATGAATCGCGGAGCGTTCTTGCTGGCCGAAGGCGTCGCGCTGCGCCCGGGCGACATCGATATCGTCTACGTGTACGGCTACGGTTTCCCGCCTCACCGAGGCGGACCGATGTGGTATGCCGACGAGACCGGCGTCGACACGGTCTTCGCCAAAATCGAAGAGTTCGCGCGCCAGTTCGGTCCGCAATGGACGCCCGCGCCGTTACTCGCCGAGATTGCAAAATCCGGCGGAAAGTTCGCTACGTACAAGCAGAAGGAATTAGTCAATGCGTGAGGCCGTTATCGTCTCTGCAGCGCGCACTCCGATCGGACGTGCGTTCCGCGGCGCTTTCAATCAAACGCCGGGAGCGACGATGGCCGGCCACGTGATCAAGCACGCGATGGAACGTGCCGGCGCCGACCCGGCCGAAATCGACGACGTCGTCATTGGCTCGGGTTTGCCTGAAGGCGCGACCGGCAACAACATCGGCCGCACGGCCGCGCTGCGCGCCGGATGTCCGGTAACGGTTCCGGGCCAAACGGTGAGCCGGTATTGTGCGTCGGGACTCGATGCGATCGCAGCCGGTGCCAAGCGCGTTATCGCCGACGGCGCCAACGCCATCGTTGCCGGCGGCGTCGAGTCGGTGAGCATGGTGCAGAACCACTTGAACATGGAGTTCTATACCGAAGAGTGGCTGTTGCGCCACACGCCCGACGTCTACATGCCGATGCTTTACACCGCCGACAACGTCGCCAAGAAATACGACGTGTCGCGCGATCGGCAAGACGAGTACGCGCTGCAAAGCCAGAAGCGCACCGCCGTCGCGCAAGCGGCGGGACGTTTCGACGCGGAAATCGTCGCGCTCCCGTCGTGGAAGTACGTGCAAGATAAAGACAGCGGCGTCGTCGCCGAACAGCACGTCGTGCTCGAAAAAGACGAAGGCAATCGTCCCGAGACGACGCTCGAAGCGCTGCAGAAGCTGCCCGGCGCCGTTCCCGGCATCAAAGAAACGTCGATTACCGCCGGCAACAGCTCGCAACTCTCCGACGGTGCGGCTGCCGTCGTGATCATGGACGCGAAGCTCGCGCAGCAGCGTAACCTCTCGCCCCTGGGCATCTACCGCGGCTTTGCCGTCGCCGGATGCGAACCGGGCGAGATGGGCATCGGTCCGGTTTTTGCCGTGCCGAAGCTGCTCGCGCAGCATGGGTTGAAAATCGACGACATCGGCCTGTGGGAACTCAACGAAGCGTTCGCCGTGCAAACCGTCTATTGCCGCGACACGCTGGGCATCCCGAACGATCGCTTCAACGTCGACGGCGGCGCGATCTCGATCGGCCATCCGTACGGCATGAGCGGTGCGCGCATGACGATGCACGCGCTGATCGAAGGCAAACGCCGCGGCGTAAAGTACGTCGTCGTGACGATGTGCATCGGCGGCGGCATGGGCGCTGCCGGACTCTTCGAAATCGCGTAACTCGCGCCGCGCAGTTTTAAAGGGCCTCGCTTCGGCGGGGTTCTTTTGTTTACGCGTTAACGCGGCACGTCATATTTTTAGGCAAAATGGCCCAAACGAGCGAAGGGTTGCCGCGGGTTCGGCCGATAGCGTAGTCAGGGGCCGCTTTTAAGTGACCCCTGATGTCCTGTGTGGTAGAATAGTGCCCCTTAGCGGGCGCATAGTCGCCCGCAGGTTGGGCTATTGAGCCAGCGGCGGCTCGTGTGTGTGTGGAAGGGGTTCTATGGCGCTAAGCCAGCTTGCCCGCGTCGTGGGCGAAGAGGCTTCATTAGAGAAGCTTCTGGAGCGTATTGCCGCCCGCAGCGCGCGCGTCGGGGTCATCGGCCTCGGTTACGTCGGGTTGCCGCTCGCCGTCGAGTTCGCGCAGCAGTTCGGCGTCGTCGGGTTCGATACCGATCCTCGTAAGATCGAGAAGCTCGATCGCGGCGAGTCCTACATCATGGACGTCGAGGACGGGCGCCTCGGCGAGATCGTCCAAAGCGGCGCGTTCAGTGGAACGACGGATTTCAACCGGCTCGTCGATTGCGACGCGATCGTCATTTGCGTTCCGACGCCGCTCGAAAAGAGCAAGAGTCCAGACCTTTCCTACGTCGAAGGCGTCGCACACGTCGTCGCTAAGCTCCTGCGCCCGGGTCAGCTCGTAGTTCTCGAATCCACGACGTACCCCGGAACGACCGACGAGCTGCTGTTGCCGCTCTTTCAAAGCGGCGGCCTCGAGCTCGACAAAGATTTTCTACTCGCGTTCTCGCCCGAGCGCATCGACCCCGGCAACAAACGCTTCAAGCTCGTCGAGATACCCAAAGTCGTCGGCGGATGCTCCAAAGCCTCGACTGAAGCCGCATCGATGCTGTACGGATCGATCATGCAGCGCGTGCATCCGGTGTCCACGTCGCGCGCCGCCGAAGCGGCGAAGCTGCTCGAGAACACGTTCCGTTTGGTGAACATCGGCCTCGCCAACGAAATGGCACTCCTATGCCACCAGCTCGGAATGGATGCCAACGAAGTCATCGAAGCGGCCGCGACCAAGCCGTTCGGCTTCATGGCGTTTTACCCGGGGCCAGGCGTCGGCGGTCACTGCATTCCGCTCGATCCGCTGTACTTGTCGTGGAAAGCTAAGCAGCAAGGATTCATTTCGCACTTCATCGCGCTGGCAGACGAGGTCAACTCGGCGATGCCCGCGCACATCGTCGCGCTCGCGGCGAGCGCGTTGAACGATCGCAGCAAATCGATGCGCGGTTCGCGCATTTTGCTCGTCGGCGTCGCGTATAAGGAGAACATCAACGATACCCGTCAAACGCCGGCGATTCCGATCCTCGACCGGCTGCGCGCGCAAGGCGCGAACGTGGCGTATCACGATCCGCTCGTTCCTTACCTGGATATCGATCTAAAAGAGTGGCCCGAATGGCGGCCGCGGCGCGTGTTCAACGTCGTGCAGCGTCGCCGTCGCGCCGACACCGGCACCGAGCGGCGTGCCGATCGAAACGAAGGCGCGCACCGTATGGCGCACGTGGAGCGGCGCTCCGGCAGTTCCGAGGTGCAAACGCGCCGCCGGCACGACGGCTTGCGCGGCGTAGAGCTCACCGACGAGGAGATCGCGCGCGCCGACTGCGTCGTCATCGTCACGGCGCACGACGGCGTGGACTACGGTCGCATCGCCAAGATCGCCGACGTCGTGATCGACACGCGCAACGCGCTCAACGACGAAGAGCGCCGCAGCGCTTGCGGAATCGTGGTGCGGCTATGAGTAAGCGCTTCCTCATTACCGGCGGTACCGGCTTTATCGGATCGCATCTTACCGATGCGCTTCTGGCCCAAGGCCATAACGTCACCGCGCTCGATAACTTGGAAACCGGCAGCCGCGATAACGTCGAGAACGCGCTGCGGAACCGCAACTTCGAACTCGTCGTCGGCGACATCTGCGACGCACCGCTGGTCGACAAGCTTGCGCGTAAGAGTGAGGTTGTGGTGCATTTGGCAGCGCGTATCGGGCTCAAGCTCGTCATCGAGAGCCCACTGCGCACCGTCGACGTCAACGTCCGGGGAACCGAAGCGGTTATGGGTGCCGCAACGCGTTATCGCTGTCGCACGATCGTAGCGTCGACGTCCGAGGTTTACGGCCTTGCGACGAAGATTCCGTCGTCGGAAGAAGATCCGATCACGTTCGGATCGCCCGCGAAGGGCCGCTGGGCGTACGCGTGCAGTAAAGCCGTCGACGAGTTTTTGGCGCTCGCGCTCGCCCGCGAACGCGGGCTGCCGAGCACCGTCGTGCGGCTGTTCAATACCGTCGGGCCGCGCCAAAGCGCGCGCTACGGCATGGTGCTGCCGCGATTCGTTCGGCAGGCGCTGGCCAACGAACCGTTGACCGTGTACGGCGACGGCACGCAGACCCGAAGCTTCTGTTACGTGGGCGACGTCGTGCGCGCATTGTTGGGAATTCTCGGCAACGATGTGACGATCGGCGAGGTCTACAACCTCGGCAACCCGCAAGAAGTGCGCATCCTGGATTTGGCGCACGAAGTCATTCGTCAAACCGGCTCGTCGTCGACGATCGGCTTCGTGGCGTTCGACGAAGCATACGCCGCGGGTTTCGAGGAGATTCATCGCCGCGTCCCCGACATCACCAAGCTGCGCGAAACGATCGATTTCGTTCCCCGAGTATCCTTGAGCGAGATTATCGCGTCGGTCATCGAAAGCGTTCGCCGGCACGAGAACGTCGCGTGAGGGCGGCGGTAACTTACGTCGCGCTGGGGGTCGCTTTAGCCCTCGGGGCGGCGGCACCGGCGTACGCCGATCAATCGCCCGCACCGGAACCTTCGGCCGCACCCACCGCGCAGCCGTGGCCGACGCAACCGCAAAACGCCGATACGTACGATTTCGAGGCCGGCGGTACGCAGTCGTGGCTCAATTCCGGTCGCGGAGTGTGGCACGGTGCGTACGCGAACCTGTTTTACGCGGCGACGTCAGGTTTTAAAGCGTACGGCGGCGCTCTCGACACGGTCCGGTTCGGGCAAAACGACCCTGGGTACTACGCCGGCGTTTACGTCCCAACGAAAAATCCCAACGGAACGTTCAACGCCGAATACGGCTTCAGCCCGACGCACTATAACATTCCGGCGTCCTACTGGCTGGCCAACTACGATCTGCGGCTCGCCGACGGTTTCGGGGTGCAAGCCGGCTACGGAAACAAGGCGTATACCAGTGAGAACGTTCCGATTTGGAACGCCGGCTTCGACAAATATTTCGGCAACGACCGTCTCGCGTATCGAGCGACCTTCGCGAGCATTTCCGGAACGCCGGGTATCGGCTTCTCGCAAACGGTGACGTGGAACAAGACGCTGCCGTACGATTACGTCACCGTCGCCGCCAACGTCGGACGCGACATCGAGAATACCGGATTCAATCACGTCGCGTTCTATACGACGGCGGTCGTCGTTCTCGACGACGTGCACTGGCTCGACCAGCACACGGCCTTCCATGCCGACGTGAACTACAACACGCTGGCCGGTGCTTACCAGCGTTACGAGGTGCTGCTTGGTCTACGCGAGCGGCTTTAATCTCTTTCTCCGGGCCATGGAGATCGCGGTGTTCTTTTTCGCCGCGGCCTGCCTCGCGCTCGCCGTCCTCTTGATCGTTCTGCGGCGGCGAAACGCGGCAATCTTTCGCCATCGCGTCGAGCTCCAGCAGCGCTGGCAAAAGACGCTCCGTACCACGTTCACGACGCCCCTTACGGAGTTTCCGCCGGTTCTCAAGAAGGATCGCTACGACGTTTTGCTGGTGTTCAATCAAGTTCGGCAGC
Source organism: Vulcanimicrobiaceae bacterium (assembly GCA_035656415.1). GTDB lineage: Bacteria > Vulcanimicrobiota > Vulcanimicrobiia > Vulcanimicrobiales > Vulcanimicrobiaceae > JAFAHZ01. The sequence goes on along the minus strand of DASRSM010000125.1, from coordinate 17,689 downwards.
TGCGTCAATCCGACCGCGAAAGCGATCGCGACGGGCGAACCGCCTTCGGCGCTACACTCAACGATATGGCGCGGAAAATCGGCTTGGATGCGTACGCGCAGTCGCTGCTCGACCGGAAGGACGACGCGGACAAGATTGCGGCGCTCAATTGTCTTTGCTGGCTGGGCGACGCACGGCTCGTACCGGTCGTTCGCAATCTCATGAAGACGGGGCGCGCGAGTCTGTCCCGCTCGGCCGCGGAGGCGCTGCTGCGACTGGATCCCGCCTCGGCAGAAGACGTCATCGTTCAGGTGCGCGACCGTTTTGGTTACGTACGCGCACGCGTCGAGCTGATGTTTCGCGAGGTGGGTACGGCGCGACTCGATCCGGCGATGACGCGTGTCATCGCGATCTCCGACGACCGCGGAAAGATGCGTCTGCTCGATTATCTCGGTTGTGCTTCACCGAGTGCGGCACGCGAGATTTGCCGCGACATCGCAACGAACTCGGCCAACGGCGAGCTCGTCGCGGCGGCGCTCAAAACGCTGGGCAACGTCGCGCAACCCGAAGACGTCGATTTGGGACGCCGCTTTGCCGAAGACGAGCGTCCGTTCTTACGTCTGGCCGCGCTGCGCGTATTAAAGGACACGGCGACGAAAGAAGATCTCGCGCTGCTCGAGCGGATGACGAGCGATTCGAGCTGGTGGGTGCGCCAACGCGCGGCCGAAGCGCTCGTGTCTATCGACACGGGCAACGAAATCGCGGCGCGCGTTTTGGAAGACCACGAAGATCCCTACGCGCGCGCTGCCGTGACTGCGGCGCTTGCGAGCCAACGCACCGCGGGCAGCGTGCGGTCCAGAGATCGCCGCTCCGACCCACGAGCAAGGAGTCCGCGATGAGCAACGGTCTGCACTACCCATGGGATCTGATCGTCCTGGTGGTCGAGGTCTGTCTGTTCATCTATTTCCTGTTCGTAAACGGCTACTACGTCTTTACGGCGATTCTCGCGCTGTTGAACTTACCGCTGTTCATGCGGCTACACCGCGTCGATCCGCTACGGCGCTCGTATTCGTCGCTCGACACGCCGGTCTCGATGATCGTCCCCGCCCACAACGAAGAAGAGGTGATCGTCAAGACGGTACGCTCGCTGCTGGCGATGGAATATCCGACGTTCGAGGTGATCGTCGTCAACGACGGGTCGACCGACCAGACGCTTGAAAAACTCGGCAAAGAGTTTTCGCTCGAGCCGTATCCGGAAGCGTACCGCGTGTCGATCCCCACTGAGGAAGTACGCGAGATTTATCGCTCGGCCGAGTATCCCGAGCTCATCGTCATCGACAAGGTCAACGGCGGTAAGGCCGACGCGCTCAACGCCGGGCTCAACGTCGCGCGTTACCCGTTAGTACTTTCCGGCGACGCCGATTCGTACTATCATTCCTCGACGCTGCAGTGGATGTCCGAGCCGTTTCAAAAGGACGGACGCACGATGGTCGTCGGCGGCGCGATCGCTGTCGGTAACAACTGCATCCCCGAACAGTTCGGCGATCCATTCAATCCATCGCTGCCGAAGAAGATGCTGCCGCGATTTCAGGCACTCGAGTACCTGCGGGCGTTTTTATCCAACCGCCTCGGCTGGGCACCACTCAACGCGCTGGGCATCGTCTCGGGTGCGTGCGGTCTCTGGCGCAAGGATCTGCTCGTCGAAGCGGGCGGCTACCGTCGCGACACGGTCTGGGAAGACATGGAAATGACGCTGCGCGTCCATCACATGATGCGGCGCAAAGGCCGCGCCTACCGCGTTGCGTTCACGCCGTATCCAGTCTGCTGGACGATGGTTCCCGACAGTCTTTCGCAGCTGTACACGCAGCGCGTTCTTTGGCATCGCCATTTGAGCGAATGCATGTCGATCCACCGCCGGCTGCTGTTCGGCGGCGGCGCGCTCGGATGGATGACGCTGCCCTATCTCGTGTTCTTCGAATGGCTCGCGCCGCTGGTCGTCACGTTCGGCATCTTGTTCGGCATCGCGGGCATCGTCTTCGGCTTTTTGGATTGGTATTCGCAGATCGTCTTGCTTGGGTTGGTTCTGACGCTGGCGATCTTGATATCGTTCGTCGCGATTCTGCTCGACGAGATCTCGTTTACAGCCTATCGCCTGCGCGACATTTGGAATCTCTTCCTTGCCGCGTTTCTCGAGAATTTCGGTTACCGCCAGTTCGTGAGCATCGCTAGCTTGGTCGGCTTTATAAACTGGGCGATGCGCACGCCGCACCGCGGACGGCGGCCACCGGGGATGTTCGTCAAGCCGTATCCAAAGTCGTAACCTTGCGTAAAACTCTGGCGCTGTTGACGGCCATTACTGCCGCGGGTTGTTCCTTTGCCGGCAGCGGCAACGCCGTTGCTCCGCCCGCGCCGGTATCCTACGCGGCGCTGCCGTCGCCCGGCAAATACATCAAACACGTCGTCATCGTCATCCAGGAAAATCGCACTCTCGAAAACGTCTTTGCGGGATATCCCGGTGCCGACGCGCCCATGTTCGGGCGCACGAGCGACGGCAAGCGTGTTCCGCTCCATCAAATCACGTTCCATGCGTACGATTTCTCGCATAGCTGGCGTACCGCGCTCCAAGACTACAACCACGGTAAGATGAACGGCTTCAACCTGAATCTATCGATTCCGAAGTCGGGGCCGCTGGCGGCGTACGCGTACCTCGATCGAACCCAAGTCGCACCGTATTGGGCGATGGCCCAGCAGTACGTGCTTGCCGACGCGATGTTCCCGACGCAGTTCGGACCGAGCTTCACCGCGCATCTCGATTTGATTGCGTCGACGGCGAAGCTCGCGCCCAATCTTGCCGAAGTCAACTCGCCGACGTCGGCCAGCTCGTGGGGTTGCGACGCGCCTGCCGGTACGACGACGCAAACCGTTAGCGCGAAACGCAAAGTTTCGTCGAACGGCCCGTTTCCGTGCTTCAATCAGTTCGCGTCGCTGGCGAACACGCTCGATGCGTCGTACACGTCCTGGCGGTTTTACGCGCCGCGTCTGCGCGCCGAAGGCGGGATTTGGTCGACGTTCTCTTCGATTCGCCGCGTGCGCTACGGAAAAGATTGGAAATACGTGATCTCGCCGCAGACGAAAGTGCTCGAGGATGCAAAGGCCGGAAACCTTCCGGCGGTGACGTGGGTGGTACCCGACGCGAAGGATTCGGATCATCCGGCCGTGGGGAGCGACACGGGACCGTCGTGGGTGGCCAGCGTCGTCAATGCCGTCGGCCGAGGACAGGATTGGAAGACGTCGGCGATCGTCGTCGTGTGGGACGACTGGGGCGGCTGGTACGATAACGCCAAGCCGCCGCAACGTGATTACCTCGGATTGGGCATCCGCGTGCCGTGTGTCATCATTTCGCCGTACGTGCACGCCGGCTACGTCTCGCACACGCAGTACGAATTCGGCAGCATCCTGCGTTTCGTGGAAGATACGTTCGGACTGCCGGCATTAGGGCCGCCGTCGACGTACACGGATCGGCGCGGAAATAGTATCGTCGACGCGTTCGACTTCACGCAGAAGCCGCGCGCGTTCGCACCAATTCCCGCAAAATACCCGGCGGATTATTTCATCGATCGTCCGCCGTCGGGCTTACCGCCGGATAACGACTAACTCGATTTCGCCGACCAGGCGATGCAGTAGGCCTTCGGGCTGATATCGCCTTGCACGATCTTGCACGTTCCGTTCGCCGTCGGCGTTTTGCCCGCGATGAAGAAGGTGCAGTTCGAACACTGTTTGCTTCCGTTGGGCGTGGTTTGGTATTTGAACTGCGTCTTGGATCCTTTGGGAGCTTGGGCCTCAACCGCAGTTCCGAGCACGCCGGCGAGGGCCGGTAAAATAACGGCCGCGCGTACGAAGGTGGCGCGCGTAAGCTTGTCTTGATCCTTCATAACAATCATATTAACCCCTAGGCTTGCTTTCAGGCAATCCTAACCTCGTGCGCTCCGTTGGACGCTACCTGCCGGGTACGACTTTCGTTGACTACAGTGCGAGGTGAAAACGCTATATGATAACTTCTCAACTACGAAGAGCGATCGGCGGGTTGCTCGCGACGGCGCTCGCGCTGGGGGCGACGCTGACGGCGACGCGGCCGGCGGTGGCGCAATACGCGGTGCCCGGAGCTCCAGGCGTAGCCGACGTAAGCGTCGTGCAGGGTGACGTCGTCATCGTGCGCGGCGACAGCGGCGCGCAAGTCGGTGCGACGATCAATACGCCGATGCTCCCCGGCGACTACATTAGTACCGCCGGCGGATCGAGAGCCGAAGTGCAGTTCGACGGAATCTCGATGATTCGGCTTGCCGGAGACACGCAAGTTCGCATCGTGAATCTGGATCCGGGCTCGCGCGAAGTGCAGCTCGCATCGGGTACCGCGGAGCTTGCAGTACTGCAAGATAACGCCGGCGGATCGCAGATCGACACGCCTTCCGTAACGGTACGTCCCGCGCGTGCGGGCGACTACCGCGTATCGGTGATGTCGAACGGCGAGACGCTCGTGACCGTGCGCAGCGGCATGGCCAACGTTTCAAGCGGCAACGGTTCGGAGAATCTGACACCGGGATCGACGCTGATCGCGTATGGCAACTACAACGCGGCGCAAGTCTCGATGCAAGCTGCGATCGGTTACGACAGCTTCGATAATTTCAACCAACGCCGCGATCAGAACGTGGTCGCGTCGTATAACTCCGATCGCTATTTGGCTCCCGCGTTAGCCGGCTATGCCGACTTCTCGAACTACGGCCAATGGCACAACGTTCCGGGTTACGGTGAATCGTGGTCGCCGTCAAATCAGGCCAACAACTGGTCGCCCTATTCAAACGGCCAGTGGGTTTGGGAACCCGGTTACGGTTACACCTGGGTCGGCAACGAGTCGTGGGGCTACGTTCCGTATCACTACGGCAACTGGTATTACGCACAAGGCTACAACCAATGGATGTGGCAGCCGCCCAACTATCAGTATCAAAATCCCAACGCTCTCTCGTCGGCCTGGTTGCCCGCGCTCGTCGCGTTCTTCCTTACCGGCGGCAACGGCAACGCGGCGCCGAACGCTGCGTTCGATCCGTACCAGCCGTACGGCTACGGCAACATCGGTTGGGTGCCGCTCGCTCCCGGCGAGCAATACCAGCCATGGTACTCAGGGTTCGGCGCCAACGCGGTCTTCCCGCAAACCGCGCTCAGGCCGGAGAACGTTACGAACGTCTACAACGTGTATCGGAATATCCGCTACGTCAAGGTCGTGCGCGTGATTTCGGTACGCCAATTCCGCGACGGTGACTTCTCGCACCCGGTCATGCTGCCGGCCCGCGAAGTGCGCCAGCTGACGCTCGTGCGCGGCGCGGTCCCTGTCGTCCCGACCAAGTCCGTGCTAGGCGTGCGGCAGGCTTCGACGACGGTTCGTCTGTCGCCGCGGTTCGAGCAGCCCGTCTTTGCCAAGAAGGCACCGGCGATCGTTCACGTGACGTCGTTCGATCGCGAAGCGACCGCGCTGAGGACGGCCGTCGCAACGAAACCGCGCGTTGAAGCGGCACCGGTTCGCACGACGACGGTCGCGCATCCGGTCTATCAAGCTCCGGTCGAATCGCAGACGTTCAAGGCCCCGGTGCAAGTGACGAAACCTGCACCTAGGCCGCAAGCAAAACCGGAAACGAAGCCGCAGTTCGTTCCGCCGGAACAGCGCCACGTCGCGCCGGAGCGCACGGCGGCACCAGAACGCACCCTGGCGCCTTCGCGCACGCCGGAAGCTCAGCGATTCGTCCCGCCGGAGCAGCGGATGCCCCCGCACGCCATGACGCCGCCGCCGCAGCAGCGCGCGACGCCGCAGGCGCAGCAGGAGCACCATGAGCCGAAGGGATCGCCGAGCCCGGCCCCGCTCTAATCGCACCTTAATCCGGCTACAATGCGGGTCCGTGGGCATAACTCCAATAATTAGGGTTGGAGGAGGTCCGCGGACCCGTGTTATTTCGAGCCATCGCTTTCGCGGCCGCGTCGGTTGTCCTGACGGCGGCTATTGCCCTAGCCGATACGCAGCAGCAGGGGGTTCCGCCCGGCGTTGCGCGCATCAGCGTCGTTCAGAACGGAACGATCGTCCTGACGCGCTCCGACAAAGGCAAGACCCAAGTCGAAGGCAACGTCAACATGCCGGTCTTTGCGGGAGACTACGTCGCGACGACCGATTCCGATACGCTCGCCGAGTTACAACTCGACGGTTATACGGCTTTGCGTTTGTCGGGCGGTGTCCAGCTCCGTCTCGTTGCCAACGACGCCAAGACGCGCGAGGTCGACTTGGCACAAGGGCTCGTCGAGCTCGCGGTGCTGCATACCGACGATGGCGTCAGCGAGATCGTTACGCCCAACGCGGTCGTGCGCGCTTCGAAGCCGGGCGATTTCCGCGTTTGGGTTTCGAGCGACGGCCAAACATCGGTAACGTCGCGGCGAGGCGACGTCGATTTGGTGTTGTCGAACGGCACGTTTACGGTCGCCGGCGGAAAGACGGTTCTGGTGCGGGGCGATGCGGACAACCCGTCGATGCAATCGGTCGACAAAGTCGCAAACGACGCCTTCGACGACTTCAATCACAGTCGCGACCGCGCGCTCTTTGCGGCGCTCAACGAAAACACGCACGTGCCGTCCGATATCGCCTCCTACGACGATCTCGACCAGTACGGGCATTGGGCCGACGTCGCTCCGTACGGCGAGTCGTGGATTCCTAATCAAAGCGGTGACTGGGCGCCGTATCGCGACGGTACCTGGGTTTGGGGCGCGTCCTACGGTTGGACGTGGGTCGGCAACGAGCCTTGGGGATGGCTACCGTATCACTACGGCAGCTGGTTCTACGCGAACGGCAACGGGTGGTGCTGGTATCCGCCCTCGCTGGCAATCGCGCCCGTATGGGTACCCGCATTCGTCGCGTTCTTCGGTTACGGGGGCGCCGGATACGGCTACCCGTATTACGGTTGGGTACCGCTCGCGCCGTACGAAAATTTTTATCCATGGTATCCGTGGTACTGGGGCTGGTACAATCCGTGGCCGCGCTGGCAGCACACGTTCCCGCCGCCGCCTCCTCCGCCGCCGCATCACCACCAACCGATTAAGATGCATCCGATAACGACGAAGTATCGCAACGCAGCATATGGCGGTGCGTCGACGTTTGGTTCGCACCCCATGCGCGACGGCATCAAGATGTCGCCCATTCGTTTCGACCCGGGGCGCTTTACGAGCGTTACCCTTCGACACGAAGTGCAGCCGGTGTCGCTGCCGGTCGCGCATCCACCGATTGAAACGGTGCACCACCTTCCGTTATCGCAACGGTTCGTTGAGACGGAGCGCACGCTTCCGCGCATGCCGTCGGTTCCGAGCACGTGGCACGAGTACTACGACGTCCCGCGTGGCGGCGGCGCGCCGGCACCGTCGCAGCCGCACGTGCCCTGGAGCGGCAATCTTTCACACCCGATCCAGCAAGTGCCGGTCGAGCACGCACCGATCGAACGGGCGCCTTCCGCGCCGGCCGTTCATAGCGGCGGCTCCTCTGCGGGCGGTTCGGCCGGCGGCTCGCACGGCGGCAACGGCGGTCAGGGCAACGGAAACAGCGGCGGTTCGCGTCCGCCATCATAGGGGCTCTTGCCAGCTTGGAGAAGTGCGAAGGCATGAAAACCGCACGCTACTTCAAGCGCATGATTGCGCTCGTTTTGCTCGCCGGCATGCCGGCGATCGTCGCCGCTCAACCGGCGCCGCTAAAATCCCACGCACCGCACGTGGACATTCCGCATCCGATTAAAATCCAGACCTGCAATCCTCAGAAGAATAACTATATGGCCACCGGTTACGCGCCGGCGTATTATGGCGGCGTTGGACCGTATTGGGGCTGGGGATCGGTCTATCCGGGCTACAGCTATTATCAGTATCCGGTACAAGGCAATCCGACGCTGGGTATCGACTACTTCAACGACACGACCATGACGATGAAGGACATCGAGTTCGGTCTCATCGCGCACGGTAATCTCGTCGCCGAAGTGCGCGACGTCGGCACGTTCTCGCCAGGTGCCGAGATCAAGCACGAGTTCGGCCTGAACCCGAACGTCTTTCCGCTCGGAACCTCGATGACCGAATGCGTGCCGCTGCGAATCACGTTCGCTGACGGCAGCAAGTGGAAGAATCCGCATCTGCCGAAACTTAATAAAGGCATCTACGGAAAGCACTACTAATCGCGAATATTACACGGGGTCGCGATCGGCGACCCCGTGGCTTTGATGTGCGTTACTTTCTAGCCGCCCTTATAGTGGGCGCGACGTTTCTTTTTCCTGCGATCGCGCGCAGCGCGAATGCGCTCGATCTTGCCAGGCCCGACGAGATCGTCGATCTGACGCCGTACGTCGACGTCTACGAGGACCCGACGTCGTCGAAAGACGTTAACGCGGTCGCAGCGACTGCCGCGTTCCATCCCGTCGGGCGGATCGTGCTCGCGCACCCGGGCTCGACGTATTGGCTGCGGCTTCATCTTGCCGGCGCGACGCAGTTACGCCCGTGGGTACTTACCGCCGGATATCGTCCTTCCGAAGCCGACTTATTCTTGCCGGCGCCAAACGGCTACGCCAAGCAGCGTTCGGGGGACACCGTGCCGTACGCTCAACGCCCGTTCCCAATTTTTAATTGGATCGCGTTCGACGTCCCGGTTGCTAACGCGCCGCAAACGGCATATTTGCGAGTACGAACGATCGAGCCGCACGTCAACGTCGTCGCTTATACCAAGGACCGGTTCCGTCGCGACATTACGCGCGACATCGTCGTCATCGCGGCACTACTGGCGATCCTAGGTTCGCTCGTGCTGTCGAGCGTCGTCCTGTACTTCGTCATGCGCGATACGCTGTATCTCTATTACGCCGCGTACATCGTGGCGCAGATCGTCTACCGTGCCAACGACTTCGGCCTTCTCCAAGCCTACGTTTTTCCGCACGTCAGCTTCCCCTACGTGCGCACCGAAGTCTTTTTCGACGGTGTAACGCTGGTCGCGGCCACGTTCTTCATCCGGCGCTTCTTGCGTTCGCAGGCGTACAGCCGGCTGTTGGATAGAGTGAACATCGGGATTGCGGTAATCGGCGGAACCTACGCGCTCTTGGCACTCATCGGCGTGCCGATCCGTTACACGCTGGTTGAATACTTTTCGTTCGTCTACGTGCCCATTTGGATGGCGACCGGCATCGTCTCGTGGCGCAAAGGCTACGCTCCGGCGCGCCTGTTCTTGGCGGCGTGGACCGTCTACATGATCGGCATCCTCGTCGAGGCGGCCGTCGACGCCGGCTTGTTCCAAGCGCTGGGCGTAATGCGCGAAAGTACGCCCGACGTCGTCCTCGACTATATCGTCTACCTCGGCATCGCGCTCGAATCGATCCTGCTCGCGCTTTCGCTGGCGCAAGCCTACCGTACCGCAACGGCCGAGAAGATCGAGCAGCTTAACGAGCTCATCGCCATGCGCGAGCGCACCGAGAGGATGGCGCACCTAGCGTACAGCGACAGCCTCACGAACTTGCCGAACCGCACGGCTTTCGTCGAACGCGTCGACGAGTCGTTGCGCGCGGCACTGAGGCACAATCGGCAATGCGCGTTGCTCTTCTTGGATTTCGACAACTTCAAGGTTATCAACGACACCTACGGCCATCAGGCCGGTGACGCGTCGCTCATCGAGGCCGCAGCACGACTACGGGACACGGTCCGCGGCGACGAAATGGTTGGGCGTATCGGCGGCGACGAGTTCGCGATCTTCCTTCCGTCGATCGAGTCGGAAGACGACGTCGAGCACGTCAAGGAACGCGTGCGCGACGCCATTAGCGAGCCGTTTTCACTCGACGGACGGGAGCTGCCGATGTCGGTCAGCGTCGGCGTCGGCTACTTTCCGGAACCAAATTCGACGCGCGACGCTCTCTTCGCGGCCGCAGATGCCGACATGTACAAAGCAAAGCAAGGAATCCGGCCTGGCTACTCGTCGATGGCGACGTTGTTGCCTTGATCGTCGAAGACGAATCTCGTATCGAACGATTGGATTTCGCCGGTGGCGGCATCGCGAACGCGCGAATGGATGACAAGACGGTGAAGCGCGACGCTTTGACGCTTGGTGACGCCGCCGTACATGAATTGAACCAGAGGCGTTTTTTCGTCGAGCGGCGCGAGACGCCGGCGTTCGACGAGCATGTGGAGCAGTTGATCCTGTAAGCGTTTGGGAAGCAGACGGTCGACGTCGTCGGCTTGCATGCGCACGAGCTCGAGCTCTTTTTGTGCTTTGTTCTCGACGACGACTGCGTCGTTGTTGCAGAACCGGACGACGGCGTCCCAATCGTCGGCGCTAATGCCGGTAAACGTGTAACCGTAGCGCCAGGCCGTCTTGCCCTGTAGCGTGCCTTGGCTCTGCCAAACCCGCTTCGCACGAATCAAGACCGGACGGGCGTCGAGCATCACGCGAAAGTTCGCCTCGGCACCGGCCTCCCCGGGAGAAACGACGCCGAGGCCGCTGCCCGAGATGTCCATGCAGACGATCGAGCTCCAGTTGGAGCTCTGCGCCATCCACGCCTTGAACGGACCTTGCCGGCGGGGATATTTACGCCGGTTCTGAGGGCTGCCGGTAAAAAACGTGATGAGGTCGTTGATCACTCTTCTTGTGTTTTCGGCTCGCCTGCTGGAAAACCGCTCGACTCCGCAAGCGGGGGCGGCCGCAGGCCTGCGCCGAAAGCGGAAAAAGCATTCGTAAAGGGGGTCTAATGGCTCAAGATCTATCTGCTGTCGCCGCTGCCGAGAACGTTTGGCAAATGGCCCAGCGCCAGCTCGACGAAGTGGCGCAGTTGATCGGTCTCAACGAATCGATCCACGGGTACCTTCGTCAACCCAAGCGCGTCCTCGAGGTCTCCGTCCCGGTACGCATGGACGACGGGTCGTTTCGCATGTTTACCGGTTATCGCGTCCAGCACAACATGGCCCGCGGGCCCGGCAAAGGCGGCATCCGTTACCATCCCGACGTAACGCTGGACGAAGTCAAGGCGCTCGCGATGTGGATGACGTGGAAGTGCGCGCTCGTGAACATTCCGTTCGGGGGCGCAAAAGGCGGCGTGATCTGCGATCCCAAGCGCATGTCGATGCAAGAGCTCGAGAACCTCACGCGCCGGTTCACCAGCGAAATATCCGTCATCATCGGCCCCGAAAAAGATATTCCCGCGCCCGACGTTTATACGACGCCGCAGATCATGGCGTGGATTATGGACACCTTCTCGATGCAGCACGGGTATTCGATACCCGGCGTCGTCACTGGAAAGCCGATCTCGATCGGCGGTTCGCTCGGACGCGACAAAGCGACCGCGCGCGGCTGTCTCTACGTCGTTGACGAAGCGATGAGCGCGCTCGCCAAACGACCCGAAGGCGCGACCGTCGCCGTTCAAGGGTTCGGAAACGCCGGAATGTACGCGGCGCAGCTGATGGACGCGCGGGGCTATAAGATCGTCGCCGTTTCTGATTCGCAGGGCGGCGTAGCGAATCAAGACGGACTCGACGCACGCGGCTTGAGCGCGCACAAGCTGGAAACCGGTTCGGTCGTCGGGTTCAAAGGCGGCGAGCGGATCGACAACCGCGACGTGCTCGAATTCGATTGCGACGTCCTCGTTCCGGCCGCGCTCGAAAAGGTGATTACGAGCGAAAACGCGCCGCGCATCAAAGCCAAGATCGTCGCCGAAGCGGCCAACGGTCCGACCGTTCCCGAAGCCGACGATATTCTTTTCGAGCGCGGCATCATGGTGCTCCCCGACATCCTCGCCAACGCCGGCGGCGTGACCGTCTCGTACTTCGAGTGGGTGCAAGACCTGCAGGCCAACTTCTGGGAAGAAGACGAGATCAACGAGCGGCTCAAGCGCGTGATGACGCGGGCCTTCCGCGAGGCGTACGAGCAATCGCAGCGGCACAACGTTTCGATGCGAAAAGGCGCCTATTGCGTTGCGGTCAACCGCGTCGCCGAGGCGACGAAACTGCGCGGCCTCTACCCGTAGTTATGGGCTGTGTCGCTTATGGCACAGCTTGCGCTTTTTGATTCCGGCCCTCGGCTGCTCGTCGACGACGCGACCGGCCGCATCGAGTACGCGCCCGGCTTCGTCGATTCGGAGACGGCTGCGCGCTGGTTCGCCGCGTTGCGTGACGACGTGCCGTGGCACGGCGAGCGCCGGCGAATGTACGACCGCGACGTCGACGTTCCGCGGCAGCACGCCGCGTATCGCCTCGGCGCCGCGGAGCTTCCGGCTGCGTTAAGCGAAGCAGCCGCGCGCGTGACGGCCGCGCTCGGCGCACCGTTTAACGGCGCGGGTCTCAACTTGTATCGCGACGGCCGCGACAGCGTCGCTCCACACAACGATCACCTCTACGAAATCGTGGAAGGATTTCCGATCGCGCTGCTGACCTTAGGATCGGCGCGCCGCATGACGATTCGCAGTAAATCGCGGCCGCGCCGCGTGCTCGACCTCGATCTCGAACCCGGCAGTCTGCTGGTGATGAGTTACGAAACGCAGCTTCATTACGATCACGGCGTGCCGAAAACGAACGACCCCGTCGGCGAACGCATTAGCATTGCGTTGCGCGTACGTCCGCCGGCGTGAGTGAACCGTGGGCGGCCGATGTCGAGGTAACCGTCGAGCTGGCTCGCGCGCTGATCGGCGAGCAGTTTCCGGAGCTGGCCCCGGCATCGATCGAACCGCTCGGTGAAGGCTGGGACAACGCAGCGTTTCTCGTTGGCGGCGCGTACGTCTTCCGGTTTCCTCGGCGCTCGGTTGCCGCGCCGCTGATGGCGCGCGAGATTGCGATCTTGCCGTTGCTGGCGCCGCACCTGCCGCTCGCGATCAGCGCGCCGCGCTTTGCCGGAACGGCGAGCGGGGCGTATACGTGGCCCTTCGCCGGATACCCGTCGTTTCGCGGAAGCCCGCTTTCGGCGGTCGAACTTGACTCACGGGCATACGTGCGGGTCGCGACCGCGCTCGGTGCGTTTTTGCGCGCGCTTCACGGGCTCGACGCGACGGCGGCCGTTGCGGCCGGATTGATCGGTGACGACATCGGGCGCCTCGATCACGTCGAACGCATGTCGAAGCTCGACGGCCGTTTTGCGTCGTTGTCGGCAGCCGGGCTGCTTGCCGACCCTGCGCCGTTGGTCGAGTTTCTGAACGCCGTCGCACCGCGCGCGCCGAGGACGGATCGCTTGACGGTCGTACACGGCGATCTGTACGCCAAGCACGTCATGGTCGACGCAGGCCGCATGGTGGAAGGCATCATCGATTGGGGCGACGTGCACTATGGCGATCCGGCCATTGACGTTTCGATCGTCTTCGAAGTCCTGCCGCCGGAGGCGCGCGACGCGTTTGCCGATTCGTATGGCGAGATCGACGAGGAGACGTGGCGCTTAGCCCGTTACCGCGCGATCTATCACGCAGCGCTGGTCGCTCATTACGGCCATCGCATCGGTAACGAGGAACTCCTGCGTGCCGGCCTAACCGGTCTGCACTATGCGGCTCTGTAACCTTTCGAGCGTCGCATTGTGCGTCGCGATCGCGTTGACGGCATGCGCCCGTTCGCACGGGGAGCCGCACGTGCTTCGCATCGCCGACAACGTCGACCCGTCGTCACTGAACCCGCTGCTCGCGCACGATCAAGATACGATCGGTTACGACTTGCTCGTAACCGAAACGCTGGTCGGACTCTCGGCCGATAACCGCCTCGTACCCGTGCTGCTGACGCGGGTGCCGACGCGCGCCAACGGCGACGTCTCCAGCGACGGCAAGACGATCGTGTACCATCTCAAGCCCGGCGTGCGTTTCGCCGACGGAACGCCGTTGAGCTCGCGCGACGTCGCGTTCACGTTTCGCGCGATTCTGGATCTGCGCAATCCGGTCGAATCGGAAGACGCCTATCGTCGCGTCGCATCGCTGAAGACGCCCGACGCGCACACCGTAGTCGTGCGGCTGAAGAAGCGGTGGAACGCAGCCGTGGCGCAGCTCTTCGCACAAGCCGATTTTGCCTTCGGCATTCTGCCGGCGCATGCTTTTACGTCGACCGACGTGACGCGCGCGGATTGGAATCAACGTCCCTTTGGAACGGGACCGTTTCGCGTCGTCGAGTGGGAGCGGGCGAACCGCATCGTGCTCGAGCCTAACCCGTATTACAAACCGGCGCCGAAGCTGCGTCGCATCGTTTTCTCGCTGATTCCGACGACGCAGGCGGCGCTGATTGCGGTGCGGTCCGGCGACGTCGACGTCGCATTGCTCGACCCGGCGCAGCTCCGCGAAGCGCGCGGAATGTCCGGCGCGCATATTCTCAAAACTTCCGTCAACGGGCTGTACCTGTTGACGCTGCGCGTTACGAATCCGCCGACGGACGATCTCGCGGTGCGCCATGCGATCGACGCGGCGATCGATCGCGACGCGATCGTTCGCGGACGGTACGGTGCGCTGACGCCGGCCGACTCGTTTCTGCCGCCGGTTTTTGCATGGCACGATCCGGGGCCGACGGCGGCGCGTCCCGCCGGCGTAACGCGCGAGCTTACCGGCGACGGCTGGCACCGCGACGGGCAGTGGTGGACGAAGAACGGCAGCCGGCTCAGCGTGACGATCGATTTTCAAGCGACGCAAGGGAGCTGGATGGAAGTGATGGAGCAAGAGCAGCTGCGCCGCGCCGGCATTGACGCTTCGCTCAAGCCGTTCGTGACGGCCGAGTTTAACTCGCCCTCCGGACCGCTGCGCAGCGGCCGCTTCACGCTTGCGGCCAGCCAATGGATCGGCGCTGCCGATCCCGAGCAATCGGTTATCTTCGCGTGCAGCCAGCGCGGCTCTAACGGCAATAACGATTCTGATTACTGCAGCCCGCAGTTCGAAGCGCTCTTCGAAGATCAGGCGACGACGCCGTCGGAACGGCAGCGTGCGACGGATTACGTCGCGATGCAGCGCACCGTTCGGCGCGACGTCCCGATCGTGCCCATCGCCTTCGAAACGCGCATCGACGCGGTAGCGAATCGAGTAAGCGGCTTCCGGCGCAACATGCTCATGTATCCGGTCGATCCGCAGAGCTGGGATACCCGTTAAGCGCGCCGCTGCAGCCATGCCAGGCTTGCTTAACGTGTAATCCGGCCGAAGTTGGGCAAAACGGGCTGGGGAGGTCTTCTTGGCCGCAAAGAAACAAAGTCGCGACCAGCTACGGCTCGCTCTTCTCGTGAAATCCGGGGAGATTTTTCATCAGTCGCTCGACATGACCGAGACGCTGAACAACGTCGCGCGCCTTGCCGTCGAGTCGTTCGCCGAACTGTGCCTCTTCGACTTGATCGACGAGCGGTCCGAGCGCCTCTTCGTCACGGCGTCCGCGCATCGCGATCCCTCCAAAGAACGCGCGCTTTCCAGCGTGCAGTCGATTCTGTACGTGGAGGAGTTCGGAGTCCATCCCGTGGTCCAAGTCACCCGAACCGGCGAACCGTTTTTCCTTCCGCACATCGACGAGCAAACGCTCGTACGGCATGCGGCATCGCGCCAGCACGAGCGCTACATGCGGCAGTTCGGCTACCGTTCGAAGATCGTCGTTCCGGTCGTATCGCAAAGGCACACGTTCGGTGCTCTCACGTTCGTGCGCACCGCCGAGGACGATGAGTTCAACCACGCCGATCTCGAGTTTGCCGTCGAACTGGGACGCCGTGCCGGTGTCGCCGTGGCCAACGCCAAGCAGTTTCACCGCGAGCAATACGTCGCCGAGACGCTGCAGCGTGCGTTCTTGCCCCGGCGCTTTCCGTCGCGCGACGGTTTGCGCGTCGCCGCGCACTATCGACCCGGCTCAACGGAAGCCGCCATCGGCGGCGACTGGTACGACGCGTTCGAAACCGAACGCGGCGATATCGTGCTGACCATCGGAGACGTTACCGGAAAAGGTGTCGAAGCCGCCCGCCTCGGGGTGCTGATGCGTCAGGCAATTCGCGTGGCCGCGCTCGATTCGAGCGATCCGCGCCGTATCGTCGAAGTGTGCAACCGTCTGCTGCTCAACGACGGCGGCGAACGCTTTGCGAGCGCGTTCGTAGGGTTGCTCGATTCCGCCGACGGTACGTTGCGCTACGTTTCGGCAGGCCACGCGCCGCCGTTTTTGCGGCGGCCCGACGGACGGGTGTTAAAGCTGGAGGCGCCGTCGGCACCGCTGGGTGCGTTTCATAACGTCGAGTTCGAGCTGCACGAAATTCGTTGTTCGCCCGGAAGCTTGCTCGCGCTCTACACCGATGGAATCATCGAGATCGATCGTGACGTAACCCAAGGAGAATGGCGGCTGGCGCGGCTGCTCTCATCCGACGCGGTGCTCTACGCCGCCAATCCGGCGGAGTTTCTCGAGCGCGTCATCGGTAACGAGCTGCCGCGCGACGACATCGCCATTCTCGTGGTCGCGTTTACGCGAAGAACGAAGCGTTGGCGCTTCGAAGCGGCCGACGCCCGGACCGCGTACTCCTTACGGGCCGATTACCTTGGCAATCTTCAAACGGTTTGCGCCGCAGAGCCCGACGATTTGTCGATGTGCGGCGTGATCTTTGCGGAGCTCATCGGCAATGCCGTGCGACACGCGCCCGGTCCGTTGAGCGTGTCGCTCGAGTTTCGCGGCGACGACGTCATCCTTCACGTCATCGATAAAGGCCCGGGGTTTGAGTTCGAACCCGTCCTACCGTCGAACATCTGGGCGGAGTCCGGCCGCGGCCTCTATCTCGTTTCGCAACTCGCCCGCGCGGTCGCCGTCGAGCGCATACCCGAAGGCGGCAGTCATATCAGCGTGCTGCTGCCCCTTCAGTGCAGGATGAACGCAACCCGACGCCGGGTTACGACGACGGGGACGGTGCCGGAGTCGGACGAATCGCGTCCGACCCCGCGCACAGCGTTGTCCCGCCAACGGTAAATCCGAGCAGCGTCGCGCCGCTCGACGCGGTTGCGGTCTGCGTAACGTTCACGGGAGCTGCGGGAGGTAAAGCGACGCGATTATACAGCGCGTCAGCCTGGCGAACGAGCGCACCTTCCGTGCGGTCGTTCAAGTTATCGTCGAACCATTGACACTGATCGACTCCGCCCCGCAACGCGGCAAACTGATAGACGACTTGATCGGCGGCGTGCGTAGGGCGAATCGCGGCTGCGCAGATCAGCCCGATGAGTGCGGTGAGAACCGACGCGCGTTTGAGCATACCTCTGATATTACCAACTTCCCGAGGCTCCGCCTCCACCGAAGTCCCCTCCCCCGGACGAAAAATCGCCGCCGCCGCCGTCGAACGAGCTGCCGCCGCTACCGCTGCTGCTCCAGCCGCTCGCGGTGCCGCCGAAGAATGCGGACTTTTTCATGTCCTTGGCCGCTGCTTTGGGCCCCTCGCGTACGATCAGATAGCCGTAGCGAACCACCGCGAGAATTTGCGAGATGACGACGAAGGCGATCCACAAGGCTATGCCGGCGAAGAAAACGCCGAAGATAACGATGCCGATCGTATTGGCCGTCCCGCCGGTCGCGCTTTCCGGCTCGGGGGTTTGCAGCTCGGACAGCTTGTACGATGGATCGGCGGTTACCAGCATGTCCGCGACGCCGGAAGAGACGGCACCGTCGGGATCGCCCGCCTTCATCTTGGGCGTGATGTCGTCATTGATGATGCGGCTCGAATCGGCATCGG
>DASRSM010000124.1:0-3262 GCA_035656415.1 Vulcanimicrobiaceae bacterium | reverse complement strand
CGGCGGCGTGAGCATCGACAGCGTTTTTGCCAGCATCGCGCGCAGCGGATCGAGCAGATCCTGGCTGTGCAGCGGCTGCCGGCGTAACTGATCCGTCACGGCTTTGACGACCTTTGGATGGCGATGACCGACGTTGAAGATACCGAAACCGCCGAGACAGTCGATGTATTCGCGGCCGGTGACGTCACGGTACGAGTTCGGACCCGCGTCAGACCACTCGACGACGGCCTCCGCGCCGTCGACGTTCGTCGCCTTGCGGTATTCGAGGAACCCGGGATTGACGTGGTTGCGGAACGACTCGACCGTTTCTTGCGTGATCCACTTGGCGTCGGCGGGTGTGATTTGCCGCGCATCGATCAGATCCAAAACGGTTTGCGTGTAATCGTAGACTTTACGTTCTCGTTCGTTCATTTACCCAGAACTTGCTCGACGCTGTTTGATAGTATCTTCAATGCTTCGTCCAAATCGGAATCGTCGATGACGAGCGGAACCAAGATGCGAAGGACGTTGCGTTTTCCGGCCAGCAGAAGCAGCAGCCCACGCTCGCGCGCGGCCTCGACGATTTGGTCGGCACCCGACGATAGTTCCATGGCGACCATCGCGCCCAATCCACGCACGTCTTCGATCTGCGAGAAACGCGATTGAAGCGAGCGCAACTCGACGGTCAAACGCGCGCCGATCTCGCGCGCGCGTACCAAGAACGCCTCGTCCATGAGTTCGAACGTCGCGAGTGCCGCGGCACACGCGACCGGATTGCCTGCAAAGGTTCCGCCCAAACCGCCCGGCTCGGGCGCGTCCATGATTTCGGTTTTGCCGGTCACGCCCGCAAGCGGCAATCCTCCGGCCAGCGATTTGGCGACGGTGATGAGATCCGGCTCGATGCCGTAGTGTTCGCTTGCGAAAAACTTACCGGTGCGTCCGAATCCGCTTTGAATCTCGTCGGCAACGAGCACGATGCCGTGCGCCGTCGTAATCGCGCGCAAGTCGCGCATGAACTGCGCGGGCGCCGGCACGAATCCGCCTTCACCCAGCACGGGCTCGATGATGATGGCGGCGACGCGATCGGGAGCGACGGTGCTTTCGAAAATGTCTTCGAGCGCGGCGATCGCGCGCTCGCTGGTAATCCCGTGATGCTCGTAGGGAAACGGCGCGTGATAGACCTCGGTGCAGAACGGACCGAAATGCTGCTTGTACGGCGCGTTCTTGCCGGTCATCGAAAGCGCGAGCAGCGTTCTGCCGTGATAACCGTGCGCGAAGGCGATCACTGCCGGGCGCCGCGTGTATTCGCGCGCGATCTTAATCGCGTTCTCCGTCGCTTCGGCGCCGGTCGAAAGCAGCAGCGTCTTCTTCGGCGACGGTCCCGGCGCGCGGCGATTGAGCGCTTCGGCGACCGCAACGTACGGCTCGTACGTGGCCACTTGAAAGCAGGTGTGCGTCAGCCGCTTGGCTTGCTCCGCGATCGCTTCGACGATCTTCGGATGCGCGTGACCGAGGTTGAGCGTGCCGATGCCGCCCACGAAATCGATATAAGAGTTGCCGCGGTCGTCCCACACGCGGGCGCCGGCGCCGCGCTCGATGGCCATGGGATGGGCGACGGAGACTCCGCGCGGAACCGCGGCGGAGCGCCGGTCGATGACGTTCGGCGTGCTGATGGTGTTCATAGGCAAGGAAGTGTTCCGTTTCGAGTGTAAGCGGAGCGCACAGGTCGATGCCAGGTATGTCCGGCACAATTTTACCGCCCTTTTTGGAGGAAGAGTCCAAAAAAGCCACACCGCTGAGCGTGCGCGACGTGGTTCGCTTGCGCGTGCTCCAGGGCAGCCGGGTGGTAGCGGGGGAGACGGGGCTCGACCGTTCCGTTCTCTGGTCGCACGTGGTCGATATGCCCGAACCGGCGCCCTGGGTGCCGGCCGGCTACTTCCTCTTGACCACCGGCTATAGCTGGCCGAAGGATGCGGCGGCTCAGCGCGAGCTGATCGAGGCGCTGGCCGTGCGCGGCGTCGCCGGCGTGGGGCTAGCCGTCGGGCGTTACGTCCCGGAGTTCTCGAAAGCCGAGCGCGACGCGGCCGACCGCGCGTTTTTGCCGCTCGTCGAGATTCCCTTCGATATTCCGTTCGCGCGCATCACCGAAGAGCTGCATCGCGCGATCATGGCCGAGCCGTATCGCGTGATCGAACGCTCGGAACAGATCCACCACGCGCTGATGCGCGCCGCTTCGCGCGAAGCGACGCTCGACGATCTCGCGCGTACGCTCGGACCGCTGATCGGGCGCTCGGTAACGTTTGAGGATCCGCACGGAAAGCTGCTCGCGAGCTGCACGATCGACGAACGCGCCGACCCGATTCGAAAAGAAACGCTCGAGAACGCACAAACGCCGGCGGCAATGCTCGAAGTCATGCAGGCATCGGGGCTCGATCGGCGTCTGCGTTCGAGCGAGAAACCCATTCGCGTTCCCGCAATGCCTCAGATCGGATTGGTCGCGCGTTTGGCGTGCCCCATACGCCTCGGCGCGGAATTCGTGGGTGCGGTGTGGATCGTCGAGGGTGACGAGCCGCTCTCGGAGCTCGATCATCGCGCCGCCGAGTACGCGGCGCTCGTAGCGGCCATTCACATCGCACACCAACGCGAGCTCGCGTCGCTCGAAGCGACGCTGGGCTATGCGTCGGTCCTCTCGCTGCTCGAATCCGACGGCGAGTTGACGCCGGCCGCGCTGGAACGCGTGCGGCTGCTCGGGTTCGATCCGGAAAAGACGTATCGCGCGGCAATCGCCGTTCTGCCCGAAGAGATGCCGCTCGGGCGCGAGGGCTTTTTGCGCCGCGACGGCGTCGCGTCGCGCGTCCGCGAAGCGCTGCGAACGTACGGCGCCGACCAGCTCGTTTCGGTCGTTCTGGATCGCGTGCCGTTTTTGGCACCCGAGCAGGTGGATGCCGGCGCGTTGGCCGCCGCGCTCGATCCGGAAGTTTCGGTCGTCACCGGTCGCGCGCACCGGGGCGTCGAGGGTGCGCGTGCCAGTTACCGCGAGGCGCTCTCGCTCCTGCGCTACCGGAAGCGTCCGCGGGTGTGCGCGTTCGACGACGTGCTCGTACCGCGTGTCATCGGGGGCGATCTCGAAGCGCGGCGCACCTTCATCGACGATCTCCTGACTCCGCTGCTGGAACAGCGCGGCGGAAAGAACCTAGCCGACGCGGTTCTGGCTTTGGCGCGCAACGGATTTGCCATGCGCGAGACCGCTAACGCACTGGGGATTCATACGAACACGCTGCGG
>DASRSM010000123.1:0-3608 GCA_035656415.1 Vulcanimicrobiaceae bacterium | reverse complement strand
GGGCATCGCGCGCGTTGCGCACCCGCCCACCGGCATCACGCTTCGTGAGGGCTTCGAGTTCGCGTTGCAAGCGCGCCGTGGCGCTTTTGCGGCACTCGCCGACTTTGAGATTCCGCACCAGCTTTCCATCGGACAGTGCCGCCAGCACGTGCACTCCGCGATCGATGCCGAGCGTAGCGCCGGTCGCTGGCAGTGCCCGCGCGGCACGCTCGCATTCGAAGGATGCGTACCACCGGCCGTTGCGCGTGACGATCCAGGCGCGTCCAAAGTCGGGAACTCGGCGGCCTTTGCGCAGCTTCACGGCCCCGACACCCGGAATCGTCACTTTCCGCTACTCGGTATCAAAGCGCAGTGCGCGGTTGCCGTGCGGGAATTCGAGCTGGCTCCAGCGCGATGCCGGTTTGAATCTGGGGTAACCGGCGTCTCGCCGCGCTTACACCGGCGAAAGAACGCTGCAAAGGCCAAGTCCAGCCGGTGGAGTACAGCATCCTCGCACTCGCGATATACCGCTCCCAGGCGCCTATCGATCCATTCGCTTGGGCGTCGTAGTGCGGTGATTTCGGCGTACTGGTGCTTGGCGCTCACGCTGACGCCGCGCAACCGGTAGGCATCGCGCCGCTCTTGGAGCAGGGCGTTATAGAGTTCGTGCGTCACGTCGAGCATAAAGCGTAGCGCGCGCTCTTGTCGCGGCGTAGGATAGAGCCGAACGCGCTCGATGCGTTTCATTCCGTGAGCCTAACACGGCACGATGCCATACGCGTGGCACACCCATCGTGTCAAGTTTCGCCGTACGTGCTGATCGATGCGCCGCTGCGCTTCGCACGGCACCACGCGTCAAAAGATCGTTGACGCTTGCGGCGGCGTCACTCGCATCCTACTCGCTACCGCGGAACCGGATTTTGCGCGAGCTCGTCGTAGGCTTCGTGCATATTGTCGATCGCGCCGATCTCGTCGCGCTGCAGCAGCCGAAAATGCGCGACGTTGCTGAGCTGCCAACCCGCTAGCGCGTTATTGCCCGATTTGCGAAACAGGTCGAGCGCTTCCTCTGCATGCTGTTCGGCCCTGCGCGGGCTGCCCTCGAGCCGATAGATTTCGCCGAGATTGCCGAGCACGTTTCCCAACCCGCGCTCGTCACCGGCGGCGCGAAGAATGGGCGCGGCCAAGTCGTAGAGGTGACGCGCTTCGGAAGCGTCGGCATCGACGTCGAGCGCGACGACGGCGAGGCCGAGCATGCCGCGCGCGTCGCCGGTGCGTTCGGACACCTCGATCATTTGGCGCGCCAGATCCGCGAGCGCTAAGTAGTCGGCGGCTATCGAAGCAGAGGTCGCGGCTTCGTGCAGCTCGCGAACCGTCGGCGCATTGGGCACGCTACCCCTGCTCTAAATGCCCGCCGAACTCGTAGCGCATCGCCGACAGGATTTTGTTTTGGAACTCGGCTTCGCCGCGCGAGCTGAATCGCGCGAACAATGCCGCGCTCAGCACCGGAGCCGGAATCGCTTCGTCGATCGCGGCCTTGATCGTCCAGCGGCCCTCGCCCGAATCCGAGACGCGTCCTTCGAACTTCGCGAGCTGCGGATCTTCCGCCAACGCCTGCGCGGTGAGATCGAGCAGCCACGACGCGATCACGCTGCCGCGGCGCCAGACCTCCGTGACGTCGGTGAGATTCAAATCGTATTGATAGTGCTCGGGATCGCGCAACGGCGTCGTTTCCGCATTGACGACCTGCTTCTGCTTCCCGATATTGGCTGATTTGAGAATGCTCAGTCCTTCGGCGTACGCGGCCATGAGGCCGTACTCGATGCCGTTGTGTACCATCTTCACGAAGTGACCGGCACCGCTGGGTCCGCAATGCAGATACCCGTTTTCGGCCGTGCCGCCGAGCTTTTCGCGTCCCGGCGTGCGATCGATCGAACCGCGTCCGGGTGCGAGCGCCGCAAAAATCGGATCGAGGCGTTTCACCGCATCGTCCGGTCCGCCGATCATCATGCAATAACCGCGCTCGAGTCCCCACACGCCGCCGCTCGTACCGACGTCGAGATAATCGATGCCCTTGGGAACCAGCGCCTGCGCGCGGCGAATGTCGTCGATGTAATACGAGTTGCCGCCGTCGATGAGCGCGTCGCCGTTGGCCAGCAACGGCGCGATTTCGGCAATCGCCGCGTCGACGACGCCGGCCGGAACCATCAGCCATGCGGCGCGCGGCTGCGTCAACTTCGAAACCAAGTCGGCGATGGAACTCGCTCCAACGGCGCCTTCATCGGCCAACGATTTTACGGCCTTCGCATCGCGATCGTACACGACGCACGTGTGTCCGGCGCGCATCAAACGGCGCACCATGTTGGCGCCCATGCGCCCTAGACCGATCATTCCGAGCTGCATGCCCGGATAATCGTCTAGCGCTTAGGGAAAACCTCCCTGTCGTTTCAGCGCGCGCTTGATCGTATCGACGAGCCGATCCGGGTTGACCGGTTTGGTGAGAAAATCGACGACGCCGAGCTGCAGGGACTGCTGGCGAACCGCCGGGTCTTTTGTCGCGGTTAAGACTACGCACGGTATCGCGCTATGATCGGGCAGCAAGCGGAACCGCCGGATAAACTCGAGACCGTCCATTTCCGGCATCCGGTAGTCGACCACCGCAAAGTCCGGAACGTTCGTGCTAGCCCATTCGAGCGCCGCCTGCGGATCGGTGAAGCAAACGGCGGCGCAGTTAAACACCTTTCCGATCACGCGTTCGTAAAGCACCGTCGCCGCCGCGTTGTCGTCGACGACCAAGATCTGCTTCTTCACCGAGCGTCAGTAGACGAGGGCATTTTTCAGCGCGCCCGGCTGACTCGTCCCGAAGCGTCGCTTGATCTCGACGACCTCGTCAAAGCAGTGGTGGAACTCCTCGACCAGTTCCGGATCGAACTGCGTGCCGCGTCCCGCATCGATGTTTTCGACCGCGGCTTCGATCGTCCACGCTTCTTTGTACGGACGCGTCGACGTCAGCGCGTCGAACACGTCGGCGATGCTGCAGAGTCTCCCGCTCAAGGGAATTTTGGAACCCTTGAGTCCGTGCGGATAGCCCGCGCCGTCGAAGCGCTCGTGATGCGTCAGCGCGATTTCCGCGGCGAGCTGCAGCATCTCCGAATCGCTCTCTTTGAGAATTTCGTAACCGGCGATCGTATGCAGCTTCATGACCGCGAACTCGTCGTCGGTTAGCGGTCCGGGCTTGAGCAAAATGCCGTCGGGCGTGGCGACCTTGCCGATGTCGTGCATCGGCGCGGCCAAAAGATACTTATTGCACTCGTCTTCCGGCATGCCGATGTGGCGCGCCAGCGTCGCGCAAATGTGCCCGACGCGAATGACGTGCATGCCGGTGATGTCGTCGCGAAACTCAGCGGCGCGCGTCAGTCGCAGAATCGTTTCGATCTCGCGCGACGCAATCGCTTCGGTTGCGCGCTCCACCTCCGATCGCAGCCACTCCGTATGATCGGCCATCTTCTTCCGGCGACTCGCGAGCTCGAGCAGATTGTTTACGCGCGCTTTGAACTCGACCGGATCGATCGGCTTGGTTAGGAAATCGTTCACACCGCTCGAGAGCGCGCGGTGTCGAACGTCCTTCTCCG
>DASRSM010000122.1:0-24807 GCA_035656415.1 Vulcanimicrobiaceae bacterium | reverse complement strand
TGGCCGCCGTGTGATAGGCACAGAAGTAGAACGAGTTAAGGTTGTCGGGCGAGTAGCATTCGCCGTACTGATCGAAGCACGTGTCGATGCCCGGCGGCAGGAAGATGTGATACTGAGCGTTGAGGCCCGTCGCCTTGAAGTGCTTGTACGCCGCGGCAAGGATCGTGAATAGATCGTTGTTATAGAACGTATTGCTATAGTTGAGGTGATACTTCACCGCAACGCTTCCACCGTAGGTGTAAGCCGTTGCGTCGCCGCCGGTGTACTGCTTGGCGACGCCGGCCAGTTGGCTGCCGGTGAGCGCTTTGAGGAACTCTTCGGGATTGCCCCAGCATTTTTCGGTGGCGCACTGCTTACCGTCGGGCGTCACGTAGATGTTGTAGGCAACCGACGCGTTCATGACCGGGCACTTTTTCGTTTGGCACGTCATGTCGAGCGGATAACCGAAGTTCCCCGTATGTGGTTGTATCTTCGCAAACGGATTCTTGAACCGCACGGGCGTGATGTGCGGGCGACCGTTGGCGACAAACGTGCGCGCCAAAGCGCGATCGGCCGCTGTGACGCTCAAAACGCCGCCGTGCATCGCTTCCGAGTGAACTGCGGACTGCGATGGCTGCGATTGAGCCGGTCCGGCCGGAACGGCTTGACTCATTCCGGAACATGCGGCAAGAGCGGTGGCCAACAACAGCACACCGCCGAAGCGCACAAATGGCTGCTTCATCAGGACTCCTTATAGTAGCGTTAAACTGCGCTCCGTGTACCCCTCATTTTGGCCGATCTCCTTCCAAGCCAAGACGCCAAAATTCTGGCATAAGTGCAATTTACACTTAATGAAGCTCCAGCAGCCTCACCCGCGATCCGTAGAACGAGACATCTGAGAGGACCCGGTAGCGGCCCGCGACAAAATGCTCGAGCGTCGAACACCCGAACCTCACGTTCCCCGACGTGCATTCGCCGGCCGTAATTAGCCAAACGCGAGACGTTCGAGGCATGACAGAAAGAATTTCCGACTCATCCCGGATAACGAAATTCGAAACGTCGTAGCGCTGAAAATCCACGCCGCGGGGAATCGGTACCACTCGGTTGGGCCCCCGGTAGTAATAAGCAAGCGGCACTGCATTTTCCGCCTCGAAAACCGCTATCGGCTGACCGGGCACCTCATGGCTCCGCAAATAGGCGTCGACGCGAATCCAGTCACCAGGCGTCGCGAGCGCTCGATACGTTATGCCTAGCGATGCCAGCGACAACACAATCGCGGTGGCGCCGGCGACGAACGCGGCGCGAAATCGCAGCTCCCCTCGCAACGACGCGATGATGCCGAAGGCGCTCAACGTCGCTGGAATGTATAATGAAGCGGCGTGCCGATTGAGCACGTGGATCCCCGCCACGTAAGTCGCAACGGCAAGCGCGACCGCGGCGCATACGGTAACGAACGCGATCGCGCCGCCGCCGGCAACCGTAACGACCGGGCGGTAGTGAACGAGCGCCAGCACGAGGGCAGCCGTGAGTACCTCGTACACGAGTTCGTCTCCGGGGAAAGATAGCGGGACGAGATAGTGCCATAGAATTGACGCCACCGTTACGACCGCGTGCGCGATCGTCGGGGCTTCAAAACCTTCCCGAAAGTTTTGTACTTGTGCCGGAATCGTCGAGAGCATCGGCGCGAACGCGATGACTCCCGCCAGTACCGCCGCGGCATAACGCAGCCATCGCGGACGATACCAACGCGCGACTGCCAAGGCCTGACTGGCGATGAGAAAGGCCAAATAGTATTGCGTATAGAGACCTAGAGCAACGCAAATCGCGTAGGCGACCGCCGCCCAGCCCGAAGCACGCTCTTTTACAAAAGCGTCGTAGAACGTCAGTAGCAGCAACGCCGAAATAAGAACGATCAGCGCATACGCGCGCATTTCGACGGCCGACCAAATCAGAAACGGGTTGCACGCAACGACGGCCGAAACGAGGCCGCCGTCGGCGTTGGGAACGTAGCGCCGCACCAACGACGGAACGAGCGCCACGGTTGCCGCGGCACAAACGACCGAAAACGCGCGCAAAAAGAACACGTCTTCGCCGAATTTCCGCAGGAAGGTCACGACGAGAAAATACAGCGGTGCGTTCTGTTCGAAATGGATCGCCTGGTTTAGCGCGTACGCGAACCCGCCGGCGGTTGTGTCGAGCGTGTAGGCTTCGTCCTGCCAAATATTGAGCGTCGCCGCCAGCGCAAGTCCGACCGCGAGCACGAACACGACGGCAGCGATTCCCAGCGCGGCGCTGCGCGTCATGCGACCGCGTGCGTGGAAGAGCTGCGAATACACGGCTTCCGCCACGTATGCAATTATACGGCAGCAAGGCGGCCGCTGCTAACGACGAACGTCCCGCGCTTCCGTGAACCCAAAGTCCTTCCGCGTAGTCGCGAGACTCTACGCCGTTCGTTTCGCGGCGAGTACGTTTATCGGATGATAGCGCGCGCCGAACGGGCCGCCTTCGCCGCAGTCCTCCTTCTGCTCGGCGCTGCTTCGCTCGCACTCGCCCTCCACGGAAACGTCGAGCATCAAAGTTTTAAAGCGTTCTATTGCGCGGGCGTCGCCGTCCGGGGAGGCCACGATCCATATCTCGTCGAGCCGCTACGAGCGTGCGAGCGCCGCTACGAAGCGACGCAACTTCCGGCCGGGTACGTCGAGCCGGCTCCGCTTCCGGGATACGCTTTGGCGCCCTTCGTCGTGCTATCGCTCCTGCCCATGCGTGCCGCGGCGATACTGTTCGCATTGCTGCTCGTCCTCGCCGCGGGAGCCGGCGCGAAGTGTCTCTCGGCCTCGATCCGCGCACCGAGTGCGGCCATCCTGCTGGCGCTCACGCCACTTACGCTGCTCAACGTGGCGTTCGGCGAGATCGCGCCGCTGGCGATGCTCGCACTCTGCTGCGCCGCGTACTACCTGCGGAACGGCCGTTCGCGAGCCGCCGGCGTTGCAGTCTCGTTCGCGCTTCTTCAGCCGAATGTCGGATTTGCAGCGGTGTTGGCGATGCTGTTGCTCGTACCGCGCGCCCGCGCCGCGATCGCGTCAACGACCGGCGCGTTTGCCATCGTTAGCTTAGCTATGCTCGGCGTCGCCGGCAACGCCGAATACTTCTTCGACGTGCTGCCGCTCATGGCGCGCGCCGAGCTCCCCGCCGCAGATCAGTTCAGTTCGAGCCGCCTGTTCTATCTAGCCGGCGCGTCGCCGGGTCTTGCGATTCTAATGGCGCAACTGTGGTTCGCTATCTCCCTCTCCGCAGGCATTATCTTGGCACGTGCATTCGCTCGCGCGGGTCAGCCAGACATGGTGGCGCTGCTTCCTCCGGCCGCAGTCCTTCTGCTCGGCCTCTACTTACACGACGTCCAAATCCTTATCGCTGTTCCAGCGGCACTCGTCGTCACCGCGCGAGCACCGAGTCCGGTGTTCCGGGCGCTGGGCGCAGCCGGCGTCGCGCTCCTCGTTGCCGTCTGGACGCAGCGGGCCGATCGTGCAGTCATCGCGCTCGACTTTGCGGGCGTCGCGGGCGGACTCTACGCCGTGTTGCGGGGTACGCTCCACCGGCGTTTATTGCTGGCGGCCGCCGGCGCGGCGATTGCGACGCTCTGCTTCGTCCTCGTCAACACCGTTGCACCTTCAACCACTGCGGCCGATCTTCACACGCATCCGTTCGATGCGGCGCCGAGCGCGTTCGCCGCTGCCGCGTGGGCGAAGTATCTCCTCGCTACACCCGCGCTGCGAAATATGGAATTTGCCCCTCAGATTGCAGCCTGGTCGGGCCTACTGATTCTGCTCGCGTGCGCGTTGGGAAGCCGGCTAGGCCAAACCGATGCGAATCGCCGCGACGGCGATTTGAGAGCGCCCCTTGCAGTGAAGCTTTGAAAGAATGTGGCTGACGTGATTCTTGATCGTTTTCTCCGACAAGATGAGCCGGCCGCCGATCTGCCTGTTCGTGAGACCTTGCGCGACGAGCCGTACGACTTCCCTTTCGCGCGCCGACAGCACGCGGCGGTTCGAACGCGGACGATCGCGCAGCAACAAGGCGGCAACGCGCGGATCGGCGTAGCTCTGCCCTCCGCCGATCGTTCGTATCGCATCGAGCAGTTCTTGAGGCGGCGAACTCTTTACGACGTACGCGTCGATACCGGCGACGAGACAGTGTTCCATCAGCTCGCCCTGCGCGTGAAACGATAAAGCGCAAACCTTGACGGTCTCCCCGTTACTCTTAAACCGCGCGAGGACTTCGTCGGGCGGTTCGGCATCGACGTCGACGACGATGACGTCTACGGCCGCGATCGATTCGACGGCACCGCTCTCGGCTACGGTTCCCGCGACTTTGATGCCCGGCTCCGCCGCAAGCACGTGAGCGAGCGCCTTTGCCAGCAAAACCTCTTTGTTGACGATGAGGACTCTGATCGGCGTTATCGTCTCTATCATGCCGCACCGCTCGTCGACTCCGCAAACTCGCGCAACGGAACCACGTCGAAACGCCTGCTCAGCGCTTCGAGCGACTCGATGACGATGCGGCGCTTCAGCGTTGGATCCATCTTCATCGCGGGAAAGAACGCGAGCTCGCTGCACTGCTCTCCGCTGAGAAAGTCCAGCGGGTGCAGTAGAATCGAAGGCTCCGTTCCTGTGAGCCGGCACCACCAAAGCGCCGAACGAAAGTACGCCGACGCCGCATAGCGTGAAACGGCGGACGCAGCGTAAAGAACGTAACTGAGGTGGATTGGAACCCGCAGCAGGGGGAACGTGGTAACGGGAATTTCGGCGATCGAGCCGTTCTTTAGGCGAATTCGATGCGGCTTGTTCGGCAGCAATCCGTCTTCGAAGCGCCCGAAAAGCTCCTCACGCTTTACTCGATCGGCTTTACAAAGTTTTGCGCCGCGAAAGTAGTACGCTCGCGCAAGCGGCCCGATGAACGTCGGCAGCGACGAGGCGTCGTAAAGGTAGCCGCGCCGAACGAGTATCTCGAGTATCGGATCGGATCGAGTAAATCCGGGACCACGAAACCCCCGCGGTCGTTGACCCGTAGCTCGTTCGATAACATCCTCGGCGAGTGCCAACTCGCTATTGATTTCCGCTGGGGCCCGGCGGTGCATCCACGGCTCGTGATCGTAAGAGTGATTTCCGACCTCGTGTCCGCGCCGGGTGATCTCGGAGAGCACGTCCGCGTGCCGCGGCGACGCGGCATCTCGCCCCACGATAAAGAACGTGATCCGAAGGTGCAGGTCGTCCAGGATGTCGAGCACGAGCGGCACCAGCATTTCCAAGTACGACGGCAGCGATTTCCACCGTTCGTCGCCGTGGGTCTTCATGTAGGACCACTTGTTGTCGAGGTCGATCGATAACGAGGCTTTCATGCCAGAACCAACTCTCTAAGCGCTGACGAATCGGGGGTCAGCAGCATGGGCGTGACCGAATGTGCGAGCTTTACCGTTTCGTTGACGTTGAGCGTACCGTTGACGATGTGCGCGCTGTTCACTGCGAATAACGAAGGGAGCGACGTGCGAATCGCCGGTAAGCGCTCGGAATAGCCGACCGTCGGGATCGGGAAAACGTAGGGTACGCGCGAGACGCGAAACGCGCTGACGTCGCGGCGATCGAACTGCGGATGCATTTTTCCCAGCGCGGAAAGAAACGTCGCTTCGACTTCCTGATCGGTCATGCGAAGAGCGGGATCGCCGGATGCCACGTACTTCGGCAAGTAGAGCAGCGTCTTACCGCCGAACTCGCGGCGATCGACGAGCGCGCTCATTTCGATTGCGGCCGTAAAAGGAACCGCCCCGTCCGCAATGTTGGTGATGTAATATGGCGTCAGCGGATGCTCGGTGAGAACAGATGCGCAGACTATACCTTGATACTCGACGGCCGACGCCAGCGTACGCTCTCGCGCCGTCAGGCCGGTGCACAGCTTTGCTGCGAGAGGTGCGGCCAGCGTTACGATGGCGCGATCGAATGTAAACGCACCGCACTTCGTAACGAGATCGATTGTATTTTCGGACGCTTGGATGCGTTCGACCGGAGAAGAGACCTTGATGTCGACGCCTCGCTTCGCCAAACGCTGCTCGAAGCGGGTTAAAATGAGGTTATAGCCTCCACGCACGTATCCGAAAAGCTCGCTCTGGGGGCCGTTTCCGCGCGCCGAGTACATACGCGCGATAATCGCCCAAATAAATGCAGCCGAGGCTTTGTGCGCGTACGGACCGAGCTTGGCGCGCAGCAGCGGCAACCATATTTTTTCGACGGTGGCGGCGCCGCATTGGCGCGTGAGCCACTCCACGGCGGTGATCCGCTCGAGCGGCCGCCAGTTGCGTATCCGCGACGCGCGAACGATCGTCAATGCGAGGCGTGCTTTCTGGATCGGGTCGAGCGCGGGGAAGCGAAGGTAATCTACCGCTCCGCTAAACGAATGCAACGCTCGGTCGACGTAGAACCCGGTCTTGGCTTTCACCCATTGCAAATCGCCTTCGAGATCCAGTTCGCAAAGCAAAGCGCGCAGCGCGAGGTCGGAGGAGAGGGTAACGTGGTAGTGGCGGTCCCAAACCACGCCGCCCAACTCCCAAGGAGCGGCAAGTCCGCCGCAGCGCGGCGAACCCTCGAAGATCGTTACCGCGTGCCCGGCCTTGCTGAGGTTCCAGGCGAGCGTCATGCCCAGCAGTCCGCCGCCGACGACTCCGTATCGCATCACTACGCCACCGATTCCGGGACGACTTGCGATCCTCGAAAGACGTACTGAGCGCCGCACGCATAACATGCGGTTCCGGCGGGACTGGCCGCCGCGACGTCCGCGAGACGTTCGCCGCAAGAGCACGCATGGCCGACTATACGCGCCGGATTTCCGCATACGACGGAAAAATCCTGAACGTCGTGAGTCACCACCGAGCCCATGCCGATCATCGCGAACCGCCCGATGGTGATGCCCGGTCCGATGGTCGCGCCGGCGCCGATCGTCGCGCCCTCGCGCACGATAGTCTGCAGCGTGGCGTCGGTCGGTTCCGACGGCAAAAGGCGCTCAAAATCCGCAGTGGCGGCGCGCGGGTAGCGATCGTTCGTAAACGTCACGCCCGCGGCAATCATAACGCCGCGCTCGATCTCGACGCCCGTACAGACGTAAACGAACGCATTGATTTTTACTTTATCGTCGATGCGCACCCCGTACGCAATATAGCTCTTCTCACCGACAATGCAGTCCGCGCCGATTCGCGAGGAATGGCGGATGTGCACGTTGTCCCAAACGGCCGTATTCTTCCCGATGAGGACGTCGGGTTCGATGATGGCGGTCGGATGCACGGCCATTAGGATGCCACCATCTCTCGTTCGACGATCCCCGTTTCCGCGTGAACCGTCTCTCGTTCGCTGTCGATCCGCTCCCATCGGGCACGTGCGAGCGCCGCGTATGCCGCTTGGATCACCCGAACCGACGCCAAGCCGTCGGTGGGCGTTACGATCAGTTCGGACGTGCCGCGAATCGCTCCACTGAAGTTGTCGATTTGATCGCGGAACGCTTGGATCTTGTCGTAGCCGCTACCGAACGTCTGCCATTCAGTTTCGCCTTGACGCCGGAACTTCGACGTCTTCCATCCGACGAGTATCGTTCCGGCGCTTCCGTAGACGCGCAGATATGTCTCGAGCTCCTTATCGATACTCCACGAGAGATCTGCAGAACCCATGACCCCGCGCTCGTTATGGACGAACAGACGCACGGTATCCTCGACCGGCAGGTCCTGCATTTTACGGCCTTCGACGACCTGTATGTCGCAGAGGTTTCCGAGAAAGTACCGCAAGATGTCGACGGCGTGCGTTCCGTTGTCGATGAGCACTCCGCCGCCGCTGACCGAAGAATCGGAATTCCAGCGCCGGCGCATGTCGACGTGCGACGTGAAGGCGTTTTCGACGAACACCAACTCTCCGATCGCGCCGCTCAACACGAGCTCGCGGCACTTGCGTACGTCGGCGGCGTACCGGAACTTTGACGCCATAGTGAGGATCGTCCCGTACTGCGCCGCCGTAGCGAGCATGTGAAGTGCGGCACGAAGGCTGATGGCGAGCGGCTTCTCACAGAGTACGTGCTTTCCGCAGCGCAGGAGTTCGCAGGCCACGTCCTCGTGGAACACCGGCGGCGTACACACGACGGCCGCATCGAATGGCGTGCCCGATAGCATCGCACGAACCGATGTGTACGCCTTGCAGCCCGCGTGCTTGGCATACGACCGAACCGCCGGAGCCCGAACGTCGCAGGCTGCGACGATCTCAGCGCCGTCGGTTGCGGCGAAGGCCGCCTCGTAGGCGAGCGCAATCGAGCCCGTGCCGACGACGGCAAAACGTAAACTTTTCACGACGCCACCTCTTCAAAAGTGAGCGATTCAGCCGCCTGGACCAGCGCATCCGCTATGTACTCCACGTCGTCGATCTCGTAACGGTCGTTCCACGGAACGACGAGTATGCGCTTGAGAGCGTTAAACGTTCCGGGATAGCGTTCGGGGCTGTAATCCAGCGCGTCGGGCCGAGCGAGGCTCAAAGGGTACCCGCTGCTGCCGAACGTCTTTCTACGTAGGAATACCTCGCACATGAACGCCGGTTTTTGAATGTATCGCGGCGCGCTGGCAATTCCCCGATCGCGCAGCAACCGCGCGACGTCAAACACCGCGTCGGCCGAAACGCCGGGAGCCATCCGAACGCAGTACTTCCAAAAGCTGTGCTCTGCGCCGGGAAGCACGACGGGCGTGAGAAGCGATTCGCTGCCGCGCAGGCGCCGGGAAAGAACTTTCGCGAGCCGGCGCCGCCGCTCGACGATTCCTGGCAGTTTGTTGAGCTGGGCGCGCGCGACGCTTCCGCAGAGTTCGGACATGCGATAGTTCAACGCCAAGAAATAATGGTCGGGATCCGTGTCTCCGTAGCCCCACGCCTTGTTGATGAACAGATTGATTCGCCGAGCGAGGTCGCTGTCGTCGGTGACGACGAGCCCACCCTCGCCGGTGGTAATGTGCTTGCCCTGCTGCAAGCTGAAGCACCCGATCTTACCAATCGTGCCGACGAAGCGCCCGTCGTACTTTGCCAGGAAGGCTTGCGCGCAATCCTCGATGACTGGAATGCCGGCCCGTTCGCCGAGGGCCACGATCTCCGCGATTTCGCACGGATTGCCGAAAAGATGGGTCGCGACGATCGCACGCGTGCGATCGCTAATGCGTTCTGCGACCGAAGCGGCGGTAACGTTACACGAGAGCGGATCGACGTCGGCGAACACCGGGACTGCGCCCTGATAGAGTATCGGCGCGATCGCACCCATGTCGGTGATCGGCGAGGTGACGATTTCGTCGCCGGGATTGGGGTCGAGCGCGGCCACCGCGCAGTGGATAGCAGCGGTTCCCGAAGAGCACGCAAACGCGTGCTTTGCGCCGAGCATCGCGGCGAACTGCGTTTCCAATTCACGCACGAACGTTCCCTTCGTGCTCGTGAGCGTGCCGCTTCGAATCGCCGCGAACACAGCCGCAAGCTCCTCGGAACCGAGGGTACGCCCCGATGCGTCCTGGTCGGACGGAAGCTTCCTAGACGACGCGGGGTGGCAGGCTGTAACCATTGTCGCTTACTCCCTCTGTAAGAAGATCGCGCTTTCGCCGTGATGCGCGCGCGAAAAACGTAGTGACCTGACTCGTAAAAAGCGCGAGGCTTGCGTACTGAATGACGAGGGTCGCGATGGTGCCGGCCTCGATCGCGGTCGCGCCGACGTGCGCGATCAGGAGTGCGCCAACGACTATCGGCAGAAGACCCGGAAACAAACCGGGAACGGCCAACCACAACGACGGCCGATGGCGAAACGCGAGCCGTAACGTCCCCCAAATCTGAGCGAGAACGCCAGCGACGTCGATCCGGCGACAATCCCGGCGGCGCGCCGGGCTCCATTGCAGTGTTGCGGGAACCTCGATAAGGCGCATCTGCTTGCGAATGGCGGTCAGAGCGATCTCGGCGATCGCAGCTTTTCCGTCGTCGCTAAACTCTATCTGCCGCAGCGCATCGACTCGATATGCCCGAACCATGCAGGTGAGCGTGACGCATCGTCCACCCGTTGCCAGCGATAGAATACGGTTGGCCTCGCGGCTTAGAAGGCGCCTAACGAAGGGGACGTTGACGACCGATCCTCCGCGAAGATACGGAGACGCCAGCGCGATATCGGCGCCCTCTCGATCGAGGACTTCAATTAACTGCATGCCCAGGGCGGGCGTGTAGCTCAGGTCGACGTCCAAAACGAGTGCGAAATCGGTCCGGAGGTCGGCAAAGGCGGTTCGCAGAGCCGCGCCCACGCCGCGGTTACGGTCGTGCCTGAGAACGCGCACGTTCGGTCGCCAGCGCGCGAATCTCGTTGCGACCTCAAACGTCTCGTCGGTACTCCCGTCGTCGACGATGAGGTAACGAAATTCGTAGCCGCCGCGATGAAGCGCTAAATA
Organism: Vulcanimicrobiaceae bacterium; assembly: GCA_035656415.1. Lineage (GTDB taxonomy): Bacteria > Vulcanimicrobiota > Vulcanimicrobiia > Vulcanimicrobiales > Vulcanimicrobiaceae > JAFAHZ01. The sequence goes on along the minus strand of DASRSM010000122.1, from coordinate 14,351 downwards.
CTCCGCCAAGACCGTTAGCGAATGCGCCATCTCCAGCCCCTCGTTGTAAGCCGGAAGGACGACGGTAACGGTCGTCACTCGGTTCACGCGCGAAGGGCCGGAGTCGGTATGGGAGCGAGATAATCGTGATAGTCGGTTCGTTCGACGGCTACGTTGTTGAGCACGATGCCCAAAATGTTCTGAATTCCCATTAGCCGCAGGTGAGCGACGGCGATGCGCGTTTTTTCGTCGGAAGTATTCTCCTTGACGACGAGAAGCGAACCGTCGACTTTCGTAGCGACGATAAAACCGTCGGAGACCGCGGGGAGGGCCGGCGTATCGACGATGACCATCGCGTACTTTTGCCGCGCCCACGCGAGCAGCGCGTCGAGCCCGGACTGAAGCAGCTGCACGGAATCGGCCGTTCCCGGACTGCTCGCCAAGACGTGCAATCCGGGAGCGACGTGCTGCACGGCATCCTCCGGAGAAATCTTTTCGGCCAGCACGTCGGCGAGTGTGGGCGTGCACTCACACGGAATTTTTTCGTGCAATGTGGGGCGCCGCAAGTCCGCGTCGATCAGAAGAACGCCCGGCTGGAGCTGCGCCAAGCTTTTTGCGAGGTGGTGGGCAATCGTCGATTTTCCCTCGCCTCGGTTTCCGCTGAGGACGGCGAGCGTTCGCACCGTGCCGTTCTTGAGGCCCAACGCGACGCAGAGGTGAAGGAACGCCTCAACGGTCATCGATTGTACCCATGGCAGCATTCGCCGGCTGACCGCGTCAAACGCGGGAATGCGCGCGACGATCGGCAATCCGAGATAGGCGGCCAAACCTCTGTTGACGCGACGCCGGTCGATCGTGTCGAGAACGTAGATCGCGCTCATCGCGAGAAGGATCCCGACGATCAGCGCAACTGCGAGGTTGATGACGAGATTCGGCGATCGCACCGCGGCCTGCGCGCTGGCCGGCTGTGCGATGACGAGATCGCTAATCGCGGTCGCCTTGGCGATCTGTGCGTCGTTATATTTCTGGGCCAAAGCGTTGTAGACGTTCGCGGAGCGTTTAGCGTCTTCTTGAATGGCTGCAAACTGCACCGCTTCTTGCGGAAGCTGACTGACCGTGCGGTCGTATGACTTTCGTTGTGCCTCCAGAGCGCGCGCCTGGCTGCGATCGCCCTGAATCCGCGCGCTATACGTCGCGGCCTGCTGCGTGAGCGCCTGATACAGCGGGTTGGGAGCGACCGTCGTCTGGCCGACGACCTGCGATGGCTGCGCGGCTATTTGCGCGATCAGCGCCTGGCGCTGCGAGCGCAACGCGATAACCTGTGGATGCGCCGGCGTGTAGCGCTCTTCGGCGTCGGCCAATTGCGTTTCGACGTCGGCTAGTTTGGCTCGCAGATTCGACGCGACTGGGTTTTGCTGCACTTGAACCGCACTGTCGATCGTGCTCGACGAACGGCCTAGCTGGCTCTCTGCGCTCTTGAGCAGCGCCGCCGCTTCGCTTTCGTCGACCTTGAGCTGGTCGAGCTTCTGGTCCACAACGGCGACCCGAGAGATCATGTCCTGACCGTGTGCCGTCGCGTCGATGTATCCGTGCTCGGATTGAAACTGCGCCAAACGCGACGCCGCAGCGCGCATTTTGGCCTCAGCATCGGGAAGCTCGTTCGAAAGGAAGCCGATTGCGGTTTCCGCTTGAATACGAACGAAGTCTCGCTCTTGCTCGATAAACGCCTCGGCGAATGCGTTGGCGATGCGAGCCGACTCCTCGGCCGACCTCCACGTCACCGATAAATCGAGAAGCGCCGTGTTGACGACCGGATGAACCTTTACGCTATTGAGAAGCTCGTTCGGCGAGACGCCGAGTGCGAGCCGGTCGGTGACCGCCGCAGCCGTATCGCGCTGCTGCGCGAGCGCGGCCAGCGTCTCGGCGGATTGTACGCCGCTTTCCAGCACCAGCGCGTTCAAAATCGGAAGATTGGTGCTCTTGTCGGTATCGACGGTGCTCGTGTCGGAACGGCCGGCTAGCAGTTGTACTTTGGTGGTGTACGATTTCGGCACGAGAAACGTGGCGATGCCGACGAGCGCCACGAACCCGAATGCGATCGTCAGAAAGAGGCGCCAGCGCTTCAGGATCGCCCAGTAAAGACGTTCGCCGTCACGCGCGCCGTGGATGCCGGCCTGCAAATCCTCTATTTGTGATAGGGCGTTCGCGTGCGCCCACGGCGTGATCTGGGGGGTCACGCTCAAAGCGTACGATACGGCCCACGTTCTACGTAAGGACGTCACGACTCACGCTTAGGGACATCTGCAGCAGGGACCTCAGTCCTTTGTCCGCGAGTCGCAAACGGTAGTGCGAAGGACTCTCGGCTGCAAAACCGCCGCAGACTACGATGTGAGCCATGTCGACGCGCATCGTGGAAAGGACGCGCCAGCTCGCGACGAGTCCGGCTCGCTGCGTGTCGGGAGCGTATCCTGCGCCGTGGGTTGCCTTGCTCGTTGTCAGCGATCTCGCGCTCTTCGTCGTCGCCAGCGCGTTAGGCGCTGCAATCGGCTTCCATCACTGGGAGTCGCAACGCATCGTCGGTCACTTACTCGTCGGCACGGCCGTTTCGCTCGTGCTTTGGGTGCTGGTGTTCGACCGGCTCGGTTTATATCGCAGAACGTACGCGCTGTCGATGAAGGACGAGCTCTACTACACCGTCGCTGCATTGCTGGTGGGCACGGTCCCGCAGTTCGTCCTCTTCACGCTGGATCCGGGCATATCGACGTCGCGCGTCGGACTGGCGTTTACGCTGCTTTTTTCGGTGGCGCTGGTAGGAACGTCGCGAGCCGTCCTCCACCGCGTACGACAGAAGCAATGGCTCGCTAGCCCGCGCAGAGTGGCGGTCGTCGGGACCTCCGAGAACATCGACCGCGTTCTCCAAAGCCTCGATCTCGGCGAGAGCTCCTGGGCCATGCTCATCGCGGTCGACGACATCGAAGAGGCCGTCGCGCAGATCGATCTCAGCCGCGATCCGAAACTGCAGCGCATCGATTGGTTCAACCGCGCGCGTACGTGGGGTTGCGACTTGCTCGTCTTCACCGAGATGATTCAGCCCAACGTGCTCGCACACGTCATGGAAGTGGCCGCGCGCGAGCACATGCGCTTGGCGTTCGCACCACCGAAGGTCGTACGGCAGTGCTACGATTTGACGCTGCAGACCGACGGGCACCAAGTACTGATCGTTCCGGCGCGCTTACGCGCGTGCACTCCGCGAGCTCAGCTCCTCAAACGGTTCATGGACGTTTTCTTCGGCTGCGTGGCATTGCTGCTCTTCGCTCCGGTGATGCTGGTCGCAGCTATTGCGGTGTTCCTGGAGACGGGCCGTCCCATTTTCTACACCCAGGAACGCATCGGAGCGGGCGGCCGCTGTTTCGGAATACTCAAGTTTCGCTCGATGCGACAGAACGCGGAGAACGAGGTCGGCGCAGTGTGGGCTTCGGAAAAGGATCCGCGCAAAACGCGCGTCGGCACGATATTGCGTCGCCTGAGCATCGACGAGATGCCGCAGCTCTTCAACGTGATCAAAGGCGACATGTCGCTGGTCGGCCCCCGTCCCGAGCGTCCCGTGTTCGTCGATCTGTTTCGCGCGAGCCTGCCGCGTTACGACGAACGGCACCTCGTGCGCCCGGGAATCACCGGTTGGGCGCAAATGCACATGCGCCGCGTACTCGACACGTCGGCGGCGACCGAAAAGCTCGCCTACGATCTCGAGTACGTCGAAAATTGGTCGCCGTATCTCGACGTTGCGGTGCTGTTTCAAACGTTCTGCGAATTTCTTTTTCACCGGGCTGCATGAGACGCGGAGTACGCGTGCTTCACGTTTTACCGTCGGTACGTGGCTATGGAGCCGAAAACATGGTGGTCGAGCTGCTTAAACGCCTGCCGAACGAAGACGTCGAACCCGCGCTCCTCACAATCTACGATCCCGCGCCGGGAACCGGCGCCGCGTTCCCGTTCCGGCTTTTTAGCGCCGGACGCCGCGACCGCAAGGACCGGCTGTTCATGGGCAGGCTCGTACGCGAAATCCGTCGCTACAAACCCGACATCGTTCACACGCATACGCACGTTGGTCGGTATTGGGGACGAGCTGCGGCACTTTTTGCAAGCGTTTCGCGGGTCGTTCACACCGAGCATAATCCGTGCGATGTGCGGCGCACGCCGGCAGAGCGAGCTGCCGATTGGACGCTACACCGCGCAACCTCGCGGTTCGTCACATTCTTCGGCGAGCAGCGCCTTAGTTTTACTAAGTTCGAGAATTTACCGCTCGAGAAAGTGGTCGTCATTCCCAATGGCTTGGCGTGGCCTCCCGAGCCGGGAGATCGTACCGAAGCTCGAGCGCAGCTCGGTTTGCTCGACGACGAGTTTGCGATCATGCTCATCGGTCGCATGGAGTATCAAAAAAATCACGATTTGGCACTGCAGGCACTAGCCGCCCTCAATCGCTCCGCGCGCGACACCGCCGTCTTGTTCTTCGCGGGGTCGGGAGTGGAGGAAGCCGCGCTGGCTCAGGCCGCACGCGATCTCGGCCTGGAAGGCCGAGTGCGGTTTCTCGGCTATCGCTCGGACGTGCGCGAGCTGCTGCCGGGCGTCGACTTGCTGCTGATGACGTCGTGGTTCGAAGGCATGCCCCTCGCACTGCTCGAGGCGATGTTCGCGGGCGTTCCGATCGTCACGACGCCCTGGTGCGGAGCGCGCGATATGCTCGGCGAGGGACGCTTCGGCTTTATCAGTGCGGGTTACGAGCCGCGCGCGATAGCATCGCGTATAGAACTTGCGTACGCACGTCCCGAGACGCGGCGCCGAGTTGCAAATCGTGCCGAGCAGCACGCACGCACGGCTTATACCATCGAGCTCATGGTCGAAAGGCACCGGCATCTCTATTTGGAGCTCGTCGAGGCGGCGTCATGAGCGGTGAAGCCAAGCGACTCGTCGTCGTCACCTCGCGCTTTCCGTTCGGAACGCAGGAGGGCTATTTGGGTACCGAGCTCGCCGAGCTGACAAAACACTTCCAACAAATCGCCGTCGTGCCCGTTCGGCCGCCCGCGGGCCCCGCGCGCCATCCCGTTCCCCCGGGCGTTGAAGTCCTCGCGTGGCCGCTCGTCGATCTTACGCTGCTCGCGCGCGCGGTACGCGCACTGCGCCATCCGGCCGCGCTGCGCGCCGTTGCCGCCGTCTTTTTGTCGCGCGATCGCGGCCGTCTTAAAAATGCCTCGGTGATCGTGAAAGCCTTGGCCTTGGCCGACTGGGCGGCGGAGTCGCGTTTCAATCACATCCACGCGTACTGGATATCTACGCCGGCAACGGTTGCTATGATCGCCGGAGAGGCGACCAACATTCCGTGGAGCGCTACGGCGCACCGTTGGGATATTTACGAACGAAACGCGTTCGACGTGAAAGAGCGCAGCGTAGCATTCGTTCGCGCGATATCAGCGCGCGGTGCGTCCGATCTGAAAAAGCGCATGCCTCGTCTCGACGGACGCGTTATGGAACTGCGCTTGGGAACCGTCGTGCCGCCGGCCGTGAACGAGCGCCCACGTCCCGCCGGCGAGTTCCGCATCGCGTGTCCCGCAGCACTCGTACCCGTCAAAGGTCACGACGTTCTGTTGGCTGCGGTGTCGGTGCTGCGCAGCCGCGGCATACCGGTGCGTTGCACCTTGTGCGGCGCCGGCCCCCTGCATGACCGGCTCCGCGAAACCGCGCGGACGCTTGGGATCGCGGGTGCGGTCGACTTCGCGGGTTTCGTTCCGCAGGAACGGCTGCACGAATGGTACCGCGACCGGCACTTTTCGGCGATCGTCCTCGCAAGCCGCTGCAACGGAGAGACGATGATGGAAGGGGTCCCGTCGGCGCTACTCGAGGCGATGGCGTTTGGCGTGCCGGTGGTCGCTACGGACTCCGGCAGCGTCGGCGAGCTCGTCGACGACGGCTGCGGCCGGCTCGTTCGCGCGGACGACGCTGCGGCGCTCGCGGCTGCGCTCGAAGAGGTTTACAAAAATCCGGACGCCGCATTCGCGCGCGCGCGTCGCGCGCGGCAACGCATCAGGTCGGACTACGACGTTCGCACGCAAATGCGCGAACTCGCCTCGGCCGTTAAGGGAGGGACTAAGACGTGAACATCGCCGTCATCGGACTCGGCTACATCGGCCTGCCCACCGCCGCACTTTTCGCGCGAAGCGGACATCGCGTCTACGGCTACGACGCGAATACAGCGCTGCGCCGAAGCTTGCAGAACGGACGAATACCGCCGGCCGAAGCCGCGGTGCGCGACGCGGTGGCCAAGGCACTCGCCGAAGGGACGTTTCACGTCGTCGATCGCGTTCCGATCGCGCAGGCATACGTCCTGTGTCTTCCTACGCCGACGTCGGAAGGGAAGGCCGATCTCGGATACGTTCGCGCCGGAGCCGACGCCATAGCGGCCGTGGCCGAACCGGAGTCGATTCTCGTTCTCGAATCGACGGTGCCGCCGGGGACCACCGAGCGCATCTTCGAGTACGCGCTTCGCGTGCACGGAAAGTCTATCGACGATTATTACGTAGCGCATTGTCCGGAGCGGGTTATTCCTGGTGCGATTATGCGCGAGTTATGCACCAACGCGCGCGTCGTGGGCGGGCGCAGGGCTGTCGACGCCGAGATCGTGCGCGAGCTCTACGCATCGTTCTGCGAAGGCACCATCGAGACGACGTCCACGGCGGTGGCCGAGTTCGTGAAGGTCGCCGAAAACACGTTTCGCGACGTCAACATCGCCTTTGCCAACGAACTCGCGGTGATCGCCGAGGATCTCGGCGTCGACGTATGGGAAGCGATCGAGCTGGCGAACCGTCACCCGCGGGTCGAGATTCTGCAGCCCGGCCCGGGAGTCGGCGGCCACTGCATACCCGTCGATCCGCAATTTCTTTCGAGCGCAAATCCGATCGCTACCGAGCTCATTCAATCGGCACGGCGCGTCAACGATCGAATGCCCTTCCGCATCGTACACCGCCTGGCGGAGTTGCTCGCACCGTCGACCTTCCGCAAGATCGCGCTCTTAGGCGCGGCATATAAGGCCGACGTCGGCGATGCTCGCGAAAGCCCGACCGCCAGTATCGATGCGCTTTTACGCGAGCGCGGATATTCGACCGCGATTTACGATCCGCTCGTCACGCATTTCGAACGCCCGCTTTGTTCGTCGCTCCAGGACGCCGTTCGCGATGCGGACGCAATCGTCTTGGTCACCCCGCACTCGGCATTTAAGAACATTCATCCGGTCGAGATCGCGCCGCTGGTTCGAACGCGCCTGTTGGTCGATACGCGGCGGTTTTTCGCAACCGCCGATTGGCAGCGCTGCGGCTTCTCGTGTTACGTCCTTGGGCGCCCCTTCCAGCCCTTGGTAAAGGAGGCAGTGGCATGAGCGTTTTGCGTCGTTTGGCGTTGGGCTTCCCATTATCGTGGTCGCATCGCCGAAACTGGTCCCTCAAGTCGTTAGCTCAACCCGGGGCCGAAGAGTACTTTATTTTGTGGGATCCCGGCGACGGCATTTACGGCGAAGAGTGGACCAGCGCGCCGCGCGATCGGCAAGGCGTTCTGCTCAGCGAGGCGCAGCACTACTATCACCCGATTCGCATCGCCCAGTATGCGCTCCACCGTCACGGTGTTTTTTGCCGGACGTCCGACCCGCATGCCAGGAGTGACTTCATCGCGCAAGCCGAGTGGTTTCGCGATTACCAAAGCGGCGAGATCGAAGGATCGTATCCGTTCGAGTTTCCGTGGAATAAGTACGACGCCGGCACCGGATGGTGTTCGGCGATGGCCCAGGGCCAAGCGATTTCGGTGCTTCTGCGAGCCGCGTCACTCGAACCGGAGCACGGATTTTACGAGGCGGCAGTTCGCGCCGCGATGCCGTTTCTCGTCGACGTCTCGCACGGCGGCGTCGTGTGGGAAGATCGCGACGATCTCTTTTTAGAAGAAGTCGGGAACCGGCACGCTCCGCACGTGCTCAACGGCTGTATCTTCGCGCTGTGGGGACTCTGGGAGCTGTGGAAACGCAGCGGTGAAGGCTGGATCGGCGTCATGGTCGAGCGGACTTCGCGCACGCTATTGCGATGGCTCGATCGATACGATACGGGCTGGTGGACGCTCTACAGCCTCATGCGTAGCAGCACGAACCGGCCGCATCTTGCAACGTTGAAGTACCACGCATTTCACGTCGCGCAAATGCACGTGCTTTCGGTCATGTTCGGCGAGCCCGCATTCGGCGAAGCCGCTAGCCGCTGGGACCTCTACGCGCTTCGAGGCGATTGCCGGGCACGACTCATCGGTTCCACGCTCGGCAGCCTGCCCGAACGCGCCCTCCGGCTCGATACCGTGGCCGGTGGAGCGAGTACGTGAATGTCGCCGTCATAACGCACTTCTATTCGCCCGAGCCCAGTGCGGGCGCGTTGCGCGTCGAATCGCTCGTTGACGCGCTCGGCGAGGCCGGGCACGACGTCACCGTCGTCACCAACTTTCCGTCGTTTCCGAGCGGCCGCTTTCAACCGGGGCACCGACCCTTCTTTTCGGTAGAACGCGTGAAGCGGTCGCGCGTCGTACGGCTGCCGTCGCTGCTATTTGCCGGCAAAGGTTCGCGATTCGTGCACTGGATCTCGGCCGCACTGTCGGCCTCGCTCTATATGCTCGCGACGCGGCTACATTTCGACGTCATCGTCGTCAGCTCGCCGCCGATCACGCTGGCTCTTCCCGGTATCGTCGCAGCGCTTCGTCACGACGCCCGGCTCGTTACCGACGTGCGCGACGTCTTCCCCGATATCGCTATTGCAATGGGAGAATGGAAGTCCGACGGTCTGCTGTCGCGCGCGGTCGAGCTCGTCGCGCGCACGCTCTATCGCCGGTCCGATCTCGTCGTTGCCGTTACCCCCACGGCCGCCGCTCAGATCGCACGCCGCGGTATCGGCGAGTCGCGTCTCGTGCTGGCGCCCAACGCGCCGGAACGGCGCGCGGTCGCCCCTCACTCCTCGTCGAACGGGGGCCGGTTCACGGCGATATACGCGGGCAACTTGGGAGTCGCGTCCGACGTCGACGTTCTACTCGATGCAGCCGCGTTGGTAAAAGCCGACGGGATCGCGCTCGACATCGTCGGAGACGGCGCACAGCGGTCGCGGCTGGAAGAACGCATTCGCGGCGAGCGTATCGCGAACGTAAGCATAAAGGGAAGCGTTCCGCGCGACAACGCAATGGCGATGGTCGCGAACGCCGACGTTTCGATCGTACCGCTGCGACGCGGAATTCACGAAAGCGTCCCAACCAAACTCTACGATGCACTGTCGGTCGGGTGCCCCGTTATCGTCGTCGCCGACGGCGAAGCGAAACGCGCCGGTGCGTCGCTCGGTGCGTTCCACTCACCGGCTGGCGATGCGAGCGCACTGGCGGCGCTTCTGCGTCAGCTCTCGCTGCTCGATAAGGACGCGCTTCGCGAGCTCGGCAACGAGGCGAAGGCACGTGTCGACGCGGGCGCCGATCGCGCCGCCATCATGACCGGCGTCGTCCGGGCCATCGAAGGGCTCGGCTGAGGCCCCCGAGCGGCGTTTCGCAACAGCGCGACCATGCAGAACACGAGCCACGCATACTTATAGTGGAAGAGATCGATCGCAGTCGACACGAAAACTATTGCAAGGAGTGCAGCCTCCATCATGATGCGTTCGTCGTAGAGCTCCGATTGCGAGTCAACGTGACGCATCGAGCGGAACTGCGCCCAAAAGAACGCCCCAACGGCGAACAATCCGATTAATCCCGTCTCGACGAGATAATGCAGAACGATATTGTGTGCGGGACTATCCCACCCGAACGGATACGGTTGAGGAACGTGAAGATAAAACTGGTCGAAGGCGACGGGAAAGTTGCCGATGCCGTAACCCTGAAGCAGCCGGTGTTTTGCGGCTTCCAGAGCAACGGCCCAAATCGACGTCCGCCCCGATCCGCCGGTCTGCAATGCGTTCGAAAAGCGTTCGAAGACCGAGCTCTCGACGCTCGCCGCGGCAACGGCGACACCGGCTGCGATCACGAGCAGGCGAACGCGATAACGTGAGCGCCATGCATAGTACGCCGCAATTAATATCGTCGCAAGCAAACCTTCGCGCGAACCGCTCATCATAATCGAAGCCGCGAGCAGGCCCACCGCTCCGATACAAGCGACCCTTACGAAAAACGAACGCGCCTTGAGCGCCCACATTCCCGCGATCGACGCCGGAAAGATCAGCGCGTCCGCAAAGTGATTGGGATCGACGTTATATTCGCCCATCTGCAAAACGAGCCGGGGGACGGCGCCGCTCCAAGGGAGCGCCGTTTGGTAAAACGTGTGAGCTCCGTAAGCGGCGGCGCACAGGCCGCCGACCAAAATCGTCACGAGCAACGCCCGAAACTGCGCGGGAGTCGCCGGCACCATCGAGAACACCGCGTACAGCGCGAACAGCCCCAAATATGTCGGCAAAATGCGCAGTGCGGCGCTTTGATCGAGTGCCCATAGCGCGCTCGCGGTCATCCACAGCGCCAGCAAGCAGAGTACTCGCAGCGGCACGCTCTCAAACGTGAAGCCGCGCTGCCGTAATAGCGACAGCGCGAGAAATCCGCCCGCAGCGATTCCTAAGAATTTCGTGATCGTTCCGAAGGACCCGGTACCGAGCAGGTTGTCGAACGGAACGAGCAGCGCGTACAACCCGAAGACGGACTGCAGCGGCCATTCCAGCGCGACGTAGAGAAAGACCGGCGCCAGAATTAAGACCGCTGCACCCGTGGACCGTAACCCACCTGCCCCGTCGACAATCAACACGAACGCCGCGAGGCCGACGACCGGGATGGCTGCGAGCGCCACCCGACTCGGGAAACGCGACGCGTTCGTTATAGTCATGCCGACACGTCTACTATATGCGCCGCGCGCGGCGAGGTCGAGAAACGAACGTCTCATGCGCTGGGTCCTAAGACCTTCGACCTGACGCAGTGGTGCGTCATAGACTGCGAGTGTGGAACACGCCTTCTTCTCGTGGCAACTCGTGGCCGCCATGGTGTTGAACGCCGTCGTTCAAGCTCTCTCGATCGCAGCGTACGCCGCGCGGCTGGCCGGTGCTCGGTCCGGAAGCGTCGCGACGGCAATCTCGCTCTTTAATTTATTCGCAACGAGCAGCCGATTCGCTCAGATGTTTTACTCACCGCTGCTGGGCGCGCTCTCCGATCGCGCGCACGTCGCTACGCCGGAGGTCTACGAATGGCAGCTCCGCGCGATCGTGTTCTCCGGAACGATCGGAGCCGTGCTCGGCATGCTTGCGATACCCACGTTCGTAACGCTGTACTTGCGCGCGATACGGTCGCTAGAGCGTAACGGAAACGTTCCCAAAGCCGCGCTCGCGATCTTTCGGCCGGCCACTCTCGTCGCGGTCGCGAAGGACGTCAAGTTCGGCGTCGCAACGCGTTGGCGCGACCTTTCTTTCCGGCACGTTCCGAAAGACGTACTTTTTCTCAACGTAATGGTGACGGCGGTTTACGGCATCGGGGTCGTTGCCGCCGCGTACGCGAGCGTATTGCACCCGCAGGCCGTGCGCACGGCCGTTCTTTCCAGCGGCTTGGTCAACGGATTCGCGACCATTGCTTACAACATCGTGGTGGATCCGGCATCGGCACTCCTGACGGACCGCGCCGTACGCGGCGATCGTTCCGTGGACGACGTGAAGGCGCTCGTGACCGGGCTCTCGCTTACGGCGGTTCTCGGCCTTTTAATTTCGCAACTGCTGCTGGTGCCGGCAGCGGAGCTAATCGGATGGGGCGCGCAGCTTATCGCAGGGCACTAGCGTCCGGGCACGCGCAAAATCGGTCCCAGCGCTAACACGTCGAAGTCGGTGAGATGAATCGACTCGAGCGCCGCGAGGTCGCCGGCGTCGCATTTATTGTAACCGTCGCTCATCGCGTTATAGAGCTCGTTGGTCCGCGCCGTGTCGGCGAGATAAATACCGTACGTTTTCATCGCTCGCGCGATCGCGGCGCTCTGCGGTCCGAACCTCGACGTGTCGAACGATGCTCGCAAGCGCAAGCGCGCACCATACGGAAGCTGATACCCGCTGCTCCCTTTGTACGCGAGACCGTCGGTATCGCTCGCGGGCCGCACGAAATGCCACTGCGAGACCGTACCCGCAGGCGCGGCCCAGTTCAAAGCGTGGTCGACCTCCCCGCGTGCGACTTCCTCCCAGCGAGCGATTCCCGCGTAGAGCGAGAGCCCCGACGCCATCGCCGACGGGTTGCCCGGTGCAAGCGGTTCGAACGGCCGGTCGAGCCTCCATCGCGCGCCGCTATACGCCGCGACCGTATCTCCCGCGAACGCGGCATCGTAGAGTTCGTAAACGGTGCAGGCTTGCCGCTGCAGCACGATGGCGTGGGCGTCGCTGAGCGGCTCGATCCAGAAATCTCGGCGCCACGGAATAGAAAACGGAAAACGATGGTACGCCACACGCTGGCGGACGCGGTGCGGAGGGGTGCGGTCGTTTGCGACGTTGACGTATTCGACGGGGCGCGGGGCGATCCAAAAGCCATCGCGATTCCCTGCGTCGACGGCCGCCTGAACGTACGCGCGGCTGTTCGGATCGACCGGGGCGGTTACGATCGCGTCGGCGTAGTAGCCCGTTCCACCGAAGTACGGGCACCCGAACCAAGCCGCTGCAACGAGCGAAACGAGTCCCAGACCGAGCACTCCGTCGCGCTTTGCGCCCGGGACTCGTTCGCCCTGCTAGGAAATCGTTATTGAACGGACTGAATCGACGGTAACGTAATCACGTCGAAGTCGGTAATGTGAATGTTGCCGAGCGCTTTTAAGTCGCTCGAGTTCCAAGGGTTCGTTCCGTTACTCGCATTTTCGAAGTACAGCGCGTTACCCGATGAGCCGGTATCGGCCAGATAGATGCCGTACGTCTTCATCGCGTTGACGACCATCGTTGCTTGTGGTCCCCAGCCCGCAGTACTGAACGAGGCGTGTAAACGCAGCCGCGCGCCGTACGGCAACTGATAGGAGCTCGTTCCGGAGAACGTGAGGCGATCCGTGTCGCTCGCGGGCGTTACGAACTTGTACATGGCAACCGTATGCGCGATCGCAGCCCAGTTGAGAGCGTGATTGATGCTTCCCGACTGGTAGTCTTCCCAGCGCACCATTCCGGCGAAGAGCGAAAGACCCGAAGCCATCGCGGACGGCTGGCCCTTAGGCAGCGGCACGAACGCTTTGGTCATATCCCAGTTCGCACCGCTGTACGCGCTAAGGGCGCCTTGCGAGTACTTCGTGGAATAGGCCTCGTAAAGGTGGCAGGTTTGCGTCTGTACGACGATCGCGTGCGCGTCGCTCAGCGGTTCGACGTAAAACGTCGAGAGCCAAGGATAGGGAACCGGGAACGAATGCCACGATACTTTTGGATGTACCGCCAACAACGGCGTGCTATTAGTTGCTTGGTTGGCTTTTTCTACCCCAGTCGAGGCGTAAAAGCCGGCCGTATCGCCGGCACCTTGGACGGAGCTGATGTATTTGCTGCTGTTCGGGTCGAGCGCCGCCGCGTTTATCGGCACGTTATACGCGCTGCTGCTCGTAAAGACCGGACACCCGGCGTACGTCGCGGTAGCAGTCGAGACCCTCGAGTGATCGGCTACGGGTACGGTTCTATAGCTGGACGATGCAGTCGAGCAGGCGGTAAGAAGACAAAGGGCCAGTGCACCAATTCCGCCGCAGCGGATAGATTGACGTAACATTGAGATCTCCTGAATGAGAGTCCGTTGCCCCGGAGGTCGTGGGCATCGGTAAGAAATGCAATAAGGACCGAGACGAGTGGTCGGTCCATAAAACTGTGGACTTTAGTCCCAACCTTTGCCTAGGAACCAAGCGTTCAGCAATCGTAGTTCATTTGCCACTACGCAATGGATCTGGCAAGCGAGGCATAGCTTACTTGCCGAATCGCTTCGCGATTGCGAGTAAAGGGCGCTGTTGCGCATATTGATCGCTGAGGACGACCTGCGGATCAGTCAGGCGCTTGTTGAGGACCTGCGCCGGCAAAATCACGCGGTCGACGTGGTAGACGACGGGTTGACGGCTTTGGAACTTGCCCGCTCGTCGGTGCACGACGTAATCTTGGCCGACATTCTGCTTCCCCGAATGAACGGCTTGGATCTGTGCCGCCGCCTGCGCTCGGAAAAATCCAACGCACTCATCCTGATGATCAGCGCCCGCGACGACGTTCGCTATAAAGTGGAAGCGCTCGATTCCGGCGCGGACGACTACCTGGTCAAGCCGTTCGATCTGGCGGAACTCTCTGCACGCATTCGCGCGGTATCGCGGCGCCGCG
>DASRSM010000121.1:0-24591 GCA_035656415.1 Vulcanimicrobiaceae bacterium | reverse complement strand
GATGAACATCCCGGCCAATACGAAAATCGTTCCGGCGATGGTCACGACCGAGCAAAAACCTACCGATCAAGTCGACGCGACCGCGCTCAGCGATCCGGCCGACGCCGTCGGAATGCTCGCTGCCGCGGATATCCCGCAGGGTGTGGTCTTGACGCCAACTCGTTTAGCGCGCCCGGTGGCGCCGCCGCAAGGTCTACAAGTCGCCGTCGGGACAAGGGCGGTCACAATCGCGGTCGATAACGTCAAAGGCGTTGCGGGGCTTCTGGTTCCGGGAGACCACGTCGACGTACTGGCAGCGCCGCTTCGCGGTGGGAACGAACTGCGAGCGTACGCGATCGTTCGCGACGCGCGCGTGCTCGCCGTCGGCCGGAATATCGGCACGCCCGAGGTCGCCCCGACCGGGTCGCCGGCGCCTGGACCGAAGCCTACAACGCCGCCGAATACGTGGATTACGCTAGCCGTGACCCCGCCGCAAGCCGATAGTATAATGGCGGCGGACCTTGGAGGCGTAGTCAGGCTCGCGTTGCGTTCGGCGCACGAACCCGGACGTTCGTTGGCTCCGGAACCGATTATCTACGCGTCCGAAGAAAAGAGAACTGGCCCTGCCGGGCCGCCGAAACCGCAGGGAGTCGTCGTCGTCAACGGATCCCAGGTCACAAGGGTAATTCCATAATGCCAGCTTCGTTCATCACCGTCGTTGGGGGTAAGGGTGGCGTCGGCGCCACGACCATCGCATTCGAGATCGCACAGGCGCTCGCTAAACGCGGGCGCATCGCGCTTGTGGACGGTGACTTCGGTGGGCGGCGGACGATTGCACTGCTGCTCAACTGCGTCAAAGAACTCGACGACGCGCGCGACGACGCCAACAATCTTTCGTTCGTCGCGTTACGCGACGGAACGACCGCGGTCGAGCTCGCTCAAAACATTCACGCCGGGTTCACGCTCAAACCCGACAAAGTCGAAGCGCTCGTTCAGAACTTTGCGCAAAGCGGCACCAGCGCGATCGTCGACGCGCCGCAGCCCTTCGCAGCGGCTATTCGTCCGTTCATCGTGCGTTGCCAGCGTTTCTTGCTGATCGTCGAACCGACGCTTCTCGGCATGGCCGGCGGTAAGGCGATGGTCGCCGAGATGCTCAAGTTCGGCATCTCGCAAAACTCAATCGCACCCGTGATCGTTCAGCGCGACGCGCACGCCGAGTTGTCGCGTGCCGACATAGAGCGCGCGCTCGGCGCCAAGCCGATCGCCGACATTCCTCCGAAGAGCGATCGCCGTTACCTGCGCGCGATGGAGCAGCTCATCGAGTATTGCGGATCGCTGATGACGTACACGGCAGAAGAGAATCTCGATCTCGGTCCGTCGATCCGTTCGCCGCTTGGAGATCGCCGTCTCGCAAAGCTTCGCGCGCCAACCCAGTTGGGGAGCGGTATGCAGGGGCGCGCGGCGTTGGGCATCGACATCGAGAAGATCGAAAAGATCAAAGCCGCCACGCACGAGGCTCTAACCAAACACATCGATTTGATGGGCAGCGCGGACCGCTCCGATCCGCTCAAAGCCGAAGAACTGCAAAAAGAAGTTCAGGCGGTCGTCAACGAGATGATCACCGACGAGACCGTCGGCTCGGCCGAAGAAGTCGCGCAGCTGCGCCAGGAAGTCATCGACGAAGCGCTCGGGTACGGTCCGCTCGAAGACTTGCTGCGCGATCCGGAGGTTACCGAAGTCATGGCCAACGGGGCCGACCACATCTACGTGGAGCGGGGCGGAAGGCTGGTGCTGACCGACAAGCATTTCACCAACGACAGGCAGTTGCGTCTTGTCATCGAGCGCATGATCGCCCCGATCGGTCGCCGCATCGACGAGTCGACGCCGATGGTCGATGGACGTCTTCCTGACGGTTCGCGTATCAACGCGATCATCGAGCCGCTGTCGATCAGCGGAGCGACTTTGACGATCCGGCGTTTCGGTACCGAGCGGCTGCACATCCGGCAGCTGCTCGAGAAGCGATCGCTCACGGCGCAGATGGTCGACTTCCTGCGCGCTTGCGTCGAAGCGCGGCTCAACATCGTCGTCAGCGGTGGTACCGGCTCCGGTAAAACCACGTTGTTGAACATTCTCTCGACGTTCATTCCGGAGTCCGATCGTATCGTTACGATCGAGGACGCTGCCGAACTCAAGCTCGAGCAAGAGCACGTGGTACGCCTGGAAGCGCGTCCGCCAAACTTGGAAGGACGCGGCGAGGTTCGTATCCGCGACCTCGTTCGCAACGCATTGCGTATGCGTCCCGATCGCATCATCGTCGGCGAGTGCCGCGGCGGCGAAGCGCTCGACATGTTGCAGGCCATGAACACCGGTCACGACGGATCGCTGACGACCGCGCACGCCAACACGCCGCGCGACTGCCTGTCGCGTATCGAGACGATGGTCATGATGGCCGGTTTCGACCTGCCGTCGCGCGCCATTCGCGAACAGGTTTCCAACGCGATCGATCTGATCGTTCAAGTGTCGCGCCTGCGCGACGGAAGCCGCAAGATCATCGCGATCACGGAAGTCGTCGGAATGGAAGCCGAAACGATTACGACGCAAGACGTCGTCACGTTCGATCAGCGTGGGCTGGATAAAGAGGGCCACGTCATCGGTGAGTTCGTCTACAGCGGCGTGCAACCGAACTGCGTCCAGCGCTTCGAGGAATTCGGCATCTCGTACGATATCAGAGGGCTCTCAGAAATGAGCGCCGCGGTCAAGTGGTAACGACGTTCGCGCCGTATCTGATCGTTGCCGGCATTGCCGGTGCGATCGGATATGTCGGCTGGCGGTCGTGGAACGACATCATCAAGGCGATGACGCCGTTCACCGAGCCGTATCAGATTCTGCTGGAACGCGGCGGAATCAAGATCGACGCAGCGGATCTGGCGTTTCGCATCTTGGCGATTTCGATCTTCCTGTGGGGCGCATTCGTTCTCATCGGACGGCCGAACGGATGGATCGCGTTGGCGTGCTTGCCGCTGAGCTTTTTGCTTACGTTCTGGGGCACCGGCTTCTGGGTTCGCAACCGTATCGCAAAACGGCTCAAGAAGTTCAACGATCAGCTCGAAATCGCACTGCGACTGATGGTGAGCGGCCTCCGTGCGGGTCTCGGTCTGCGTCAAGCCATGATCGTGGTCGTCAGCGAGATGCCCGATCCCATTCGGGTCGAGTTTAATCGCGTGCTGAATCAAACGTCGATCGGCATCAGCATCTACGACGCATTGGACACGTTTAACGAACGTATGCCCAGCGCCGAAATGCTCATGCTGACGCGCGCGATTCGCATTCAGTCGAAGACGGGCGGAAATCTCGGCAGGATGCTCGAGACGCTCGCCGAGACGATCAAGCAGCGCCGGCGCATCGACCGGAAAGTCTCGGCGATGACGTCGGAGGCGCGCTCGTCGAGCTACGTCATGTCGGGCCTGCCGATCGGATTACTTATTTTTATCATCGCGTTTCAACCCACCATGCGCGACGATCTGTTGGGAACCTGGTTCGGTCGAACGATGGTAGCGTCGTCGCTTGGAATGATCGCACTAGGCCAATACGTGATGAACGCCATGGCGAAGATCGACGTATGAGCCCGATGCTGATCTTTGGTCTGGCCATTTTGCTTATCGGCGGCGGTTTGACCGCCGTCTTCTTCCTGTATCGCGGCAACGACGTCCATCGGCGGCTTGCAGAGCTCAATCTCGACGCTCCCACGCAGTCCGCGCAGGGCGACGGCGGAGGCGTCGCGATCCATAAGTTGCTCGACGACTCGCAGAAGCGTACGCTCGCGCGCAAATTGACTGAGGGTGGCTGGTACGACGTTACGCCGGTGAAGATGATGGCTTACATGCTCATCGGCGGAGGCATCGGCGCGGTTCTCGGCGTGCTTGCCGGTATCTCGATAGGGACACTCGACGTCAGATCGGTCGGCCTTTTCTTGGTGCTGACCATCGTCGGATTCGCCACACCCAACGGCTTACTCGATCGCGCGATCGGCGCGCGCAAGAAGAGCATTCAGCGCGAGCTTCCGAACTTTCTGGACATGGTCTCGACCAGCGTCGAGGCCGGTACGGCTCTTAGCCAGTCGCTGAACATTGCGATGGATGCCGTTGCCGGTCCGCTGCACCAAGAGCTCGAGCTCGTAAACGACGACATCCGGTTGGGCCGGTCCCGCGGCGAGGCGCTGGCCGCGATGGCGCACCGAGTGCGCGAGCCCGATCTCACGACGTGCGTCACTGCAATCGTTCAAGCGGAGCGTTTGGGCGGCAATATCGCCAACGTACTTCTTTCGCTGAGCACCGAAGCGCGCGAGCGCCGAATGCTGCGCGCCGAAGAGATCGCCGCAACGCTGCCGGTGAAAATGGTGTTTCCGATGGCGTTCTTCATGCTGCCGTCGCTGCTCCTGATTATCTTCGGCGGCATCGCCGCACAATATTTCAAGTAACGGTACGTGGCGGCAGCGGTAGCGGCAGCGCTAATCGGCGCGATGATTTTTGGTGCCGCAGCCACCTGTGGAATTTTTGCTGCCAATGTATTGATTCCGAAGATCCAACGTTTTGACGACGGTCCGCCCGCGGTAGATTTCCCTCCTGCCGTACTCATCGGTGGCGCGGCCGTTATCGGTGCCGTAATGGGTGTTCGCACGCCGCCGATGGATTTGCTCGTGATTACGGCGATCGTTGTCGTTTGTTTGGTCGCGATCTGGTATTGCGATGCCAAGACGGGAATCATTCCGGACGTGTTCACGCTCGTTCCGCTCGGATTGGTTGTAATTTACGGCTTGGTGCAGCGGCAGCCGATGGTGCTAGCGTCGGCACTTATCTTGTTTCTTCCGTTCGGCATTTTGGCTTTCATATCGAAGGGACGTGGAATGGGCTGGGGCGATGCAAAGCTGGCGGCGCTCGGGGGCGCACTGCTTGGCGTTTCTACGGCAACCGTCGCGTTCGTCGTTGCATCACTAGTCGCGGCACTTGCCGCGTGGTTGAAATACCGCTCGCGAAACGCTCCAATTGCCATGGGCCCCTACCTCGTCGCCGCGATCGCTGCGTCGTTGCCGTTCAACTTTTAGCGAGCGCTCCATGACCGGGGAACTCCGGGACGCTCGAACCGGACGCCTGCTCGTTGGTTGTCTCGTCAGAGCGGACACGCTTATAACGCAAACCATCGGTTTTCTGGGGCGCACGCGCGTCGACGACGATGAAGCGATGTGGTTCGATAGCTGCTCGGGAATCCACACGCTCGGCATGCGCGTAGCGATCGACGTCGTCTTCGTCGATCGCGACGGCGTCGTGCTCGACGTCGTTAGCTCGGTCAAGCCGTGGAGGTTCTGGGTCGGACGAAGCGGCGCAAAGAGCGTTCTGGAACTGGCGACGGGGAATGCGGAGCGCTGCGGCATAACGCCTTCGATGCACCTGGAAACCCGATGGCACTCGCCTACTTAGTCGTTCTCATCGTCTTCGCCGCGTTCACCGGACGCGCGATGCGCACGCCCTTCGGCGACGGCGATCTCTTTTGGCAGAAGCATCTCGGTGCGTACGTCGTCACGCACCACGCGCTTCCAAACGCCCTCGACGGAACGACGTTCACCGCCCCCGGAGCTCCCTGGACGCCGCAAGAGTGGTTGTTCGGTATCCTCGCCCACCTCGCGATTTCGCACGACGCCATTTGGATATTGGCACTGATCGCCAGTGCGGTTCTCTCCGCCGCGTTGCTAATTTCGGCGCGGCGAGCGGCGCGCTGGGGCGTGAGTTCCACGGCGATCGCGATCGTCGTAACGCTTCTCGCCGTCGACCTGGGCGGAGCCTACGGCATTCGCGCGCAAGTCTTTGCGTGGCCGTTTTTCGCGCTGCTGCTGCTGGCGCTGGATTTGAGCGGGCCGGCGGTTTTTCTCGCGCTTTTGGTCGTAGCCGCGTGGGCCAACTTCCACGCAAGCGTTATGATCGCGATCCCGATCGTGTGGATCGACGCGGCCGTTGCGTGGTTCCTCGGCGGCGACGAAAAGGAACGGGTCCGACGCTCTATCCTCGCACTTGCCGTTCCCTTTGCGACGCTCGCAACGCCGCTGGGAGTGCGCTTGCCGCTCTACGCGCTAACGCTGGTGCGCAGCCCGATTCGGCAATCCATCGACGAATGGCAGCACCTGACGTTCTCGGGGCATCACGCCTTTTTCTGGGTCGGCGGAGTTCCGTTGGTGCTTCTTGCGGCATCGTGCGCGCGCACGCTGTTTAAGGAGCGGCCTCGCGACCTCATCTGCACCGCGCTGTTGTTCGCGATGACCGTCGCCGCGATACGCAATGCCGCCCTCGTAGGGATCGTCGCGGCCCCAATTGCAGCGCGCGCGATCGATCTCATCTTCGCGCCGTTTGCATGGTGGCGCCGCGATCTCTTACACGACCGAGGGCTGCGGATACTCGCCTTCAGCGGGACCGTCGTTGCGTCGGTATTCGTCTTCGTGGCCAGCCTGCGCGCGCCGGTCAAGGCGTCGACGTGGCTGCCGCCGGTTGCGACATTCGAACGCATCTCCGCCCTCGGGCCGGACCGCCGCGTCTTTTGCTACGATTTTTCGACCTGCTCGATCGCACTCGATTATCCAAACTTGCGCGTGTTTATCGACGGTCGTGCGGATCCATATCCGCTCTGGGTGTGGAACGATTTCAACGACATTCGCACCGCCAAATCCGATTGGCGCTGGCTGCTCGATTATTTCGCTGTCGATACGGTCGTCGTGAAGGTCGACGACCGGCTGGATAAGGCGCTTAGGACGCGGCGCGGGTGGAGGGCGCTACCTCGCCTCGATCGCTGCTGCCGCGCTTACGTCCGTCCGCCGCGCCGGGGGTAGAGGTCTCGAGCTCTTCGAGACGCTGGCGAGCGTGCGCGAACGCTTCTTCGAGACGGCTTGCGAACGCGACTTGCATGGCGTCCTCGGCATCGATCGCCGGCGGTCCCGTGCGCAGCCGTACTGCAGCCCGATAGTGCGACGCCGCCGAGTCGCGCTGCCCCTTCTTAAAAGCGTCGTCACCCGAGTGCACGTGCGACAAGAACCGGTGCCCATCGAGCGAGACGGAGTTCGGGTCGAGCGTGATGCCGGTTCCACACCCGAAGTACCGGTCCACGCGATGCGGACCGGTCACCAAAGCAATCGCTTTGCGGATGTTGGAGCACGACGTGCGAAGACTTTGCTGCGCGGCACGCTTTTCGGTTTCGGGCCAAAATCGCTCGATCAATTCGGAGCGCGTCGCCGTTCCGCCGACGCGGACCGCCAGCATGCGCACGAGATCGGCGTCGCGACGCCGCAGCCATTTCACTTCGTTACCGCCGCAGCTCACGTCGAACTCGCCGAAAAGCGAAATGGATAGACGCTGCGTCGCGCCGGTACCGAGGCGCGGGCTTTGCGTGAAGATCGCACCGACCGGATAAAGCAAGCGTGACGCGCCGACGTCACCGGTGACGAAGAGACCGGCGGCTTCGAGCATCTGCCAATCCTCATCGAGCAAAAGCTCGCCGCCGATGACGCTCGAAAACAGCGCCTGTGCCTTGGCCGGCGCGCGATTGACTTCGGCTTCGACGAAACGGCGTAACGTGTGCGCCGACGAGGCCAGCCAAAGTTCGTACGCACCGTGCAGCGATCGCCCATCCGACGCGGCCGCGCGAACGATTTCGCTCGCTACTGCCGGCCACCCGTCGGAGAGCACGCTCACCGCGCGCACGTCGGCTTCGCTCGCTTCAACGCCGAGCGAGGCGCACAGTGCGGAAAGATCGCCGATCGTGAATGCGAGGATGCGCGGCGACATGAGCGCTGCGAGGCCTTTGGAAAACACGCGCGGCGTATCGATCGTTTCGCTGCGGCAGCCCGCGACGATCGTGCGAACTTGCTGCGGACTGCCGATCGCAAACGACGCGGCCTCGAAGATCGCTTCGCGCGATGCCAAGTCGAGCGCGTCGATCGCGATGGTGCACGACGGGATCGCCAGCATCCGGCGGCGCAAATCGGAGAACGTCGCCACCTCGCCCAGTCCGAGCTCCGAGGCAAGACGGACAACGAGGTTCTTTGGCGTGTCGTCCGGCTGGGCGCGAACGTAAGCGTGCGGTTCCTTCAGGGTCTGCAAGTAACGCACCAAAGCAGTGGTCTTGCCGTAACCGGCCGGCGCAATGAGCGCGCGCAGCGGAAACGTTGCGTTACGCGTCAGCCATTCGATTACGCGCGGTCGCTCGATCGTTGCCGGCGAGATCTTCTCCACTGCCGAGCCTCCCCTTACTTATCTTTCGGTTAGCCGCGGATGGTAGTCCACACCTGGCGCAGGCTTGGCGGCCTCCCGTATAAGAGCATACCTACCCGGTAAAGTCTCCCGGCGACCAGCGCAATGACGATGACCGCCAAAACGTTGATGCCTGCCGAAAGGCCTATCTGCCAGATAGGCGGTTGGTCGGTTGCAATGCGTGCAAACATCGTGAACGGAGCAAAGAGCGGAACGAAGCTCGAGGCGACGACGATCGGCGCGTTGGGAGCGTCCAATGCGGTCATCGCCAAAACGAGCGCAGCGATGATCGGCAAGATCATCGCCGCGTTGATGCTGCCTAAATCTTCGGGACGGCTGATCAGTGAACCCATGCCCGCAAACAGCGTCGAGAACTGCAGCAGTCCCACGATCAAGAAAAACACGAACGCACCGAACACCGTGAGCGTAAGTGCCGCGGCGGCCGGACCGCCGAGGTTGAACGGCGTTGCTGCGGGTGCGCCGGTGCTTGCTGCGTGCGGGTTCGAAGCGCCGGCCGCAATCGCGCACATGATCCACACGATCATCTGCATGAATGCGAGCGTGGCGCCCGCGAGAATCTTGCCGTAGAGGAGCGCCAACGGTTCGACCGACGCGACCAGAAGCTCGGCGATTCGATTGGTCTTCTCCTCGATGACGCCGGCCATCGTCAGCTGGCTGTTGAGAATGACGAGCAGGTAGAGAAAGAAAATCAGCGTGAGCGCGACCGCGCGTTCGAACTGTACTTGTGCGAGGGATTCCTTTGCGGCAGCCGCAACGACCGACACCTTAAACGCAGCCAATCGCTTCGCCGTTGCCGCGTCGACGTGAGCGCCCAGCTCGAGCTGAAGCGGCAGCAACAATCGGGCCATTTGCAGCGCGTTGACGCTGGCGGCGTCGGTGGAATAGACCGTTACGCGTAAGCCGTTGCCGTCGCTTTCGAGCGAGATGAAGCGCCCCGCGCCCAGACGGTCGAGGTCTCCCAACGACGGCTGCGTCAGCGACGTTTGCGTTCCGGCGATGTCGTACTGGGCTGCCAGCAGCGCCGCCGCTTTCGTCGCGAGCTGGGGCGCACCGCCGAGCACGACGCGCGCCTGCGCGACCGTGACGTGCGAGCTCATGAACGCCGGAAGCTTCGCGAGCCCGGCAATGCCGAGGCCGCCGATCAGCAGGCCGATCAGAAACGGACGCGACTGAATGCGCCGTACGATTTCCGCGCGATAGACGACGAACAGGTCACGAAGCAACTTGCGCGCCGCTTTCGACGGTGTGCAGGTAAATATCGTGCAGCGACGGCTCGACCACTTCGAAATGCGTCACCGCTTCCACGGCGACCAGTCGCGTCAGAACCTCGGGAAACGACGTGCTCGAGGGCACTTCGTATTGCATCGCGCCGATTAGCGTTTTGAGCGGCCGCGCGCCCGCGATCGCTTCGAGAACGCGCCGCGTCGCACGCGACGCCGGCGAAACCCGAATGACGCGCGTCGGCCAGCGTTCGCGCAGCTCGCGCAGCGTACCGGCGGCGCGATTCTCTCCGTCGGAAACGATGCAGAACGCGTCGCAGACCTCTTCGAGCTGCCACATCTGATGGCTCGAGAGGACGAGCGTCGTTCCGTGCTCGCGCAACTCGGCGAGCACCGCAAGAATCATCTCCGCGTTGACGGGATCCAGACCCGAAAAGGGTTCGTCGAGAATCAAAAGCTCCGGTCCATGGACGGTCGCGCAGGCCATCTGAACCTTTTGCTGATTGCCCTTTGAGAGCTCCGAGCACGGGCGCTCCGCGTTGGCCGTCAGCCCTAGGCGGCCGATCCATTCGGCGGTACGCTCGGCGGCGTCGCGATTGGAGAGGCCGTGGAGACGTGCGAAGTAGCGGATCTGCTCGCGTACGGTCATGCGGCCGTAGAGTCCGCGTTCTTCGGGGAGGTATCCGAAGCGGCGGCGCATCGCGCCCGAAATCGTCTCGCCGTTCCAATCGACGGCGCCGCCGTCGGGCGTGAGAATCCCCAAGATCATCCGCATCGTCGTGGTTTTGCCCGCACCGTTGGGGCCGATCAGCCCGAACGTCGAGCCGTTGTCGATGCTGAAACTTACGTCGCGCACCGCAACGACGTTCCCAAACTCCTTACGAAGGTGCCGCGCAACGAGCATCAGGCGGTTCGTCCCACGATGAAGGATGTATTGGCCAAGGCCTCGCACAGGCCCCTCACACTCGTTGGAGGCTTTGCGATGGATTCGTCTTCTAACGCCAACGTTGCCGTTTTGCTCGTAATCTTTGCGATCGAAGCAGTCGTCATTTTGGCGTTCGTCGCGTTCACGGTTTGGTGTTACTGGAAAATCGCCTCGAAGGCAGGTTACAATCCGGCGTTGTCGCTGCTCATGATCGTCCCGCTCGCGAATATGATCATGCTCGCGATCTTCGCGTTCGGACGGTGGCCGATCGAAGAACGGCTCGCGGCACTGGAAGGCGGAGAAATATCACCGCCGTCAGCCGCGCCGCCCGGAACGTCCGTAGCTACTACGTAGACCACAGTTCGGCGATCCAGTTCTCGACCTCATCGGCTTTCGACGGAAGGATTGCCGAAAAATTCTCGCTGCCCGACGCCGTGACCGCGATGTCGTCTTCGATGCGAACGCCGATGCCGCGAAAACGCTCGGGCACCGTGTCGTCGTCGGGTTGGAAGTACAGTCCCGGCTCGACCGTCAAAACCATGCCTCGGCTCAGTTTGCCGTGCCGGTACTCGGTCGCACGCGCTTTCGCGCAGTCGTGCACGTCAATGCCGAGCATGTGACTGACGTTGTGCAGGCTGTAGCGGCGATAGAACTGCCGCTCCGGATCGAGCGCTTCGTCGAGGCTTCCGCGCAAGATGCCGAGCTCGAGCAACCCCGCAGCCAGCACGCGCATGGCGCGGCGATTCGGTTCAAGGAAATCGTTACCGGGCGCGACCGCTTCGATGCCGGCGCGCTGCGCGTCCCACACTAACTCGTAAATCGCGCGCTGCTCGGCCGAAAAGCGGCCCCCGGCCGGAAGCGTGCGCGTGACGTCGGCGGTGTAGAGAGAGTCGCACTCGACACCGGCGTCGAGAAGAAGCAGCGAGTCCGGACGTAACGCTCCGTCGTTGCGATTCCAATGCAGCGTGCACGCGTGCTCGCCGGCAGCCGCGATCGTAAGATAGCCCACGTCGTTGGCTTCGATGCGCGCGCGGCTCCAAAAGGCCGCTTCGATTTCGCGTTCGCTGCGGGCACGGCGCATCGTACGGATGGCGTCTTCGAAACCGCGCTTGGTGATTTCGCACGCTTTGCGCAGCTCGCCGAGCTCGTACTCGTCTTTGACCAAGCGCGTTTCGGAAAGTCGTTCGGCCAGTTCTTGATCCTCGTCGCTGCGCAGCACGCGCGCACCCGAGCGGGTCAGTTCTTCAAAATACGCGGCCCCGGCTGAAATCGGGCGGCACGCGTCGACGCCGAAGTAGAGCTGACTCTCGTCGACGCCGCGGTGGCGTCCTACCCAAAGCTCGCCATGCAAACGATCCGTGAAGAACTCCGCTTGTCCGCGGTTATGCTCGCGAGCGAACAGCAGCGACCGGTGCTCGCTGCCGTGTGGTTCCAGGACGAGAATCGCGCCGGGTTCGCCGGCGCCGACGAGATACGCAAAATCGCTCGAGGGCCGAAAGCGAAAGAACGTGTCGTTGGCGCGAACGTGCTCTTCCCCGGCCGGTACGACGATAAATGCGCCCGGATACGCGCGAGAAAGCTCCTCGCGCCGCAGGCGGAATCGCGCCGCCTCGGTCTGCTTACCTGCGGCCAGCGGGCGCTCGGCCCACCCGGTCGCCATGAAATCGACCAGCGCTTGCGGCGTCTCCGGATCGTAGCCGTTTTTGCCTTGAGCCGGCTCGCCGGCGCGTCGTTGCGTGTCCATACCGGCGCCTTCGCCGCCCCCGCGGGTCTCACCCCGAATCTCCGCGAATCGCGCGCAGCAATGCAAGAAACGCTCGATCAGCGTCAGACGCAAGTCCGCGCCAACGACACGCTGGCAAACGAGCGGACGTATTTAGCCTACATCCGGACGGCGCTGGCGTTCATCGCGTTCGGATTCGTCATCGCGCGTTTCTCGCTGTTCGCTCGCGAGTTCTCCGCCTTCATTCACGCCGCGGCGCCGGAAAAAGGCGCATCCATCGGCTTCGGAACGGCAATGGCGATCTTCGGCATCCTTATAGGCTGTCTCGGCGCGTGGCGCTACTCGTCAACCGATCGCGGGCTGCGCAGCGGCGTGGTCGTGACGCTGTCGTCGGGCGGCGGCTATTTGATCGCGCTTTTCGTAACGTTCGTCGGCGCGATCGTTGCCTTTACGCTGCTGTCGTACCGCTAGATAAACGTTTTGAGTTTCGGCCAGTATCGCGCGAGCGGTTCCTTGAGACCGTAGCAGACCGAGATCGGAATTTCATTCTCGGTGGGCATCGCCCACCGGTCGTAAAAACGCGCGACCGCGACGCGCCGCGCGCGAAAGTCCGGTCCGCACGTGCCGTTAACCTCGATCATAACGCTACCGTCGTATCCGTGCGTTCCCCAGATCCAATAGTTGTTGTGACCGGAAATCGCGGGCGGTAACCCGTACGTCTTACCGTATACGTCGAGCGCGCCCGCTTCGCCGAAGTTGCTCGCAAAAATGGCAGCACGCGAACGCTCCGACGGCGGCAGTGTATCGTAGACGCGTGCGACCGTCGCGGTCAGTTCGGGCCAGCCGTGCATGTCGGCGAAGATCTGCGTGATCGGCGCATCGTCCCGTCGCGTCGTGGAGATATCCAGCGAAACGAAACGTTGACCGGTCGCAATCGCGGCGGCAAGCTGCGCCTCGGCCATCATGGGGAAGACGAAGGGAAGCGTCAGCATCGAAACGACGGCAACGGCTGCAACGATTGCGGTACGGAATCTATAGAGTGCCGCGGTTTGCTCGATAGCGAGCGCGCCCGTCGCGATCAACAGCGGATAGACGTCTCCGGGATAGTAGTTCCGCGCGTGTCCGACGATCATGCACGCGATCAAAACGACGTACGTCCACCCGATCCAGCGGAGCCGCGGCCGCACGAATGCGTAAACGAGTCCGAAGATCCAAATTGCGGCGAGGACCGGGTTGGTGATCAAGATCTGCTGCACGAGATAGCCGGCCGGCGAGTGAATTACTACTTCGGTGCGCTGCTGATTGTGAATCATCTCGAGGAACGGCCAACCGTGCACGGCTTGCCACAGCAAGCTCGGCAATGCGATCAACGCAGCCGTGATGACGCCGGCTGCAAACCACGGGGTCGTCACGACGCGTCGCAAGGGCGTGAGCGCGAGGCCTGCGAGCAAAGCCAGTCCGTAGAAGAACACGGTGTATTTCGCTTCGGCAGCCAGGCCGAACGCAACGCCGGCCCATACCCACAGCCGCGGCGACGCGCCGTTGGCGATTCGCGCGATCAGCAGCGCGATCAGCGGCCATAGCAGCAGCCCCGGCATGTCGGTCGAGACTTTCGTTCCAAACGCGTTGAGAATCGGCATCAGCGCCGCGAGCAGCGCGGTGAGGCCTTGTGCAAACGTACCGCCGCCGAGCTCGATGACGAATAGGCACGTCACGTAGACGCAGCCGGCCGCAAACAGCGCGGGAACGGCGCGCAGCAAAAATAGCGACGTCCCGAAAACTTGCGATGCGGCGGAGAGCAGCGGCACGAGCGGCGGCTGATCGACGTAACCCCAATCGGGTCGAAATCCGCAGACGATGAAGTAGAGCTCGTCGCGGAAGAATCCGTAATGCGGGTTCGCGACTAGATGTATCGCGAACGTGAGCAACGCCGCGACGAGCGGAATGTGCTTCATCAATCGAAATCTAAAGCAACGTCGAGCGCGGGCGCGCTGTGTGTCAGCGCACCCGAGCTGATCAGATCGACTCCCGTCGCGGAAATTGCCGCAACCGTCTGCGCGGTGACGCCGCCGCTGGCTTCGACGATCGCACGCCCGTCGACGATGCGTACCGCTTCGCTCAGCTGTTCGAGCGTCATGTTGTCGAGCAGCACCGCGTCGACCGATGCGTCGAGCGCTTCGCGCAGCTGCGCGAGCGTGTCGACCTCGACCTCGATTTTGACGGTGTGCCCGACGCTTGCGCGTACCGCGGCGATGGCGGCCGATACGGAACCGGCCACGGCCAAATGATTGTCTTTGATCAGTACGGCGTCGTCGAGTCCGAAGCGATGATTCACGCCGCCGCCGCAGCGAACGGCGTATTTTTCGAGCACGCGCAGGCCGGGCGTCGTCTTGCGCGTATCGGCGATGCGCGCTTTGGTTCCGTGAGTCAGCGCGACGAGACGATGCGTAAGCGTCGCGATACCGCAGAGACGTCCTAAGATGTTGAGGGCGGTACGCTCGCCGGTAAGCAGTGCGCGCGCTCGCCCGCGTATGCGTGCAATTGTCGCGTTCGCGTCGACGAGCTCACCGTCGGCAGCGTTCGCCGTTACGGCGACGTCTCCGAGCATCGTGAACGCCAGCGACGCGATGTCGAGTCCGGCGACGACGCCGGATGCGCGCGCGACGACTCGCGCGGAGGCCTGCGCCTCCGCATCGACGATGGCGTCGGTCGTGAGATCGCTCCCGTGACCGATATCTTCGAGCAGCGCCGCGCGAACGATCGGCTCGACGACGAGCCGGGACGGCGCGCTAAGCGAGGGTGCGGAGGCGCGTAAACGAGCGTTTTGCAAAGGCTTCCTCAGTCTGCGGATAGTCGCTGCGATAGTGGCTACCGCGGCTTTCCGGGCGGGCCAGCGCGGCCTCGGCGACGAGCCGCGCGACGACCAGCAGATTGCGCAGTTCGTTTGCGGCCTTCGGGAACCCGGCATCGAGCTCGCTAATGCGTAAAAGTGCCTCCCGTAAACCGCGTTCCGTCCGGAGCAGCCCGACGTTGGAATACATCACGTTGCGTAAGTCGCTCGTTGCCTGCGCTTGTTCGGGCATGGGTGCGTTTGCCGGAGTGTGGTGCAGCGGCGGCGGCGTGCCGCCCGGAACCGTAGCGCTCTTGATGTCGGTCGCGACGCGCGAGCCGTAGACGAGCGCTTCGAGCAGCGAGTTACTGGCTAGACGGTTCGCACCGTGAACGCCCGTGGCGCTGGCTTCGCCGCAGGCCCACAAACGTGCCAGCGACGCACGTCCCCACTCGTCCACGGCGATACCGCCCATGTGGTAGTGCGCGGCGGGAGCGACGGGAATGTTCTGCACGCGCGGATCGATGCCGGCCGCGATGCAGAAACCGAAGACGGTCGGAAACATTTCCGGAAAGTGCGCGCCGATCGCCGCGCGCGCGTCGAGACCGACGGTGCGGCCGGCGGTGAGTTGTTCGAAGATGGCGCGAGCGACGACGTCGCGCGGCGCGAGCTCCGCATCGTGATGCAGACCGAGCATGAAACGCTCGCCCAAGTCGTTGACGAGCACCGCACCTTCGCCGCGTACGGCTTCCGTAACGAGCGGCATCGGGTCGCGCCCGATCGCGAGCGCCGTGGGATGAAACTGCACGAACTCCATGTCGGCGAGCAGCGCCCCGCCGCGCGCGGCGATCGCGATACCGTCGCCGGTTGCTTGGATCGGATTGGTCGTATAACGGTATAAACGTCCGATTCCGCCGGTCGCGAGCACGACGGCGTCGGAGCGGTAGGCCATCGGAGTGCCGCTCCAATTATCGTGTGCGTAGACGCCGTACACACGATCGCCGTAGACGATCGCGTCGTCGGCGGTAACGTTTTCGACGACTTCGATCGACGGATGCGCGCACACCGCTTCGATCAGCGTTTTGAGAATTTCGTGGCCGGTCGCGTCGCCGCCGGCTTTGACGATACGCCGGCGCTGGTGCGCGGCTTCGCGTCCCAATTCCAGCTCGCCGGAAGCGTTGCGATCGAAGGCGGCACCGAATTCGAGCAGCTCTTCGATACGCGCCGGCGCGTCGTCGGTGAGGATCTCGACGATCTTTTCGTCGCTGATGCCGGCGCCGGCGATCTGCGTGTCGATTGCGTGCAAGCTCGGCGAATCGTCCTCACCCATCGCGGCTGCGATGCCCCCTTGCGCCCAATCCGTAGCCGCACCTTTGCCGAGCCGCGTCTTACACAAAACCGTTACGCGCAACGGCGCGAGCTTTAGCGCCGCCATCAAACCGGCAATGCCGGCACCGACGACGATGACGTTGCTGCGATGCTCTTGCATGGATTTAATCGCGCGGTTTGCCGCTGTACTCGAGCATGCGTTCCACGGCCCGGCGCGCGCGATCCGCGACTTCCGGCGCCACCGTCACTTCGTACTCCATCGCTTCGAGCGAATGAAGAACTTTAGGGAGCGTGTTGCGCTTCATGTGCGGACACAAGTTGCACGGACGT
The DNA here is from genome assembly GCA_035656415.1 of Vulcanimicrobiaceae bacterium. Classification (GTDB taxonomy): domain Bacteria; phylum Vulcanimicrobiota; class Vulcanimicrobiia; order Vulcanimicrobiales; family Vulcanimicrobiaceae; genus JAFAHZ01. The sequence continues at coordinate 7,946 of DASRSM010000121.1, read as the reverse complement.
ACGAACTCGACGCCGGCATAGCGTCCCGACACGTTGTCCGCCATCGAGCATTCCGTCATCAAAAGAACGCGTGCCTTCGGTTTCGTCGCCAACCGTCCGACGTATTCGACCATGCCTTGCGTCGAGCCGACGTAGTCGGCCTCTGCGAGCACGCCGGGCGGACATTCGGGATGCGCGATGACGACCAGCGACGGATCGTCGCGGCGGAAGCGCACGATGTCTTCACCGCTGAAGCGTTCGTGGACTTCGCAATGACCTTTCCACGCGACGATCTCGACGTTCGTCTTCGATGCGACGTACTTCGCGAGATATTCGTCGGGAAGGAAAATGACTTTCGGAACGCCGAGCGCCTCGACGATCTGCACCGCGTTGCCGCTCGTAACGCAAACGTCCGACTCGGCCTTTACTTCGGCCGACGTATTGACGTACGTAACGATCGGAACGCCGGGATAGCGTTCTCGCAACAGTCGAACGTCGGCGCCCGTGATTGAATCCGCCAGCGAACATCCGGCTGCGAGATCGGGAACGAGCACCGTTTTGCTGGGGTTCACGAGCTTCGCGGTCTCGGCCATAAAGTGCACGCCGCACAGCACGATGACGTCGGCTTCGGTCTTGGCGGCTTGCATCGCCAGGGCCAGCGAATCGCCCACGATGTCGGCGACGGTGTAAAAAATCTCCGGCACCTGATAGTTGTGCGCCAGGATGACGGCGTTGCGCTCGCGCTTGAGGCGATTGATCGCCGAAACGTAGGGAGCGTGCAGCGGCCACTCTACCGGCGGAATGACGTGCGCTACCCGCTCGAAGATCGGCCGCGTCTCATTAGCGACGTCGCTAGTGTAGGGGAGGTCCAGAACGCTCATTGGTACTGTGATTATAACCTCGCGGGGCCCGGCGGCGGCTGCACAATTAGTGAGATGCCGATTCCGAGGACGTGCAGGTGCAGCGTCGCGGGATGGCAGCCGGCCAGGGCCAGTGCGAGGGCGAGGCCGGCCGCGCGCGCCAGATGGCTACTCATCGGGCCCCGGCTCAAAAATGTCTTCAACGGAGCGCAGGAAGAGCTTGCTGATCTTGAACGCCAGGGGCAAGCTGGGGGCGTATTTGCCGGCTTCTAGGGCTACGACGGTCTGGCGCGCGATGCCCAAGCGGTCGGCGAGTTCGGCTTGCGACCAGTCGTTTTCCGCGCGCAGGACTTTCAGTCGGTTTTTCATTGGCAGTAGAACCGCCCGACGATCGGACGAGCGATCGCCCAAGAAACCATCAGCACCGCCCAGGTCCACCATGCCGAGAGATGCGGCAGACCCGCCATCTCGAGGAATCCATAGGTAACCGAAAGCATGGCCGTTACGCCGCCGGCAATGGCTAGGGATTCGGCCTGCATGCGGCGCTCGAACTCGTCCGTGTTCCGGTAGTAGCCGATGAAGATCGGCACGAGGGTCGCCACGGGGATCAGCGGCAGCAGCGCGACCGCGTAACGCAGAGATGGGTCGCCAACGTGACCGTGCTTGAGCGCCGTCACGGCGACGTAAAGCACGATCAGGTACGCAACCGTCATGACCGCCATCTGGCGGAGGTACCGGCGCTGGGCGAGGGTCGTAGGATTCATGTTTGTCTTGTTCATGTGACTAAAAGTAGTGTATACACGACATTTTGTCAATCATACAGTGCTTATTGTCGTCTATAGGCGCCAGACTGGGGCCGGTTACGGCTCATCCCATGCTTTGAAAGTCATTTTCATTTTGGAACCCATCGGCTAGCCTGGTCGCCATGTCCGCTCAAATTGGAAAACCCGCACCCGGGTTCAAGCTTCCCAGCACCAAGGACGCGACCAGCGCGAAGAATCTCGGCAAAGAGATTTCGCTCTCCGATTATCGCGGCAAGTGGCTGGTGTTCTTTTTCTATCCGCTCGATTTCACGTTCGTTTGTCCGACCGAAATCACGGCGCTATCCGATCGCTCCGACGAGTTCAAAGAATTCGACGCGGAGATTCTCGGCTGCTCGACCGATTCGGTCTTCAGCCATTGGGCGTGGCTCCATACGCCGAAAGAAAAGAACGGTATTGCCGGCACGACGTATCCGCTCGTCGCCGATTTCACGAAAGAAGCGGCGCGCGCGTACGGCGTGCTCGACGAAACGTCCGGTGCCGCACGGCGCGGACTGTTCATTATCGATCCCGAAGGTATCCTGAAATATGCCGTCGTTACGGACGACAACGTCGGCCGCAGCGTCGAAGAGACGCTGCGCGTTCTTCAGGCACTGCAAACCGGCGGTCTTTGCCCGGCGGAATGGAAGCCCGGCAAACAACTGCTGACGGTGTAACGTGGCGCTTCGCATGCGGTCGCCGCTTCCGTCGCTTGATGGGGCCGCGGCCTGGGTCAACGGCGAACCTCAGCCCGGCGACGTACGCGGGCGCCCGGTCGTCATTTCGTTTTGGTCGACGAGTTGCTTTTTGTGTCACGAGAGCGCCCAAACGTTCGCGAAGTGGCGCGATCGTTTTGCGCAGCAAGGCGTTGCGTTCGTCGCGATTCATCAACCGCGTTCCGAAGAAGAGCTCGACGTCGCAGCCGTAACCAAGGACGCGCTCGAAGAAATGAAGCTCGCGCAGCCGGTCGCGATCGACAACGCTCACGCAATCGTGGATCGCTTCGCGAACGAATTCGTCCCGGCGTTTTACGTCTTCAATCGCGCGCACCAACTGCGTCATTTCCAAGCCGGCGGCAAGGGCCTCGAACGGATCGAGGCCGCGATCGCGCGCGTGCTGGACGAGCCATCTTTCGAACCTGCCTAGCGCCCTGCCGCGTGAAGCGAGGCTCGCGCGGGTAGGAGCTTACCGTATGAAGAGATATCCGCGTCTCTTTTTTCGCTCAGAGGAGGATCTCGTTACATGAAGCGATTGTTCGCTGCCTTCGCACTAGTGGCCGTGGTGGCCGCCGCCGCTGCAAGCATCGGCCGTGCGGACGCTCAAACGACGCCCACACCCACGCCGTCGCCGACGCCGATGTCGACGATGCAACCGTAACAGGCAGCTCTCGGCCAAACGAACGCCGCGTCGATTTCGATGCGGCGTTTTTCATGCGGTTTGCATTCGGTTCGAAGGTGGCGGAGGCTCTCGAACCGGCGCGCAAGCGACCAGCTTCACGCCTCCGCCACCCGAGCGCTTGACGGCATACATTTCGCGATCGGCCATGGCGAGCAGTTCTTCCGGATCGGTGGAACACCGCGGGATCACGGCGACGCCGATGCTCGCGCCGATCGCAACTTTGTGCGGTCCGATCGCAAATAAGCGCGAAAGACTGTTTAGGAGCTTCTGCGCCGCAGAAACCGCGGCTTCTTCGCTGTAAAGGTCTTCCACCAGGACGACGAACTCGTCGCCCCCCAAGCGCCCGATCGTGTCGGTCGGTCGGAAGTGCGACTGCAAATGATCGGACAGCTCTCTGAGCAGACGATCGCCCGCATCGTGTCCGAGCGTGTCGTTGACGTTCTTGAATCCGTCTAAATCGATGAAGAGCACGGCGGACAACGTTCCGTACCGTGCCGTACGTGCCACTGCAGCGGTCATTCGCTCGAGCAGCAGCGCGCGGTTTGCCAACCGCGTCAAAGGATCGCACAGCGCGAGATCGGTGAGTTCGTCGACGCGCTCTTTGAGGTCGCTGACGTCGACCAGCGAGCCGATACGCGCGACGGCCATTCCGCGCTGGTCGAAAACCGTGTCCAGCCGCTCGCGCACCGCGCGCACGCGGCCTTCACCAAAACAGACGCGGTGGTCGCAACTGTAGCGCTCCGACGCGTCGGGATCGGAAAGTACTCGCGCGATCTCGGTGCGATCTTCCGGGTGGTCGAAGCTGCGAATGTCGAACGGCGCTGCCGGGTCGATCCCGAGCAACGTGGCCAGTCCGCTGGAGATCGTGGTCCGTCCCGTCCGCAGGTCTTGGTGCCAGATGCCGACGCCGGCGTGTCGCTCGGCCGCGGCATAGACGTGTGGCGACAGCTGCCCAGTGTCGGGGTCGGCCACGGCCACGGCGCAGCCGCTGACGCCGATCACCTCGCCGTTGGGCGAATAAAGAGGCTGCAAATCGAAGCGGTAGGTCGTCCCAAGGGCCGGCGCCTCGAACGAGACGCATTCTCCCTCGAGGGCCCAACGATGGGCCAGGACCGGGACGCTATAGGGGAGGTCTTCGCGCCAGAGATCGCTCACCGCGATTCGGCCGGGCACGTCACCAATGCCGGCGAGCTCACGTAGCCGAGCCGTGTACGACGTGACCTCTAAATTGGCATCAGTATTCCAGATCAGAGCCTGGTCGTGCATTCGTCTTTCCCGCATCCTAGCGAGCGAATCTCTGGTCCCCCTGAGGATACCGTCCGCGCGCTGCCCCTTGGATCCGTAAAAACCCTTAGGCATTACCTAAGGCTACCCGTATTTCGGCCATTCCAGGCCGGCGGCCTATCCCGGCGAGCGAGCTTCTGTACAAAACCTGTGAGCAACCGAAGTTTCTTGTGGAGACGTTGTGGAGTTCTCCAAAATCGCCTTGCACGCGTTCGTGCGCTTTTGATACCATGCAAAGACTTCGGGTAACAACGAAGCGCGGAACGTGTAAAAGCCGCGATCCAAACACGTTGACGATTTGCACGCAAGTGCGTTTCCGAGTGTAGCGATCGAATCTGGTTGAAGACGTCGGTGGGAGGTTGGACACGATCTCAAACAGGCGAGACAAGGCCGGAGACACGACAAAGCCCGGAGCTTCACGGCGACGGGCTTTGTTACGTGTCGAAAGCGTATCCGACGTGCGCGCTCCCGCCACCCGGGATGCCGCGGAAATTACGGCCGCCGCAACGGCGCGGATTACCGAACCGATCGCGGGATGGCGTGCGTCGGGATCGTTGTGGCCGGGCCAGCGATTTTCGTTGCGCGTACCCTCAGAGTGGAACGCGCGCCTCGTCGTTGCGGGATGTCCGGGCCAGCGCAGCGAGTTTGCATGCGATCGCATCTTCGGCGATCAGTTTCTCGTCCGCGGTTACGCGTACGTCAGCGGCAATAAAGGCAACGGCGACGGCGTCGCCGTGCTCGAGCCGGAACAGAAACTCGAAGTCGACGGCGTCCAACTCCCACGCTTTCCAATCGGCAACGGCCGTTCGATCGCATTTTTCCAACACGCTCCGGGCCATCTGATCGAACGCTGGAGGACGGAGACGATCGAGCTCGCGGAAATGGCGCGAGAATTGTTACGCCAGCGCTGCGGACGCGAACCGGAAGTCACGTACGCCGCCGGACTGTCGAACGGCGGATATCAAGTGCGCCGCGCGGTCGAAACGAGCGATCTGTTCGACGGTGCGCTGATGTGGAATCCGCTGTTGTGGACGCCGCGGCACAACGTTTGCCGCGCACTGAGCGAAGCGATCCGCGCCGCTGCCGAGAATCCGTCGCAGGGGACACCGTTGGAACGAAAGCACGCCGTTGCGTATTGGTACGTAACCCTGTGGCTGCACGCAACGCACCTCGATCCGGAAACGTCGATCGCATACGGCGACGTACGCGACCCGTCGCCCGCGGAATCATGGATCGCGCGAATTCAAGACTGGAATATCGAGCGTTCCGCGGAGATCGTCCGTCGCATCGAGGGTTTTGCCAACACCGGTGCGATCCGGTGCAAGACGATGGAGGTCGCGTCGGAGTTCGACTATCTTACGCCGCCGGCAATTCATTGCGAGCCGTATCGCGCGATGGTCGAAGCTGCCGGAAAGGCGTCGTCGTACCGTTCGCGCATCGTTGCCGGCGCGACGCATGTGGATTCGTGGGCCGACGATCCGAACTATCCCGAGCTGCGTTCGGGACACGCGGAAATGCTGGCCGCATGGGAAGAACTCGTCCATTGGGTCGAGGGAGGGCCCGTTAAATCGAGGTAAAAGCGCAGGTTGCCGCTTACTCGTTCGAGCAAAGAAGCGCCGATGCAATCGGTCGACTCCGGTAAGGACGACGTCCGCGTCGAACTGACCTGGCGGGCGCTGCTTCTCGGCGGTGCCATAACGCTGGTCTTCACCGCGGCCAACGTCTATCTCGGACTGAAAGTCGGTCTTACGTTCGCGTCGACGATACCCGCCGCGGTCATCTCGATGGCGGTTTTGCGCGCGTTCAAGAGCGCGACGATCTTCGAAAACAACATCGTGCAAACCGTCGCCTCGGCTGCCGGAACGCTCTCGGCGATCATCTTCGTGCTGCCCGGCCTCGTGATGGTCGGGTGGTGGACCGGGTTTCCGTTTTGGGAAGCCTTCGGCGTCTGCGCGATCGGCGGAATTCTCGGCGTCATGTACAGCGTGCCGCTGCGGCGCGCGCTCGTAGCGCAGTCCGATCTTCCGTATCCCGAAGGCGTCGCCGCAGCCGAAGTCCTCAAAGTCGGAACGCGTGCCGGCGCGGCGGACGCGGCCGAACACAATCGCGCCGGCCTGCTCGCGCTCGTTGCCGGCAGCGTCGTGGCGGCCCTATATGCGATCGTCGTGAACATGCGGATCTTTGCGAGCGCCGTCGCCGGATATCTTCGAATCGGCGCGGGCGCGACTGGTTTCGGATTCGGCCTCTCGTTCGCGCTCGTCGGCGCCGGGCATCTGGTCGGCCTTTCGGTCGGCATGGCGATCTTGGCCGGGCTCGTGATCGCATGGGGATTTGCGACACCGATTCTCGTCGCGCTGCATCCCGCTGCCGGTGCGCCGGAAACGGTGGCGCTGTTCGTCTGGTCGCACAAGGTGCGTTTTATTGGTGCCGGAGCGATCGGCATCGCGGCGATCTGGACGCTCGCAAAACTCGCATCGCCGGTCTACAGCGGCGTTACGTCGGCGCTCGCGGCGTCGCGGAAGCGTGCAGAGGTTGGTTCGTCGGCGCTGCCGCGCACGGAACGCGACATTCCGATCGGGATCGTCGCAGCGGTGTCGGCGCTGTGTCTCATTCCGCTGGCCGTACTGCTTGCAACGTTTATTTGGGGCGGCGTGCTGCAGCCGCTCGCCGTGCCGCTGATTCTCTGCGCGCTCGTCTACGTCGTTATCGCCGGGTTTCTCGTCGCAGCCGCGTGCGGTTATATGGCGGGTTTGATCGGCTCGTCCAACAGCCCGGTATCGGGATTGGGAATTCTCGGCGTCGTCGGTGCGTCGCTCATGCTGATCCTGCTGGCCGGACGCGGAAATCCGGCGGCGAGCAACGCACTGATCGCCTACGCGCTCTTCATTACCGCCGTCGTGCTCGCGGTCGCGACGATTTCGAACGACAACTTGCAAGACCTCAAGACCGGTCAACTCGTTGACGCGACTCCGTGGCGTCAGCAGGTTGCGCTCATCGTCGGCGTCGTCATGGGCGCGTTGGTGATTCCGCCGATTCTCGATTTGCTCAACCACGCGTACGGATTCATGGGCGCGCATAACGCCAACGTCACGCCCGGAGCGCAACCGTTGCCGGCGCCGCAAGCAACGCTCATCAGCGCGCTCGCCACGGGCATCATCGCGGGTCAGATCGATTGGAGCATGCTCGGCATCGGAGCGATCGTCGGCGTCGCGATGGTCGTGCTCGACGAGTTCTTGGGATCGCGCGGGAAGCTCCGGTTACCGCCGCTTGCCGTTGGTTTGGGAATTTATCTGTCGTTCGTAACGACCGCGGCGATCGTGGTGGGCGCCGTGCTCGGCCATTTCTATAACACGTGGGCGGCAACGCAGCGTAACGCCGAGCACGCCAAGCAGCTCGGCGTGCTCGTTGCATCCGGACTCATCGTCGGCGAAAGCATATTCGGCGTGATCTTTGCCGGACTCATCGTCGTTACGGGTCAGGCGTCGCCGATCGCCGTCGTCGGCGACGCGTTTGGTCCCGCGTCCGTGGCGCTCGGCGGCATCGCGTTCCTCGCAATCGTGCTCGGACTCTATCGATGGACGGCGAGCCTCGCCGCGAAACGCTCCTGACGCGCTAAGCGGTATCG
>DASRSM010000120.1:0-14651 GCA_035656415.1 Vulcanimicrobiaceae bacterium | reverse complement strand
CCGTTACGATCGCGAACGACGAACGCTCCGCCGCCGGCGATCGCTAGGTCGAGGTCGCGACCCGTCGGCCGCAGCGCACCGTGGCGAACGCCGCGTTCGGCGACGACCGACACGCCGTTTTTCGTCAGCGTGCCGTGGGCTACGAGCGGCGCGAAGCCGCCGGTGGAGACGTTGGCGAGATTCCCGGTTGCGATGTCGAGCCTCGACTGCGCCGCCTCCATAGCGCTGCCGGCCCATGCGATACCGTCCATGGGCGCATGGTAGCGAGCGTGCGTAACCGAAACGTTGCGGGAATATGTCTGTCATGCATCGGTGGGCCGCCATGGCCGGTATTCTTCTGCTGGTCGCCTGTTCGTCGCAGTCGCCGGAAGAGGCGGCGCAGAATCAGGAGCTCGCGACGCTGACGCCGCTCAAGCAAAAATATCAAGACGTCGTCATGGGCTTCGACTTCAAGCCGGCCCAAACGCTGGTCGTCAGTCTCGATTTACAGAACTACGACGGCATGGGCGACGACGATCAAGCGGCGATGAAGAAAAATGTCGTCGCAACCTGGCGCAAAGCCTGGCAAACCGCCCACCCCGGCCAACACACCACGACCCACCTAAAGTTCATCGACTTCATCGGAAGAACGGTCGGCACGGAAGACGTGAAGACCTAACGTACGCGAAACGTTACGTCCAGACGATGACGGAGCCGGCCGTCACAAGGCCGCCTCCGAAGCCCATCAGCAAAATGCGTTGTCCCGGTTTTACGCGTCCGTCGCGCACGGCGGGGACCAATGCCAGCGGAATGCTCACCGCCGACGTATTGCCGTACTCCTCGACCGACGTGAGCGTCCGTTCGATCGGAAACGGAAGGCGTTTGCAGAGGGCTTCGATCATGCGCAAGTTCGCGCTATGCGGTACGAACCAATCGATGTCTTCGAGCGCTAACCCCGCGCGCGAGACGATCCGGTACACGTAGGCCGGTACGTTCTCCATCACCCAGCGATAGACGGCCTGGCCTTCCTGGCGCAGCAGCCGCGAGGTATCCTCGATGCCGTTGATCTCGGTGCGCATCGCCGTACGATACAAAAACTTTCCGCCGTTGCCGTCGGAACCCGCGTCCATCCCGAAGATCGCGGGGTGACGGCTGTACTCGAGCACCGCGGCGCCCGCACCGTCGCCGAACAGCACGCACGTCGAGCGATCGGTGTAGTCGACCGAACGCGTTAGCGAATCGGCGGTGACGATGAGCACGCGATTCGCCTGTCCGGTGCCGATCAGTCCCGCACCGAGATTGATACCGTACGCAAATGCGGCGCACGCGGTGCTGATATCGAACGCACCGATCGTCAGCGGCAGCTTGTAGTGGGCCTGCAGCATCGCCGAAAGGCTCGGATATTCGTAGTCCGGCGTGGTCGAGCCGACGACGATATAGTCCACGGTTTCGAGGTCGACGTCGGGGTTATTCGCCAGCAAATCGTCGACTGCGGCGATTGCTAAATCGCTCGTATACTGGTTTTCGCTCACCACGTGGCGGCGCTTGATACCCGTTCGTTTGACGATCCACTCGTCGGTGGTATCGACCATGCGTTCGAAATCGGCATTCGTGAGCACTCGCTCCGGAGCGAACATGCCGAGCGCCGCGATGCGCGCGGGCGCGAAAACGACGCGGGGTTCGGTTTGGGTCGTCATAAGTGCGCCGTTACCGCGTCGGCGAAGGCCTGCGTCGAGAGCGACGCGGTGCCGTTACGCGCGAGTTCGGCCGTTCGCGCGCCGTCGCGATAAGCCGCTTCGACGGCACGCTCGATTCGCGTTGCAGCGGCTTCGTCGTCGAGACTGTACCGCAACAGCATCGCCGCCGACAGTATCGCAGCGGTGGGATTAGCGACACCTTTGCCTGCGATGTCGGGCGCGCTGCCGGCAATCGGTTCGTACAAACCGAATTGACGGCCCGGCCGCCCCTTCGTTCCCAAGCTCGCGCTGGGAAGCGTGCCGATGGAGCCCGTGAGAATAGCGGCCTCGTCGGAAAGGATATCGCCGAACATATTCTCCGTTACGATGACGTCGAAATCGGCGGGACGGCGCACGAGCTGCATCGCGGCGTTATCGACGAGCAGATGATCCAGCTCGACGTCGGGATATTCCTTCGCGATTCGCTCGACGACGCGCCGCCACAACCGCGACGTCTCCAAAATATTCTGCTTGTCAACGGAGGTGAGATGTCTGCGCCGCCCGCGCGCGAGCTCGAATCCGACGCGCACGATGCGCTCGATCTCCGGCGCGCGATAGATCATCGTATCGACGGCTTCTTCGACGCCGTTGACGGTACGCTGTTCTTTCGGACGTCCGTAATAGATGCCGCCGGTCAGTTCGCGAACGACGATGAGGTCGAGACCCGTCACGAGCTCCGGACGCAGCGACGACGCTTCCTCGAGGCCCGCAAAGACGCGCACCGGACGGATGTTGGCATATAGCTCGTAATCGCGACGCAATACGAACAGTGCGTACTCCGGCCGCTGCTCGAGCGGCTTGCCTTCGTATTGCGGAAGACCGACGCTGCCGAAGAGAATCGCCGCGCTGCGATCGCACAGCGCGCGCGTGTCGCCGGGCAAAGCGGGCAGCCCTTGTGAAAGCGCGGCGCCGCCGACCAGCGCTTCGACGCACTCGACGCCCGGTCGAACGCGCGCGAGAACGCCCGCAGCGACGCCCATGACTTCCGGCCCGACGCCGTCGCCGGGCAACAGTGCGACGGTGTCGCTCAAACCACGTTGATTCGCGTGGTGTCCGTGCCGGGCGGACCGCCGTTGGTTGGGGTACCGCTGGACTGCGCCGGAGGTTCGACCGTCACTTTCTCCAGCAAGGCCAGGTGCGTCATCAGCAAGCTGCGCATTTCGCTGCGCGCCTTCTCGGCGGATTCGACGGCACGCTGGTGTTCGCGGCGCGCTTCGGCGGTAGCATCGTTATAGTTGGCCAGGTCGCGCTCGGCCCCGAGTCGTGCCTGCTCTTTGATGAGATCGGCTTCCTTATGAGCCGACGCCTTGACCTCGTCGGCGGTACGCTGCGCGAGCACGAGCGTGTTCTGCAGCGATTCTTCCATCGCTTTGAAATGACTGATGCGCTCTTTGAGGTCCGCGATGTCCGCTTCGAGCGCGGCGCGGTGCTGCGCCTCGTCTTCGAGCGTCTCGATGACCTCGTCGAGAAATCCGTCGACGTCCCCGCGGTCGTAACCCTGCAGCGCCTTCTTGAACTGCTTATGCTGAATGTCTATCGGGGTAATTTTTTCCACTAAATCGCGCCTCTGCCGGACATGAAGTCTAGCGTAGTGTCGTTACCCATCATCGAATCGCGCAATCCTGCCGCGTTGACGACCACGCCGGCTGGCACGACCAAGTAGATCGCCTCGGCCAGCTTTTGAATCTTACCGTCGATCGTGTACGCGACGCCGGACGTAAAATCGACGACGCGCTGCAGCAGCGTCCGGTCGGCGTTCTGGAGGTTGACGATTACGACCTGACGGTTGCGCAGCGAATCGGCGATCTCGACCACGTCCTGATAGCTGCGGGGCGAGTAGACGCTGACTTCCGTGCCCCCGCGGCGCGGATGTGCGAGCGGAACGACGCGGCCGCCTCCAGTCGCTACCGGTTCGTCGTCGTAGAGCTCTTCTTCGTCGTCGCGGATCGAGAAGAACGACCCGATCTTGCTGAACACGCTCACGTAAGCTGCCTCCCACCGAACAACGCGGTCCCGATACGAATCATCGTCGACCCTGCGCGCACCGCCTGCGGCCAGTCACCCGACATGCCGATGGACAGCGTACTTCCACCAACGAGGGCAAACGTCATGGCTGCCAGCTCGAAGGCACGCGATATCTCATCTTGGTTTGAGCTGACGGGCCCAATCGCCATCACGCCGTCCAAGCGCAGGCCCTCCAGGCTACGCAGCGCCTCGGCGAGCTTCGGCGCATCGCCGGGCGGGCATCCGAACCGCTCCGACGGCGAGACGTTCACTTGCAGCAGGACCGGGAGCGGGTTGCCTGAGGCGCGAGCCGCCCGCGCCAGCGCCTCGCCCGCCTCGATGCGGTCGACGCTCTGGACGACGTCGAAGAGCTCCGCCACGGCTTTGGCTTTGTTGGTTTGCAGGTGGCCGATGAAGTGCTTTCGCACCGGCGGAAGTGACGCGAACTTTTCCTTCGCCTCCTGGAGGTAGTTTTCGCCGATATCGGTCAGCCCCGCAGTAATTGCCGCGGCGATTCGCTCGAGCGGCTGGCGCTTGCTGACGCCGACGATGGTAACGCTCCCACGCGGACGCCCGCATCGGTCGAGCTCCTCATCGACGGCGTCGAGGAGCCGTCGGTAACGATCCGCGATCACACCGCCGGAGCGCTGGGCGCGACGTCGGTATGCGCGCCCGGACGCCGCATGCAATACGCGATCGCCCCGATCCCGATGACGATCATCGGCAACGCGTACAGTTGTCCGCCGGTCAATCCTATCCACGTAAAGTCGGCCTGTCGCCAAATTTCGGCGATCGTGCGCGTGATGCCGTACAGCGTAAACCACGTCCACGCCACGACGCCGTCCTTCGGTTTGAGCTTGTAGACGAAAAGAATAATCGGCAGCGTGAGGAGGTCGAGAATTGCTTCATAAAGCTGGGCCGGATGGCGATAGTATCCTTGCCACACCGTCGTATCCTTGGGAATCATGCACCACGGATGATCCGGATTGCAGACGTCGCCCCAGAGCTCGTCGTTGATGAAGTTGACGACGCGCACGAGCGCGATGCCGAGTGGAAGCATGACGACGACTTCGTCGCCCAAGACGGTAAACTTCAGCCCCGGATGTTTGCGTACGAAGAGGACGATAGCGACCAGCACGCCGACCAGACCGCCGTGGAACGCCATCCCGCCGTTCCATACGGCGACGAAGTTGATCGGATTCGAGGTGTAGAACGACAGGTCGTGTTTGCTGATGATGTCGTTGATCACGAAGAACGTGCGACCGCCGACTAAGACGCCGATCAACGCGTAAAAGAGGAAATCCTGAATCTGCTCCCTGGTCAGTCCCAGCCGGGCCCGCCCCGCGGGCCGGCTCAGCCAGAAATAGACGCAAGCGAATGCGACCAGATAGGCGATCCCGTACCAGTGGATCTGGAGCCGCCACAGATGGATCGCTACGGGGTCGATATTCGTCGGATAGGTAAACCAATGTTGCATCAAAAACCCACTTTGGACGCATGAGCTCGACAGTGCATCTAACGGCCGGTATTGCCTTCCTGGCGGGCCTCGTTTCCTTCGTTTCTCCGTGCGTCCTCCCGCTGGTCCCGGCATACCTATCGCTGCTGACCGGCGAGAGTCTAGAGGATTTGAAGGCCGAAACGGCGCGGCTCGCGCGCGCGCGGACGCTGACGCACGCGGTTGCTTTCGTCCTCGGATTCAGCGTGGTCTTCGTCGCTCTGGGCCTAACGGCCAGCGCGATCGGTGGTGCGCTCAACGCGAACAGGACGCTTATTTCGCAAATCGGCGGCGTGCTGGTCGTGATCCTCGGCCTGCAGATGATGGGTTTTCTGAGAATCCCGTTTCTGATGATGGACAAACGCGCGCACGTGCAGCACGACCGGCGTTCGTTCTGGACGTCGCTGGTTGTGGGAATGGCGTTTGCCGCGGGTTGGTCGCCGTGCATCGGCCCCATTCTCGCGGGCATCCTCGCGCTCGCGTCGCAGCAGCACAACGGCGAGGCCGCCGCTTTGCTCTCGATCTACTCGCTCGGCTTGGCGCTGCCGTTTCTCGTGACGGCCGCCGCCATCGGCGCCGTGCTTCCGGCATTGGCGCGACTGCGCCGTTACCTTCGCGCGATTGAGTTCGCTTCGGGGGCGTTTCTCGTCGCGGTCGGGTTCGTCTTGATCAACAACGCATTTCTCAACGTCGCAGGATGGTTTTATCAGTTTGTTCCGCAACCAAAAATTTAATATCGGGCTCGTCAATACGCTCGTGATCGCCGCCGTGGCGATCGGCGTGCTGTGGCTCGACCAGTACACCAAACATCTCGTCGTCAGTTCGTTCCTTCCTGGAGAAAGCCGGATCGTTATTGCGCACTTTCTCAAGTGGACGTACGAGCGCAACTTTCACGGCGCGTTCGGACTGTTCGGAAGCAATGCCGTCCTGCTCATCGGAATGGCGATCCTGGTCCTCGTGCTGTTTTGGTACAGCTTTCGCGACGCCGCCGCGCGCTCGCGGCTGGTCCGGGTCGCGTTCGGCATGATCGTCGGCGGTGCGATCGGCAACATCGTCGATCGCCTGCATTATGGATACGTGATCGACTTCGTCGACTTCTACCGCATTTGGCCGAACATTTTCAACGTCGCCGACTCGTGCATTACCGTGGGCGTCGCGCTTCTGCTCCTTTCTTCCCTTGTCTCGCGCCGTCACGCCTGAGGAAATCGGCAAACGCGTCGACGTAGCGGTCGCCCGGCGCACTGGGGCGTCGCGATCGTTGGTCGCGGCGGCAATTCGCAACGGAACGGTTCGCGTCAACGGTGAGATTGCCAAAGCCAGCCGCCTGCTCGAAGACGGCGATTTGCTCGATTATGACGTTGCTCCGGCGACTCCGCTGATCGCGCAGCCCGAAGCGATCGACATCCCGATCGTGTACGAAGACGAAGACATCATCGTCGTCGACAAGCCCGCAGGCATGATCACGCACCCGGCGCGCAGCGCGACGAGCGGCACGCTCGTCAATGCGCTGCTGGCTCACGTAGGCGGCGCATTGCCGGGGCACGAGCTGCGCCCCGGGCTGGTGCACCGGCTCGATCGCGACACGTCGGGTTTGCTCGTGATCGCCAAGAACGAGCTCGCCCTTTCGACGCTCGGCATCGCGATGAAACGCCGCGAGATCTCGCGGCAATACGTGGGGCTCGTGCACGGAGTGCCGGAACACGCGCGCGGCACGATCGACGGTCCGATCGGTCGCGATCCGCACAATCGCTTGAAGTTTGCAATCGCCGGCGATGGCAAACCGGCGATCACGCATTACGCGGTGCGCGAAGTCTTCGGCCGTCACGCCGAGCTCGAGTTTACGCTCGAAACGGGACGCACGCATCAGATTCGCGTCCATGCCGCCGCAATGGGACATCCGATTCTCAGCGATCCGGTCTACGGACGTTCCGAGTCGCAGTACGGGTTGCCGGGACAAGCGCTCCACGCATGGCGCTTATCGTTGATTCATCCGCGTACCGGTGCCGAACTCGTTTTCGAAGCCGATCCACCGCCCGAATATACGCACGCGCGCGAGATGCTGCGTGTTCGCCCTTAGCGCGACCGACGGCGACGCGCGCCGCGCGACGCTGCGGCTTACGCACGGCACCGTCGAGACGCCGTGCTTCATGCCGGTCGGTACGGCGGCGACGGTCAAAGCATTGACGCCGCGCGATCTGCGCGAGGCGCACGCACAAATCGTGCTCGCAAACACGTACCACTTGTGGCTGCGTCCCGGACTCGCGACGATCGAAGCCGCCGGCGGATTGCATCGCTTCATGGGATGGGACGGACCGATCCTCACCGATTCGGGTGGTTTCCAGGTCTTCAGTCTCGAGGGGCGGCGGCACCTCGACGACGGCGGAGTCACGTTTCGATCGCACATCGACGGCAGCGAGCATCGGTTCACACCCGAGAACGTCGTGGCGTTTCAGGAGCGAATCGGCGTCGACGTCGCGATGGTGCTGGACGTCTGCGTAAAGCTTCCGGCAACGCGCGAACAGTTGGAAGAATCGGTGCGGCTCACCACCGATTGGGCACGCCGCTCGGCGGCCGCGCGAGCGCGCCCTGAGACGGCGCTCTTTGGGATCGTGCAGGGCGGCTTGGATCCGGCGTTGCGCGAGCGCAGCGTGCGCGAAATCGTCGAGCTCGATTTGCCCGGCTACGCGATCGGCGGACTATCGGTCGGAGAGACCCGCGAAGAGATGTACGCAACGGCGCGCGCGACCGCCGCGTTGCTGCCCGCCGGCGGCCCGCGATATCTCATGGGTGTCGGGACCGTGCGCGATCTCTTGACGGCCGTCGATTGCGGCATCGACATGTTCGATTGCGTCTATCCGACGCGTTGCGGACGCAACGGACGTGCGATGACGCGCGACGGCGAATTCAACATTTTCAACGCTGCGTACGTGAACGATTTCTCGCCGGTCGACGCATCCTGCGGCTGTTACACCTGCACGACGTTCTCGCGTGCGTACCTCGCGCATCTCTTCCGCTCGAAAGAAATGCTCGGTCCGCGGCTGCTTTCGCTGCACAACGTCTACGTGCTCGACGAACTGATGTCGCAGGCGCGCGACGCCATCGCCTCGGGGACGTGGCAACGCTTCAAGGCCGAATGCCTCAAGCAAGAGAGCGCAACGTAAGCCAATGGGTAGAACGGCGGCATGAAAAAGCACATCGCAGCGGCTGCGCTGGCGGCAGGCACGCTTTTCGCGGCGGTCCTCCCGGTCGCAGCCCAGGTCTACATCACCGTTGCACCACCGGCGCCGATCGTCGAAACCGTTCCGGCCTCGCCGGGAGGCGGTTACGTTTGGGTTCCCGGCTATTATCGATGGAACGGCCATCAGTACGTTTGGGTACACGGCCATTATGTTCGTCACGCGGGCCACTGGTGCGGCGGGAAGTGGCATCACAACGCAGCGCGCGGTTGGTGGTACACCGACGGCCATTGGTGTTAGCCTAGCGACCTACCTCATTGTTGCATCCCGGAGCGATGGTCTGCTGTTCGAAGGTGAGTTATGGCGAAGATACTGACGATCGTCACCGGACATTCCGAAATCGACACGCGGCATCCGACGGGTTTGTGGTACGACGAATTTGCGGTACCGTATGCGGCCTTTCGGGAACAAAACTTCGAAGTCGTTACCGCGAGTCCGCGTGGCGGTCGCGCTCCCCTCGATCCGCGCTCGCTGGAAGGCGTCGATCCGGACCAAACGGCGATGCGCGCGCTGGAAAATACCGTGACCCTGCAGCAGGCCGGCGACGCATACCAGTACGACGCGGTCTTCATCCCCGGCGGTCACGGAACCATGTTCGACCTCGCGAAGAGTCAGCCGCTCAAGGCGCTCGTCAGCGAGCTCGACGCGCAAGGAAAAATCGTCGCCGCGGTCTGTCACGGACCGGCGGCTTTCGTCGACGCCATTCGCGCCGCCGAGCCGCGTACGCTCGTCGCCGGGCGGCGCATTACGTGCTTTACCGACGCCGAAGAGCGCGCGACGAAACTCGATTCGCTGATGCCCTTCTTGCTCGCGTCGAAACTACGCGAGCAAGGTGCGCAGGTCGTCGAACGAAGCGATTGGGAAGATCACGTCGAGATCGACGCCAACTGGATCACCGGACAGAATCCGCAATCGAGCGGCAGCACCGCCCGAGCCGTCATCGAAGCGCTACGCGCGCGCGTGTGAGACCACCGCAGCGCAATCCGCACAAATGTCCGGATGTTCCGGATCGATGCCCAGCTCGCGAAACTTCCAGCAACGCTGACACTTTTGACCGTCCGCCTTGGTTAGGTCGAACGTAACGATGCCGGCAACGCCGTCCCAAGGATGTACTTCGGCGAGTTCGAGTTGCGACACGACGAGCGCTTCGCGCAGGTTGTCGCCGAGTTCGGCGAGCTCTCCGTAGAGCGGTCTGCTGACGCCGAGCCGCAGCTTCGCCTCGAAGTCGCGCGGAGACTCGCTGGCCGCGACGCGCGCCCGCAGCTTGCGCAGCTCGTTCCATAGCGCGAGATCCGCTTCCAGCCCCTCCGGTTTCGCTGCCGTGCGAAACGACGTGTCGAAGATGCTTTCCGCGTCGCCGCGCAGCACCTCGGGAAGCGATTGCCACGCTTCTTCGGCCGTAAACGACAGCACCGGCGCGATCGCCGTCAGGAAGCTGGTCAACACGTAGAGCAGCGCCGATTGCGCGCTGCGGCGACGCGGATCGTTGCTGGCCCGCGAGTACAGCGGGTCTTTGAGCGCGTCGAAATATAAGCCCGACATCGCGCTCTCGAAATCGACGATCTGCAGATACGCATCGTGCAGTCCGGTACGATCGTACGAACGTTTGACGCCGGTAACGAACAAATCCGTCACGTTGCATGCGAGCCGGTCGATCGGCTCCATGGCGTCGCGCTCGATGACGTCGCCCGGCGTGAGATCCTCGAGATTCGACAACATGAAGCGGATGCGGTTGCGCAGGTTGCGATAGACGCGGCCGATTTGGTCGATGACGTTCGGGCCGAAGCGCACGTCGTCGAAGAATTCGACCGACGCGGTCCAGAGACGCAGCACGTCGGCGCCCCATTTTTCCATCGCTTCGCGCGCACCGATACCGGTGCCCAGCGACTTCGACATCGCGCGACCCTGCTCGTCGTTGACCCAGCCGTGAGTCACCACGTGCTTGTACGGAGCGCGCCCCTTGGTCGCAACGCCCGTAATCAGCGAACTGCGAAACCATCCGCGATACTGATCGGCGCCTTCGAGCACCATATCAGACG
The DNA here is from genome assembly GCA_035656415.1 of Vulcanimicrobiaceae bacterium. Lineage (GTDB taxonomy): Bacteria > Vulcanimicrobiota > Vulcanimicrobiia > Vulcanimicrobiales > Vulcanimicrobiaceae > JAFAHZ01. The sequence continues at coordinate 4,162 of DASRSM010000120.1, read as the reverse complement.
GCCAGGGCAGGTCCTCGCGTCCGAGCACCGCCAAGTGCGTCACGCCCGACTCGAACCAGATGTCGACGATGTTCTTCTCTTTTTCAAACTCGGTGCCGCCGCACGACGGGCACGCGAAGCCGTCGGGAAGATACGTTCGCACGGGATCGCTCCACCACACGCTCGCGCCTACCTCGGCGAACCGCTTTGCCGCCAGACGCGCAACGCGCGGATCGAGCAACGATTCACCGCACTTTACGCAGACGATCGCCGGAATCGGCGTTCCCCAGGTACGCTGGCGCGAGATGCACCACTCCGGATGCGTCTCGATCATCTGGCGCTGCCGCGTTTTGCCCCAACGCGGCGAGAATTCGACCTCGTCGATTGCGTCGACGGCACGCTGGCGCAGCAGATTTTGATCCATCGCGATGAACCATTGCGCGGTCGCGCGGAAGATTACCGGATTGTGGCAGCGCCAGCAGTGCGGATAGGAGTGTTCGATCTCGCCGTGGCTCCATAGCGCGCCGCTGGCCTCGAGATCTCTGACGATCGCGTTGTTGGCCTTGAAGATGAACTGGCCCGCGTACGGTCCCGCTTCGGACGTGAAGTGCCCGCGCGCGTCGACCGGATTGAGAATCGGCAAATTGTATTTGACGCCCGTATCGAAGTCGTCGGCACCGTGTCCCGGCGCAGTGTGCACCGCACCCGTTCCGGTTTCGAGATCGACGTAGTCGGCGAGCACGATCGCCGTGTCGCGATCCATGAACGGATGGCGCACCGCCTGACCGTCGAGCTGTTTGCCGGTCGTTTGCGCGACTAGTTTCGCGTCGGCGAATCGTTCGCCGAGCGCTTGCGGCGCGAGCGCGGTTGCGAGAACTAGCAGCTCGTGGCCTACGCGATACAAGCCGTACGTCGCGTCCGGCCGCAGTGCGATCGCCACGTTGGCCGGCAGCGTCCACGGCGTCGTCGTCCAGATAAGGAACGACAGCTTCGCACTTTCTCGCGCGCCGAACGCGTCGATGAGAGCGCGGCGCTGTTCGTCGTTCGCGGTAAAGCGAACGTAGATCGACGGCGATTTTTTCGTTTCGTATTCGATTTCAGCTTCCGCGAGCGCCGTTTCGTCGTGTACGCACCACAGCGTCGACCGAAGGCCTTTATAGATCTGCTGCTTTTCGGCGAGATCGGCCAGCGCGTTGACGATCGTGGCTTCGAACGACGGATCGATCGTGCGGTACGGACGGTCCCACAAACCGAAGTTGCCCATACGGATGCGAATCTCGCGCTGCTTGTCGAGCCAGTAGAGCGCGCGCTCTTCGCACTGGCGACGCAGCTCGAGCGGATCGATGTCGTGGAAATCCTTGATTCCGAGGTGCTTGAGCGTTTCGAGCTCGATGGGCAGCCCGTGCATGTCCCATCCCGGAACGAACTTTGCGTACTTCCCGCCGAGCAGCGCGATCTTCACGAACATGTCCTTGAGGACCATGTTGAAAAAACCGCCCATGTGCGGCTCGTTGTTTGCATACGGCGGCCCGTCGTGCAAAATCCACGGTCCGTTGAGCGCGTTGTGCTCCAAACGGCGCTCGTACGTCCGGTGCTCTTTCCACCAGCGCACGCGATCGGGCTCCCGCTTCGGCAAATCGGCCTTCATCGGGAACTCGGTCTTGGGAAGATTCAACGTCTGGCGGTAATCGCGGGCCACGGTGTTTTCGCTCACTCCTTCATTAACTCGTCCAGCACGTCGAAGTTCCGCTCGGCCAAGCGCCGCACCGCCTCCACCCGCTCGGAAAGGTGGGCAGAAAGGGCGTCGCGGCCGGCGACCAGCTTATCGACGAGTGCGTCCACGGTTTCGTCGTCGGGTCGCGGGCGCCCAGGGGTCCACAGTGGATCGAGCGGATATCCGAGATCGCTGCAAAGCCCGGCAACTTTAGGATCGTACGGAATCGCCAAGAACGGCACGGCATAGCGCGCCGCGAGAATCAGCGCGTGCAGCCGCATGCCGATGACGACGCGCGCGCCGCGCAGGACCGCCGCCGCTTTGGGCAGCGGCGACTCGGGCAGCAGCACCGGCGCCGACGTACACTGGCGAATGATCGCCGTCGAGACTTCCGCGTCGGGAATGCCCCCCAGGGGCAGGAACGCCGTGCGGATGCCGTGCGCTTTCGCCAGCCGATCGACGGCGCGTGCGATGACGCGGCCGCCGTCTTGCAGTCCCGTCGCTTTGCGCACGCTCACGACCGCGTACGGACCGCTCTCCGGTCCGAGGCCTTCGGCCAAGAGATCGACGTCCGCGTTGGGCGCGTCGTACAAAAATACCGGATCCGACGTGCGTTCGACCGGTGTTTGAGGCAGCAGCGATTGCAGCAGCTCGCGCGAGCGCTCGTCGCGCACGGTGGCGCGCTGCAGCCCGCGACAATAGCGGCTCACGATGAAACGCCCGAGTCCGTCGAGCGGTCCGACGGATTGCGCGAATACCATCGTCTTGCGTTTCGCTCGAATAGCGTCGCGCAAGATCGCGACGTAATAGATCAGGCTGCGAACGCTCGTCGCGCTCTGCAGCAATCCGCCGCCGCCTGAGACGACGACGTCGGCGCGACCGATCGCTTCGCGCACCGAGCGCCACTGCCAACGCGGTACGCCGGCGACGTTATATGCCGCGGCGGTTGCTTGCGGCGTCGCCGACAGCACTTCGAGGTCGAGCGCGGGAAAGCGTTCGCGCAGCTGCCTAACGATGACTTCCAGCAACGCCTCGTCGCCCAGGTTGCCGAACCCGTAATATCCCGAAATCAGAACGCGCATCCCCTTCGACTCGCTACGCTCGCTCAGGGCTGCGCTCGCTTCGCTCGCTTGGCGCTAAAGAAATGAGAATTAATCGGCGGTAAACGAGAATCGCGACGATGCCGATGATAGCGCCGACCCAAAGGCCGTTGAAGATACGCAGGATCGAGATCGTCAGCGGGGTGTGCAGGTGCGAGAACGTATCGACGACGTCGCCGATGCCGACGCCGACGCCCAGCGCGAGCAGCCAACCGATGGCGCGGCGATGCAGCGGCAAGAGTGCCGGCACGAGCATCATGCACGGGAATCCGATCAAAAACTCTTTGAGACGCGGACGAACGCTCAAGATGCTGGTGAGCACGTGCCGTAGCGTCAACTCGATCTGCGATGGTGAAATGTCGCTGTCGTTGCCGCTGCGCATCACTAAAAGGACGCCCGCGGCAACGATGACGATACCGGCCAAAAGCTGATAGGTCAGCACCGGCGACAAGAACACGTCGCGCGGACGCTCGACGCCCGAGCCGTAACGCTTGTCGAACATATACAGCACCAGCGCCGCGAACGGCGCAAATGCCAGCACCGCTTTGACCCCGCGGAAACGTTCGATCTCTTCCATTGCAAGCGGCGAGCTCATCAAGCCGACGACGACCAGCGCGCCGAGCAGCGCGACGCCCGTCGCGGCGAGCGTCCAGCCGAGGCTGCGCGCGATCTGCTCGCCGCTGCGCGCGGACGGAATTTCGGCAAACGCCGGAATCAGCACGAGAAACGCCGCAATTTCAAAACACAGCGCACCCGCGAGCGCGATAACGGAACGCGCCACCAAATCGTGATGGCTTAGCACGCCGGCCGCGTAGACCAGTATCGTGAGGGCGTAGGCCGCAATCGCCCAGCCGCGGCGATACCAGCCGAAGAAACCCAGCAGGAGCACGAAGATCGACGGAACCGCGAGCGTGCAAATACCGACGAGAATTTGGTTATTGCCGTGATACGGCAGAATCGGCGTTGCGCGTCCGAGCTTGAATCCGTCGGCCTTTAGCTGATCGGCGATCGCTTTGATCATCTCGACGTTGGTCGCCTCGATCGACAGCGTTCCGTCTTGGTGATCCCACGGACGCAAATAGACGACGCGAACGTTACGCTCGCGCACCCCGAGCACGTACCGGCCGACCACTTCGTCGAGTTTGAGTTTGTCGAGCTCCGTTTTGGCGATCGCCTGTACGCGAACGGTACGCCCGGGGATGAGCCGCGCGAGGGTGACGTTGCCCTTTTGGACCTGGCTCTCGTCGTACGTCTCGATCGTTCCGAAGCTGAACCTGTGCGCCTTAAACGCGGCCGCCGCGTCTTCGAGGTGATCCGGATATCCCAGCACTTGGTTACGCAATCCGAAAAAGATGACGGTCGAAACTTT
>DASRSM010000119.1:0-3289 GCA_035656415.1 Vulcanimicrobiaceae bacterium | reverse complement strand
GAAGACGTGAAATCCGTTCGACGGGAAGCGAACCACTGGACGACGCGCTCGGCAGCCAGCGGTTACGTGTCGCGGCATGTCGTCGTCGCGACTGGCTACAACCGTGTTCCGGTTCGACCCACCTGGGACGGCGAGTCCGAGTTCCGCGGACGAATTCTCCATAGCAGCTCTTACCGCGACGGTGAACCGTTTAGGGGTCAGCGAGTACTGGTCGTCGGGCTTGGCAATACCGGCGGCGAGATTGCGATCGACCTTATCGAGCACGGCGCCGAGGCCAGCCTGAGCGTGCGCAGCCCCGTTTGGGTGATGCCGCGCGATCTCATGGGAAGGCCGGTTCAAGAAACGTCGATCGCATTGGACTTTCTCCCAATGATCATGAAGGACGCGATCGGACGCACCGTTTCCCGAATCGCTTTCGGAGACGCGCGCCGGCTTGGCCTGCGCGAGCCTGCCGAAGGGCCGATGAGTCTGGTCCACAAGCGCGGGCGCATTCCGCTGATCGACGTCGGTACGCTCGCACTCGTCCGGGCAGGCAAAATAGCGATCGAGCCGGGTATCGAGCGACTAACAATAAACGGCGTGCGATTCAAAAGCGGGGAAGAGAAACCATACGATGCGATCGTTCAGGCTACGGGGTTCAGTTCGGGGTTGGAAGATTTTCTCGAGGATCGTGCCAAAGTTCTAAACGAGCGCGGCTACCCGAGCGCGCTGGATGCTTCGAGCGCTTTGCCCGGGCTCTACTTCGTAGGGTTTCGGAACGTTCCGACCGGGTTGCTTCGACAAATCGGCATCGAAGCTCGCTCTGTTGCGAGTGCGATCGCCAGCGCTAAGGTCTGAAGGACGCGGCAATAAGACCCCACCTGCAAGCCTCTTTCCGTAAGCGTTACCTACGCGGGGGGCGTCCAAGAACTCCGCGCCATGCAGGCGACAATTCGAGATGGCTTTGCCACGATGCAGTCAACGATCAAAGGCCCGAGCTTCCCAACGAATCCGTAACCGTGGCGTTAGCTTCTACGGCTCGGCCGGCGAAGTGCGTCGTTGGCCGCGCCTATTCCGTACGCTAACTCCTTTTGCAACCCGATTTGCTACCCAACTCAACGAACCGCGAGGCAGCCGGCAACACGGGACGGCAGGGACACGTCACTAGATGCGAACAAAACAGCCGTAATCGCTACCAATCGACACCCGAAGGCACGGCCGTCGACGCTCCTGAAAACCGCCGAACCGGCAACGGTTCCGTGGGTTCAAATCCCACCCTCTCCTAAGTCCCTTACGTAACGCTTGCGATTTGCGACGGTGAACTAATGCAGAAGCGATCTCTTTTCGTATTTGCCGGCCTTGCGTGTGCCGTCGCAGCGACGTGTGTCCTCGCGCGATCCGATGCGATGTTGCCGCTATGGCCCTACGGGACCACTTCGGCCGCTCGTGCCGCTGCGGAACTCCCGGGCGGTGAACCGGTGTTTGCGGCATTGCGAAAGGCCAACGCCCCGCTGCATCTTGCCGATACGCAGCTGACGTTCACGCCCGCACAAGCCGCCGCCCCATACGCCGGCGTTGACTGGTACCCCGACGCACATCCCCCAATGCCCGAGCTGGTTTCGCATGGGCGCAAAGCCGATGGTGTTCTTGCGTGCGCGCTCTGCCACCATCCCGACGGCTACGGGCGTCCCGAGAACGCGAATATCCGCGGTCTTGCCGTCGATTACATCGTGCGTCAGATGGAAGGATTCAAAAACGGAGAACGAACGAGCGCCGATCCGCAGAAGAGCAATACGCGCCTCATGATCGCGGCGGCCAAAGGCTTAACCCACGACGAAATGGTCGAGGTCGCCTCGTACTATGGGGGAATGCGCGCGACCGAAAGCTACGAGCGCGTCGTTGAATCCGCGACGGCTCCGAAGATCTGGTCCGAGGCAAACGGTGCGACCTTTGCGCTCGCAGTACCGAACGCTGGAAGCGAATCGTTCTCGCAGGCGATCGTCGAGATTCCGGAAGACGCCGTGCAAGCCGAAGTTTACCGCAATCCACGCGAGATCTACGTTGCATACGTGCCGCCAGGCAGTATTGCGCGCGGCAAAGTCTTGGCGACGAGGGGCGGAGGAAAGACGACCGCGTGCGCGGCGTGTCACGGCAGCAACTTCGCGGGAACCGAGATTGCACCGCCGCTGGCGGGAAGGTCGCCCAGCTACATTGGACGACAACTTTTCGACATTCAGCGCGGCGCCCGCCGTAACGCGCCGGCGATGATCCCGGTCGCCGCGCAACTGACACCTGACGACATAATCGACCTCGCTGCCTATCTTGGCTCGCTTGGATCGAAGGGTTAACGCGTGCGACCCAAATACTACCCCTGCGGAGGATTCTTATCGTGCGTATCGCCTTAACTCTCGCCGCCGTTATCCTTACGTCATCCGCGGCAGTCGCCGACGCAGCACTTGCGCCGTCGGCGATCGTCGCTTCGCCCTCGACATACGACGGAAAAGGCGTAACGGTCACCGGGAAAGTCTCGAATTTCCAAACGTCGCAAACGATGATGGGGACGGTCGCCGGCTATCAGCTGTGCGACACGCAATGCGTCGTCGTCATCGACCAAACGAATCAGGCGCAAACTGATGGATCGAACGCAACGGTCACCGGAACGTTTCACGCGAGCTTCAAAACCCCGAAGAAAACGTTCACCAACGCGGTCGTCATCGCGAAGTAACGCGTTCGAAGCGAGTGTGCTAACGCTCGCTTAAACACGCTTCCTAATCGCCCTCTAACTGATTTGCCCGACGAAGCACGTGCCAGCGCTGCCGGAAACGGGCAACAGTTTTTTGGAGGGATTATGACGATGAAGAAGGCGTTTGGGCGTAACGTTGCAGCGGTGGGATTTGCGCTGGCTTGCGTCATCGTTCCAGTTGCTGCGCAGGCGCAGGTCGGTGTGGCGTTGACCTTTGGCCCGACGTACTACACGCCACCGGTCGCACCGGTTGCCTACACGGCCGCTATGCCCTATGGATGTCCGGCATATTCTGCCGGACAGTGGTCCTGGACCGGTTACGATTGGACGTGGTGTCCGACCACGGCGTACATTCCTATCGGTGCATCCGCACTAGTCGGAACCTACGGTTTTACGCCGGCCATTCCGCCGCCGAGCATTGCCGTGGCGCCTGCGTATTATGAGCCCCCGGCCTATTACGCGTCGGATTATGCCGCACCATCGGTAGGGTTCTACGGATCCGCGACCCCGGGTCTGAACTTCTTCGTCGGACTCGACAGCTTGCCGTTGGCGCCGCAACCCGCTGCA
>DASRSM010000118.1:0-2969 GCA_035656415.1 Vulcanimicrobiaceae bacterium | reverse complement strand
GCGTTGGCAATGGCCGGGGCGTTCGCGATTGGCGGTTGCGGTTCAGCGTCCGTGGCTACGGCTGCCACCCCGCAGGTTTCGTGCGCCCCCGCATCCGAGGGGCAGGACGCGACGACCGGTGCGATATCGTCCATTCTTTCGCAAACCAAGGAGCGGGACAACCTTGAGGCCATCATCTTCGGTGCGGAACGCAACGGCACGCCGATTTTGCGAACCGCGCTCGGAATGTCGACACCCGGCGTCCCGGCCACGACCGCGATGCATTTCCGCGTCGGTTTTGTGGGCTGGCAATACCTGACGGACGTGCTGCTGCTGATGACCGCCCGGAATCAGATCGCGCTGACCGATCCTGTTTCAAAGTGGTTCCCGAACTATCCGCACGTCGACGGTGCGACGGTACGCATGCTGGCGGCCTCGAGCACCGGCTTCGGCGACTACATCAGACCGGCGAGCTTTGCCAAAGCAATCTATGCTAACGTGCACCGCGTTTGGACAGCGCACGACCTCATCAAACGAAGCGTGCCTCCCTACCAAGAGCCTGCGTTCACCGATCCGGGCAAGAACTGGGCCTATTCGCACACCGACTTCGTCATGCTCGGGGCTATTTTGGAACGAGCCGGCGGAAAACCGTACACGTCGCTCCTTCAGGAACTGATCCTCGGTCCTCTCGCCCTGCGCGATACGCGACTGCAGTTCGACTCCAATCCACAGCTTCCGGTGCTGCACACGTTGGACGACGGAACGTTCAAGGACACGACGTTCTGGAATCCATCGTTTGTCTCGTGGGCATCGATGACATCGAACGTGTGCGACCTCGGAACCTGGAACCGTGCATTCGGCACGAGCTCGCTGTTGCCGGCGTCTCTAAAATCGCAGGTGACGGCACCGGTCAACGTCGGCCTCGGCGGAAACACTGCAAGCTCCTACTTTGGACTCGGAACGATCGTTCGTGTGCCCTGGATCGTAGCAAACGCATCCTACTGGGGGATGTACACGTCGACAGCCTACGACCCGACGACGGGAATATCGCTCGAAGTTACGGTCACGTTAAATAAGGGAGCGTCACCGAAGAACCCGAGTGCCGAGATCCTCTCTGCGGTCTCGAAACTGCTGACGCCCGATCACCCAATCCCGAACTGAACTTGCTGCGTCTCGCTCTGCTTCTATGCCTTACCGCCTGCGCAGCATCGGTCTCGCCGGCGTCTTCACCACGCGTCGCGTGGAGCGATTGCGGCGCGCATTTACAGTGCGCGCAAGTGACTGTTCCGCTCGAATGGAGCAAACCTACCGGCCCTCAGATCACGTTGGCGATCGTTCGCCACTTGGCTAGCAAGCCTAAGGCACGCATGGGCACCCTGTTTTTCAACCCCGGCGGCCCGGGCGTTTCCGGGGTCAGCACGGTAAAAGAAGCGGGCGACGAACTCGATACCTTCGGCGACGGCCGTTTTGACATCGTCAGTTGGGATCCGCGCGGAACCGGCGCGAGCACGCACGTTCGTTGCTTTACAAGCCTGAAGGCCGTTGCGAAGTTTTGGGGCAATTCGGGCGTTCCGACGACCGCCTCCGCATCCCCCGCGTATTTGCGTAAGACCATCGACTTCGCGCACCACTGCGGCGAAGTCAGCGGAGTGCTCCTTCCAAATATTGCGACAGCCGACACCGCACGAGATCTGGATAACCTGCGGGAGTTGCTCGGCGAACAGCAAGTAACGTATTTGGGCTGGTCGTATGGGAGCTTTCTCGGCGCCACATACGCCAACATGTTTCCAACTCGCGTTCGCGCGATGATTCTCGACGGAATCGTCGATCCGACTGTAAACGTTGCGGGGAGAGAACCCTCTCTCGCCAACGGCGAAGCCGATGCCGATTTGGTGTTCGGAAAATTCGAATCGTTGTGCGACCGTGCAGGCCGATCGCTCTGCGCGCTCGCCGGAAGCGAACCGGCCGCACGAGGCATCACCCTGCTTATCGCGCGCTTACGCCGCGCTCCTATTTCGGCACCGTCAGCTCCCGGAGGAAGCCTGTCGTATGCCGACTTCTTGACGGCGCTCTTTTTGAAAATACGGAGCCCAGATCAATGGCCGCAGATAGCGAAGGATATTCGCGCCGCCGAGAGCGGCGACGGATCGGCACTCGAAATCGCAGCACAGACGCTTCGCTCGCCTTCCGGCTACGAACAGCTGGAAGCGCCCATCGCCATCGCATGCGCGGACAGCCCAGCCCAGACTCCGCCGCAAGCGTGGCCCCAGGTTACCAATCGACTTACAGCAATCAGCTTCATCTATGGTCCGCTGTCTAGCTGGTGGCTTTGGGCGCCATGTGCGTCATGGCCCGTGGCGAGTGCAAACCGTTACACCGGGCCGTGGAATGCGAGCACGAAAACTCCCGTTCTCCTGATTAGCACGAGGTATGACCCCAACACGCCTTTTGCTAACGGGCAGCGTCTCCAGCGACTTCTGGGCAATGCAGTCTTACTAACTCACGACGGCTATGGCCACACCAGTACCGCAGATCCCAGTGCGTGCGTTGAGCGCGCCGAAAGACGATACTTGATCGGCCTTATCGTGCCGAAGCGCAGTTCGGTTTGTCCTTCAGACCGCCCGCCGTTCGATCCGAACTTCGGAAAATCCGGGGCGGGGAACCAACCGATTACTGCCAACGTTGCGATCTAGGAGGTTACGCGATGAAACGAAGAGACTTAGGGCTTGCGGCCGTTGGCGGGTTGATCGTGGCGACTGGATGCTCGCCGCAAGATCGAACGTCGTTTAACCCGGTTACCGGACAGAACGCCGTTGGAGCGGTTTCGCTGGCGGCAAATACGACTCGAATAGCCGCGATGACCTTTGATGACGTCAAAATCGGTACCCTTATGAAATTCTTGGTCTACCACGACCGCTCCGACGTTATTACGGTGAGCGCTTCAGATCCCGATATTACCGACATAAAGACGGTAAAAAAACATCCTAACG
>DASRSM010000117.1:0-6031 GCA_035656415.1 Vulcanimicrobiaceae bacterium | reverse complement strand
CTTCTGAGAGGAAAGGGCGCTTGCGTCCTGCTTGTTGCGAATGCCCGCTGGTGGCCGATCAGCGGGCATTCGTCCAAACCGTTGCGTGCAGTTCGTAGAAAAGGTGGAAAAACTCGGACCTTATGTGCGATCAGAACCTTGAACTGCGCCCGCCTTTCTTGTTCCTGGCACACAAGTGGCACACGAATTGGAGATTCACGGTTCTTCTCGATACAATGTTAGTGAAGGACGAGCTGAAGCATGAAATCCACCAATTCAACTACAATCGATGACGCACCGCTCAGAACAAGGAGACGTCGGCAAGATCGGTTACCGATCGGAGAGCGAGCAACGATGAGCGTGGAAGAAGCAGCGCGCAACCTTGGAATCGGAGGCAAAACGGCTTACGATGAAATCCGCGCAGGTCGGCTTCCCGTCGTCAGACTCGGTCGCAGAGGAAGCGGATCGTCGTCGTAAAGGCACTCTTGGACGAAATGCTCGAGCGCTTGGGGCGCGAAAGCTGTGTTCCAGCGGGCGTGAGCCTGACGGTCCTTGGGCACTAAGATTGCTGCCGCGGTCGAGCCAGTCATTAAGCCAACCGCCTAGCGATCCGGCTCCCCAGCGCTTTGATTGGGAGTCGGTGTACGAGCGTCGGATTGATTGGGAATCGGCGGCTGCGTGGTCGAGTCCACGCGACACAGCTCTCGCGACCGCCCCGCGTCAGGCGATCACGGTGCTCTCTCCCGAGAGTGCGCGGCTGATAGCACGGACTTTTGAGGAGCAGACATACGCGGCTTTCGATCCAGCCGCCACTGCATCGATCGCGGCTTGAACTTTCGGTTTCATTCCCGACTGACAGGCTGACGAGTGAAAGAAATCGGCGGCTTCCGCTAGCGACAATCGTTCGATCCACGAGGACGCGTCGTTGGGATCGCGTAGGACGTGTGAGACATTTGTTACCTGGACGAAGGCGTGTGCGCGTAGCGCGCCGGCGATCGCCGCGGCGGCGAGATCGGCGTTGACGTTGAGCGCATACGCACCGTCAGTCGTCACCGCTAACGGCGCAACAACGGGGAGATAGCCGGCAGCGAGTAACGATCGCAGCAACAGCGTCTCTACACGCACGACGGTTCCGACGAATCCGAGGTCGGCGCCGCTTGTCGCGCGCATCTGGTCGGCGATCAGCATGCCGCCGTCCTGACCGCTCACGCCGACTGCCGGCGTGGTCAAAACATTCAGCGATCGGACCAGCGCTTTATTGACGGTGCCGCACAGCGCGGCTTCGGTCACCTCGAGCGTGGCGGCATCGGTTACGCGCAAGCCGTCGACGCGTTCTGTCACGATACCGCGTGCCGAAAGCGCCGCGTCGATCGCCGGGCCACCCCCGTGCACGAGGACGATCGGGGTGCCGGCGCGCCAAAGCTCGGCCAGCTCCGCCAACACCGGATCCGGACCGTTGGCGGGCATCGCGTTGCCCCCGTACTTAACCACGATTAACCGCTCGGCCAGACGGCTTGCATAATTATGCGACATATGCATAAATATACAGAACATGTACGCACTCGCGCCACCCCTAGCGGCAAAATCAAAGCTTCACGGCCGGCACTTTCTGGCCGTGAGCGATGTCGCGCCGGCCGAGCTCGCGAGCCTACTTCGGCTCGCGGCCTTCCTTAGAAGTCGTCCCCTGGCAGAGCACGCGAGCTTGCTGCGCGGGCGCACCGTCGCACTGCTCTTTGAGAAGCCCAGCCTGCGCACGCGCGTCTCGTTCGAAGTTGCGACCAACCACCTCGGCGGCGAAACCCTCTTCGCGCAGGGCGCGGAGTTCATGGTCGGCTCGCGGGAGACACCCGAAGATGCAGCGCGCGTGCTCTCGCGCTACGTCGACGCGATCGTCGTACGCACCCACGCCCACGAACCGCTCGAGCGGTTTGCTGCGTCGGCATCGGTGCCCGTCGTGAACGGCTTGTCGGCTGCCGCGCATCCGTGTCAGGCCCTGGCCGACGTTCTCACGCTGCAAGAGAAGTTCGGCGAGATCGCCGGCCTGCGCGTCGCCTACCTCGGCGACGGACGCAATAACGTCGCAGCGTCGCTGGGTGAGGCGGTCGTCATGCTCGGCGGAACGATACATTTCGGCGCGCCTCCGACGCATCGCCCCAGCGAAGCGTATCTCGCGCATCTGGCGCGGCTCGGCCGTGAGTCGGGCGGCAAAGCGCGCGCGTTCAGCAATCCGGTTCGCGCGGTCCGGGGCGTCGACGCAATCTATACCGACGTGTGGACGTCGATGGGCGAAGAGCGGTATCGCGAGCAGAATGACGCACTGCTGCGTCCGTACGCCGTATCTGCCGAGTTGTTTTCGTATGCGGCGCCGCACGCGATCTTCATGCACTGCCTGCCCGCGCACCGCGGCGAGGAAGTCGAAGACGCGGTCATCGACGCGAGCAACAGTGCCGTCTTCGATCAAGCCGAAAATCGCATGCACGCCCAAAAAGCGCTGCTCGCAGCGCTGCTCACCGATTGCCGAGGACTCCCACTATGAAAGAACGACGACAACGCGCGATCCTTACGCTGGTCGCAACGCGACCTATTCACTCGCAGGACGAGTTAGTCACGCTCCTGCAGCGCCAAAGGTTCGACGTTACCCAAGCAACGATTTCACGCGACATCAAGGAGCTCGGTTTGGTGAAAGTCCCGATAAAATCGGAACGAGGAGATGAAATCTTCAAGTACGTCGTGCCGAGCGCGGCGGTCAACTACGTCAGCCGGCTGCATCGCGCGATGTCTGAGCTGGTGACGTCGGTCGACGGCAGCGTGAACCTCATCGTGTTGCGGACGCCGCCGGCGACCGCAATGCCCGTCGCCTCCGCGATCGACGAAGCCGCGTGGCCCGAGATACTCGGTACGATCGGCGGTGACGACACGATTTTAGTGATTCTGCGCTCGGCAACCGACATGCCGATCCTTAAGCAACGCTTTCTCGATTTGAAAGGTACGCAAGCGGCATGACGCGGATCGTCCTGGCCTATTCGGGCGGACTCGACACCTCGGTTCTTTTAAAGAAGTTGATCCTCGAAGGACACGAGGCGATCGCCATGACCGTCGATCTCGGCGAGAGCGACGCCGTCGCCGGTTCGGGCGCGCGATCCGCGCTCGACGCCGTTCGGACGAAGGCGTTGGCGCTTGGAGCGTCCGACGCGGTGCTCGTGGATGCCAAAAGCGACTTTATCGAGGAGTACGCGTTCAAGGCGCTGCGCGCAAATGCGCTATACGAGGGCGTCTACCCGCTTTCGGCGGCACTTTCGCGACCGCTGATCGCGTCGCTGCTGGTGAAGACTGCCCACCAGTACGGCGCTACGGTCGTGGCGCACGGCTGTACGGGCAAAGGCAACGACCAGGTGCGTATCGAGGTTTCGGTGCGCGCGCTCGATCCTTCGCTCGTCTGCCGTGCGCCGCTACGCGAGTCGCCGCTCTCGCGTCCCGACGCGATCGCGTTTGCGCGGGAGCACGGCGTCCCGGTTTCACATACCGCGGAAAAGCCGTACTCGATCGACGCGAACTTATGGGGGCGCTCGATCGAAGCCGGCGTGCTGGAAGATCCGTGGGCCGAGCCGCCCGAAGATGCGTATGCGTGGACCGCGGCGTCCGACGATCGTCCGAGCGCTGCCGACGAGATCGTGATCGAGTTCGACGGCGACGTTCCGTACGTCGGCGCGTCGCGCGGCGCGGCGCTGGTCGCCGAGCTCAACGCCATCGCGGGGAAACACGGCGTCGGCCGCATCGATCTCATCGAAGACCGCGTCGTCGGTTTGAAATCGCGCGAAGTCTACGAATGCCCGGGCGCGATCGCCCTGATTACGGCGCATAAAGCGCTCGAGCGCATGGTGCTTACGCGCGACGAACTGCGCTTCAAGGCGATCTGCGACCAGAAGTATGCCGAGCTGATTTACGACGGCTTGTGGATGCAACCGCTGCGCGATGCGCTCGATGCGTTCAACGGAAGTTTCGCCGAACGCATGACCGGACGCGTGCGCCTGAAGCTGCATCACGGTCAGGCAACGCCGTGCGGCGTCGCGTCGCCGTTGGGCCTGTATCGCGAACGGCTCGCTACCTACGGCGCGGGCGACGAGTTCGATCACGGCGCAGCGACCGGATTCATCGCGCTGCACGGATTGGCGCTCGGCGCGTTCGCGCGCACCGGCGTGCTCGCGAACGCATAACGCCGTGACCTCGCTTCAGTGGGGCGGCCGTTTTGCGACGCCGCCCGATGCCGCGCTTTTAGCGTTCGGCTCGTCGCTGGAAGACGATCTCCTGCTGGCGCCCTTCGACGTCGCATGCTCGCTGGGCCACGTGGAAGCGCTCGTAGGCGGTGCTATCATCAGCCGCGAGGACGGCGCGGTGCTCGTCGAAGCGTTGCAGACCGTCGCCGCCGAGATCGCCGATGGCCGGTTCGCCGCGTTTGCCCGTGCGAGCGGTGCCGAAGACGTGCACGGCGCGATCGACGCGCGCGTTCGCGCGCTGGCCGGCATCGCCGGCGAACGGCTTCACGCCGGACGCAGCCGTAACGATCAAGTTGCGACGACGCTCTTGATGTACGTGCGCGACCGCGCCGTGCGCGCGCTCCGTCAAGCCGGTAAACTCGCGTCGGCGCTCGCCGTACGGGCGCGCATCGCGCTCGACGACGGAACGCTGCTTGCGGGATGCACGCATCGCCAGCCCGCGCAACCGGTGCTGTTGGCCTACGTGTTCGTCGCCTGGGCGGAGCCGTTCGTGCGCGCCGCGCATCGGTTCGCCGCGGTGAAAGCGGGCGCCGAGGCGTCGTGTCCGCTTGGAAGTGCGGCGTTTGCGGGCTCCAATCTCCCGCTGGATCGCGCACGCGCGGCGGCTTTGCTCGGGTTCGCGCGTCCGTCGCGCAACGGCCTCGATGCAATAGGCAATCGCGATGCGGCGCTCGATCTCGCGCACGCTTGCGTACGTTCCGCGATCGATGCGTCGCGCATCGCCGAAGAGATCGTCGCGTGGTGCACGCCGGCCTACGGCTACGCGCGTCTCGGCGACGCCGCATCGACCGGTTCGAGTTTACTGCCGCAAAAGCGTAACCCCGATCCCTTCGAGCTCGTGCGCGCGCACGCCGCCAAACTGACCGGTTCGTACGCCGGCGCGCTGGCAACACTGTGCGGGCTCGCACCGTCGTACCAGCGCGACTTGCAAGAGACGAAGTCGGCGGTCATCGGCATCGTCGAAGAGGCGCATGCCGTGTTGGACGCGTTCGGCGGAGCGCTTGCAACGGTAACGTTCGACGCAAGGACGATGGAGCGTAAGGCGCTCGATGGCTACACGATCGCGACCGATCTCTCCGACGCGCTCATTCGCGCCGGCGTGACGGCGCGCACGGCGCACGCGTTGGTGGGGAGTGTTGTCGCGCTTGCCGAGTCGGCAGGGCGCGCGATCGACCGCGGCGATTTACGAGTTCTCGCCGATCGAAGCGGCATCGCTTCACTCGATGCGCCCCTCGATGCGGAAGCGTCGGTGGTTGCCAAACGCACGAGCGGCTCGACCAATCCCGCCGACGTCGCTTCACAGATCGCATCGATACAAAAGGAAATCACCGCGCTTGCCGGCGGCACGGCATGACGTGCGTCCACGTCTGGGGCGCGAGCGGTTACGCCGCAGCCGAAGCGATTCGCTACCTGCTCGCACATCCGCACGTTCGCATCGGCGCGCTGGAGAGCCGCAGCCACGCCGGCGAGCTCGTCGCCGATCATTTTCCGTTGCTGCGGACGACCGGTCTGCGTTTTACCGAACCCGGCAGCGTCGCGGTCGCCGCGCGCGCGGGCGACGTCGTGATCGCAGCCGGTGCACATGGCGAAGCAAAAGCCGTCGTGCCGATATTTTTGGCAGCGGGGCTGCGCGTGATCGATCTCTCCGCCGACTATCGCTTCGATAACGACGCGGCGTACGGGCTCACGGAGTTCAATCGCGAGCTTGTCACGCAAGCGCGGCTCGTTGCCAATCCCGGATGCTATCCGACGGCGGCGTCGCTCGCGCTCCTTCCGCT
>DASRSM010000116.1:0-54641 GCA_035656415.1 Vulcanimicrobiaceae bacterium | reverse complement strand
GAGCGCGCGTCGAGCAGCTCCGGATGCGTAGGCTGCCCAGTGCGCCGCGTGAAGTTTCTTAGGGTGGTGAGGTCAATAGTCTCCATGAAGGCTTGTTTAAGCATAGAGACAAAGGGGTCCCACCATGCAAACGGCGATTGGGGTCGATCTCGGCGGCTCGCACGTCACGGCCTCCGTGGTTACCGACGACGGCACGATTCATCGCCAGCACGAGCTCGATCTCGAAGATCTGCGATACGAAGCCGTCATCTCGGCGCTCGACGACACGATCTCCGCGGCCATCAAGGATGCAGGCAGTTCCGTGGTCGGTATCGGCATCGGATCGCCCGGGAACATCGACGCAAACAGCGGTGCGGTACTCTACAGCCCGAACTTCGGTTGGCAGGACATGCCGCTGGGCGAGGCGCTGCGCAAGAAGTTCGGCTTGCCGGTCTTCGTCGGCAACGACGCGCGTTGCGCCACGCTCGGCGAATACACGTTCGGGTCCGGAAAAGGGACGAAAGATTTCGTGTTGCTTACGCTGGGAACCGGAATCGGCGGCGGTATCGTCGCCGGAGGTCAACTCGTGCTGGGCAACCGCTGGGGCGCCGGCGAGATCGGCCACCACCAGATTCGTCCACGGGACGGCTTCGTTTGCGCTTGCGGCAAGATCGGCTGCTTCGAGGCTCAGGCATCCGGAACCGGACTCATCCGTCACGCGTTTGCGGTCGCGCCGTCATTTCCGCGCTCGGCGATCCTCGACGTCGACCGCGACCGGCTCAGCTCGAAAAAGATTCGCAAGGCCGCGCAGGCCGGCGATCGACACGCGCTCGCGGCGTGGAACAACTACACGGCCGACTTGGCCATTGGATTGGCGAACGTCATTGCGTTCGTGAATCCCGAGATGATCGCACTCGGCGGCGGCGTTTCGACGGCCGCCGATTTTATGCTCGACGCCGTACGCGGGCCGGTCGACGTACTCACGACGATGGTCCCGAAAGGCACGACGAAGATCGCCGTCGCGCAACTCGGCAACGACGCCGGTCAAGTCGGAGCCGCAACGATGGCATTTCGCGGCGGTCTCGGCACCGGAGATGAAGCCCGAGCGTGAAAGCAGTGGAGTTGAAAGAACGATGAGTTTCACGCGTATCGTACTAGCCATCGCAGCGCTCGCTGCGATCGGCTGCGCGACCGCGGCGACCTCGAAGAGCGACGCTACGCCCGCGCCCACGCCGGATCCGATTCACAAGATCCGGCACGTCGTCATCATCATGCAAGAGAACCGGTCGTTCGATCATTACTTCGGAACGTTTCCGGGCGCCGACGGCATTCCGATGAAGAACGGACAACCCACGGTGTGCATTCCCACCGCCGACGGTTCGCCGTGCCAGCGGCCATACCACGATCCGCGCGATCGCAACCGGGGCGGGCCGCACAACTTCGGATCTTCGCGCAACGCCGTCGACGGCGGCAAGATGGACGGCTTCGTACGCGTACTGTCGCACTCACGAAAGAACTGCGCCAGTACGGCTAACCCCGACTGCGGCGGGACCTTCCGTGAAAACGACGTTCTCGGCTATCACGACGAGCGCGAGCTTCCGAACTATTGGAAGTACGCGCGCGACTTCGTCTTGCAAGACAAAATGTTCGAAAACATTTCGTCGTGGAGTCTGCCGCAGCATCTGTTCATGGTCTCGGAGTGGTCCGCGTCGTGCTCGCGCCTGCACGACCCGTCGAGCTGCGTGAACGAACCGGAAAGTCCCGACCTTCCGCCGGATTTTCGCGTTAACGTCGCGCGTTTGCATCAGCCCGGACATCCCGACTACCCGTGGACCGACCTGACGTACTTGCTGCACCGCAAGCACGTAAGCTGGTCGTACTACGTGATGGCCGGCACCGAGCCCGACTGCGCGTTCGACGAAGAGCAGTGTAAGGGCGTGCCGATGAACGCAAAAACGCGCGGTATCTGGAATCCGCTGCCGTACTTCGACACCGTTCGTCAGGACGGCGAGCTGAAGAACGTTCAAGATCTGCGTCAGTTCTACGTTGCCGCAAAGAACGGAACGTTACCCAGCGTGGTCTGGATCACGCCCGCGCATAAGTACAGCGAGCATCCGCCCGCGCTCGTGAGCGACGGGCAAGCGTACGTGACGGGACTCATCAACGCGATCGTGCAGAGTCCGGATTGGAACAGTACGGCGATCTTCTTGAGCTGGGACGATTGGGGCGGATTCTACGATCACGTCGCGCCGCCGAACGTCGACGAGAACGGCTACGGCATCCGCGTTCCCGCCATCGTCATCAGCCCGTACGGGCGTAAGGGCTTCATCGATCACCAGATCCTCAGCCACGACGCCTACGTGAAGTTTATCGAAGACGATTTTCTCGGCGGCGAGCGCATCGATCCGCGCACCAACGGCCGACCCGATCCGCGACCGGACGTCCGCGAAGACGAAAAGATCCTGGGCGACTTACGTGCCGACTTCGATTTTTCGCAGGCGCTGCGCGCGCCGGAAGTTCTGCCCGGCGGCTTTACCTGGAACGGCCAACCCTAATACTGTGAGTCCTCGAACTAAACTCCGGCGGCTTGACGTAAGGGGCCGGCGGGCATGTCGTCTTGCGCCGGAATCGTGCCGGTATTGCAGAGCTGCGCGATGAGCGCGGCGATGCGGCGCGAGCTGCGGCGCGGCGCAACGCTCTCTTGATTTTCCCGAATCGTTTCGAGCCGCTCGGGCGTGCGGATCAACGTGCGCACCGCGTTGACGACTTCGCCGGCGCCGTGAAGCGCGACCAGGCCTAAGCCATTGTTGCGTACGAAGTCGACGTTACCGCGCTCTTGGCCGGGAATGTAATCGTACACGACGACGGGCAGCTGCGCCGCGTTCGCTTCGGCTAGGGCTCCGGGCCCGGCTTTCGTAACGAGCAGATCGACGGTACGGAAATACTCCGGAACTTTGTCGGTGAAGCCGAGCACCGTCATCGGCGTCGGCAGCGAACGGCCCATCTCGGTGAGCTTCTGTTGTAAGTGCTCGTTGCGACCGCACACGACCACCATGTGAATCGGCAAACGCGCGCGTGCGAGCGCGAGCGTCGTCGAGAGCAGCTTTCCGCCGCCTTCACCGCCGGCCATGAGCATCACGACCAGGCCGTCTTGCGGTAATCCCAAGGCGGCGCGCAGCTCTTGCTTCGAGCCGGTGACGTCGTCGAACTTCGGATGAATCGGATGGCCGAGCAAACGCAGCCGCGCGGGCGAAACGCCGCGAGAAAGCGCGCGCGAATAAACCTCGCGGGCCGGCACGACGACGGCGTCGGCCTCGGCAACTAGCCACGACTCGTGCACTTTCCCGAGATCGGTGATCACGGTGATGACCGGAACGTGCTGCATGTGCGCGTCGGCGCGTGCGCGCAGCGCCGCGTGATTGAGCAGCGGATGCACCGAGATGATCACGTCGGGCTGGTAGCTGATGAAAAGATCGCGCAGTCTCTCGCGGTAGAGGGGCTCGCAAAAGCGGATCAGGGCCTTATACCGGCGCCGGCCGTTGGTGGCGTAGTACAGCGCGCCGTAGACGGGCGGAGCGTAACGCAGGGCCATACTGTAACCCAGCCCGAGCTGGGTCAACGGAAACGCGCAATGAGCGGCGACGTCTTCGATCCGGTGTTCGAAGGCGTTCGGGCTGTCGATCTCGTCGAGGGCGGCGGTAATGGCGTTGGCAGCACTGCGGTGGCCGCCACCCGTATCCGAAATGAGAAAGAGTGCCCGTTTGGTCATTGGCTCTCCCGTTAGGCTTGCGCGGGCGCCCTCCTGGTCGGGCGGCGTCCCGCCGCGTTCCTCGTGCGCCGGCTGGTCGGGGCTAGCTTGGCCAAAAGCGCCCTCGCGGGGGCGTCGTAAAAGCGGAAGATGTCGCCAAACTCGATATCGGGGTTTCGGTGATGCCCGTCGTGGTCCTCGGGAAGGACGACGGACAGACCCCTCAGGATCGCCCGCAGCCAGGCCGGGGTGCGCCATCCCAAATCGGTCGTATGGCGCCACCAGACGTGGAGTTGGCCGAGAGCCAATCCCAAAAGCGCTCCGGGCCACGATATGCGCCATAACAGCGCTGCAACGATGAGGTACGGGACGGCGCCGAGGAAGCCGTCGAGCAACACCGCCGGATCGCGCGAGATGACCGCGTGATCCCAATACGACCGGCGGCGGTCGTGGTGGGTGCGCAGGTGTAACGTGAACCAAACGTGTTGCGGAACGTGATAGAAGAACGTCGACGCGAAGTCGCCAACGACCAAGGTAACGATGGTGGCGGCGATAGCAACGAACATGGTTCTATGATTCCCCTTACAACTCGTTGTGTAGCTGTAGTCCTGGCACTCACTACATGTAGTGCTCCTCCCAACCATACACGCGAGCGCTTCATTACGCCAGCACAACTGTCGCGCGCCCTTAATATCGCTTTAAGCTGGCCATCGCCCTCTGACGTCGACGCACTCAAAGGCGCGGTCCTCTTGCGCGACGGTGCGCCGGTATCGCAACCCGAGCTTGCGATCGCACGTGCGGTCCTGCACACCAATCCACGCCTCGTCGCCGCCGAGGCCTTGCTCTTAGCCGATGCGACCGCGAACGCCGCGCGCAAGCACGGTCTGCCGCCCGAGTTCTTAGCCGCAACGTTGCTGCAAGAGTCCGCCTACGACGTCGAGGCGCTTTCGCCGGCCGGAGCGATCGGCATCGCGCAGTTCATGCCCGAGACGGCGGCCGACGTCGGCATCGATCCGCACGATCCGTTCGAAGCGATCGGCGGCGCGGCGGAACTGCTGGGCGGTTACGTTATTGCGTATACCGGCGAGTACGACGATGCCTATGCGACGGCGTTAGCGGCGTACAACGCGGGGCCGACGGCCGTGCAACGGTACGGCGGCGTTCCGCCATATCGCGAAACGCGCGAATACATCGATTTGATCTTCGATCGCTGGGCGCGCATCGTGGCCTACGAGACGCCGGGCAAGACAACCCTCGCCGTTGGACGAACGACGGCCCAATGAAAGGCACCGTTGCGCTCGTTTTTGCCGGCGTCGCTTGCGCCGTGCTTTCCGGCTGCGGTCTGACGAGCAGCCCCGCCGACGACTTGACGTTCACCGCTCCCACGGCTTGGCACTCCTCGCCGGGCATCATGGGCTTCATGCAGTTTTGGACGCCGTCCGAGAAGTCCGAAGAAGTGCTCATGCTTTTTCGTTCGCCCAAGCAGATCGATCGCGAACAAATCCTCGAGAATGGCAAACTCAAGGACGTGAAGTTTAGCCAGGAGCATCAGATCACGATTTGCGGCAACGAACCTGCCATGTTTTTCAAAGGCAGTGCGGAATCGTCGACCGGCAATCAGCCGAGCAAACCGCACAGTCTCGAGATGACGATCGCGAACGCCGGCAGCGCTACGTACTTTGCGATGTACGTCTATCCGTTGGACGGCCATCCCAATGCCCAGGCCGAGAGCGCGTTGCGCGAACTCTGCGTCAAAAAATAAACCGTTGAGCTGGTACCGTCAGTTTTTCGCGCGTCAGCCCCTCGCGTGGACGACGCCGGAGCGCGAAGGACCGACGCTGCGCCGCGCGCTGGGCTGGCCCGCGCTTACCGCGATCGGATTGGGAACGATGCTCGGCGGCATCTTTCCGACGATCGGAAGCGGCGCGCACCTCGCCGGGCCCGGCGTTATTTTTGCCTACGTTCTTTCGGGGCTGGTCAGCGTCTGCGTCGCACTCTGCTACGCCGAGTTTGCGGCGATGGTTCCCGTCGCGGGCAGCGCGTATACGTACGCGTACGCCACCCTGGGCGAGCTGGTCGCCTGGATCATCGGATGGGATCTCATCTTGGAATACGGCGTTTCGGTCGCGCCGACGGCATCGTCGCTCTCGGATTACTTTCAACATCTGGTCGCGAGTATCGGCATAACGTTTCCGGCGTGGGCGCAAAGCGCGAATCTCGGTGCGGGCGGCCACTGGCAGTTCGACGTCCCGGCGGCGATCGTGACGCTGCTGATCACCGCGCTGGTCGCAATCGGCATTCGCGAATCCGCCGGCGTCAACGGCGCGCTCGTCGTCGTGCAGATCGTTTCGATGCTCGTCTTCATCGCGGTCGTCGCCCCGGCGGTTTCGCCGGCTAACTTGCACCCGATAGCGCCGTTCGGCGTGCACGGCATCTTCATGAGCACCGCGCTGGTGTTCTTCGCCTACATTGGGTTCGACACGGTTACCGTAGCGTCGGAAGAGGCGAAGCGCCCCGAGCGCGACGTTCCCATCGGGATCATCCTCGCGCTGATCGTTGGCGGATTTCTCTACGTCGCGCTGACGTTTTGCACGGTCGGCGCGATGCCGTTCGCGAAACTCTCCGAAGGCGCCGCGATGCTCGACGCTCTGTCGAACGTAAACAAAAATCAAGCGATCTATTGGATCGTTGCGATCGGCGGCATCGCGGGAAACTCGACCGTCGCAATTACGTCGTTATTGGGGCAAGTGCGAATCTTCTACGTGATGGCTCGCGACCGCATGCTTCCGCCGTCGGTGGCGGCGATTCATCCGCTCCTTCGGACGCCGGCGCGCATGACGTTCGTTACGGGCGTCTTGGTGACGCTGCTCGCCGCCGTTTTTCCGTTGCCCGATTTATTGGCGTTAACGAATATCGGCACGCTCGTCGCGTTTGCGATCGTTTGTGCCGGAGTACTGGCACTTCGGGTGATTCATCCGAACGCCGCGCGCCCGTTTAGGGCTCCGCTGCTCCCGTTTTTCGCGGTGGCGGGAGCGCTGGCGTGCTTCTTTCTGATCACCCAGCTGCAGGTCGGGACCTGGGTCCGGTACGCAGTCTGGTTCCTGATCGGCCTGGTTGTCTATCTGGCCTACGGCTTCAGAAATTCGCGCTTGCGCGACCTTTCGGGGGCCCCAATAATTCCGTAGGGGCTTGAAACCTCGCCGGGGATTGGGGTATTAGGAAGAGGACTATGCGCGGCCCCATCACCGCGGTCTCAGACCGCTTCGACCTAATCGAAGTGCCTCAAACGAAGGGCGCTCCGACGTTCGCTCAAGACGTCGCTGCGGGCCTAACGGCTTCGCCCAAGCGGCTCTCGTCGAAATATCTCTACGACGAAGTCGGCTCGGCGCTCTTCGATGCCATTACGGTGTTGCCCGAGTACTATCTCACGCGCGCCGAAACGGAGATCTTACGCGAGTGGGGTTGGCAGATGGTGCGCGTGCTCGACGCTCCGATCGATTTTCTCGAGCTCGGAAGCGGCAGCGCCGTCAAAACGCGGCTGCTCATCGGTGAAGCGCTGCGCGTCCAAGGCCGAATGCGTTACAGCCCGATCGACATCTCGACCGAAGCGCTGCGCGCGTCGTCGATGGCGCTGGTCGATGCGTATCCCGGGTTATCCGTACGCGCGTACGCGGGCGACTATTTCGACGTTCTGGCATCGCGCGCGATGCGTTTCGACCGTCGCGTTCTCGCGATGTTCATGGGATCCAACATCGGCAACTACGAACCCGATCGAGCCGCCGCAATCCTTTCGCTGCTGCGCGACGCGCTGCGCCCGGGTGACGGCGTACTGATCGGCATGGATCTCAAGAAAGATCCCAAGGTCCTGGAACTGGCCTACGACGATCCTGCTGGCGTTACCGCCGCGTTCAACCGGAACTTGCTCGCGCGCATGAACCGCGAGCTCGGTGCGAACTTCGACGTGAGGAACTTCGACTACCGCGCACACTACGACGAAGCGTGCGGCGCCATCAAGGCCAACTTGGTCGCGCGGGACGCGGCGAAGGTCCGCATCGAGGCGATGAAGCTCGACGTCGAGTTTGCCGCCGGCGAGCCGATTCACACCGAGTCCGCGTATAAGTTCGGGCGGACCGACATCGCAAACATCGCGGAAGCCGCCGGTTTTAAAGCGACGACGTCGTGGACGGACCGCGCGCGCAGATTTAGCGTCAATCTTTTGGTCCGAGTCTAGACTGGCGAACGACGCCTCGATCGTTCCGAGCGGTCCGAACGACGCAACCGTTCGAGCCGGCGGACGCGACGTCGGACTGACGAACCTCAACAAAATCTTTTTCCCGAAGCTGGGGCTGACCAAGGGCGATCTGCTGCGCTATTACCTGCGCGTCGCTCCGGCGCTGTTGCCGCACGTCCGCGGCAAGGCAATGGTGATGAAACGCTATCCGAACGGCGCAACCGGCGATTTCTTTTTCATGAAGCGCGCGCCGTCGCCGCGCCCGGAGTGGATCAAAACGTGCGCGATCGAGCACGGCTCGGGTAACGTGATCAACTTCCCGATCATCGACGACGAGGCAGCGCTGCTCTGGGTGATCAACCTCGGGTGCATCGATCTCAACCCGTGGTACGCGCCGTGCGCCGACTACAACCACCCCGACTACCTGCACATCGATCTCGATCCGTTCGACGCGCCCTTCGAAGCGGTTCGCGAGGCGGCGCTCGTCGTGCGAGACGTGTTCGCGTCGCTGGGCATGACGCCGTACGTGAAGACCACCGGCAGCAAAGGCATGCACGTCTACGTCGCGATCAAACGCGGTCCGACGCAGCACGGCGTCTGGGCCGTCGCCAAGGCGCTTTCCCACGCGATCGCCAAAGCGCACGACGATTTGCTCATCGTCGAATATCGGGTCGCAAAACGGCCACGCGGCCGCGTTTTGCTCGACTACAATCAAAACTCGTTCGGCCGCACGCTCGCGTCGATCTACTCCGTGCGTCCCAACGAGGAAGCGATGGTGTCGACTCCGCTGGAATGGAAGGAAGTCGAAGCGGGCTGCGCGCCGGCGGATTTTACGATGGCGAACGTTCCGGAGCGTATCGAACGCGTCGGCGATCTGTGGGCGCGGCTCGAGCAGAAGCCCGGGCGTTTCGATGTGATTGCGCTGGCTCGCAAGCTCGGGGTGAACGATGTCGAGGTTTGAGGGTTTGGCGTTACGTCCGCCGATCGAGCCGATGGAGACGCGCCAAGTGCCGCGACTTCCCGAAGGCGAGCGTTGGCAATACGAACCGAAATGGGACGGTTTTCGCTGCGTAGCGTTTCGCGAGGGCGGCGACGTCGAGCTCGAATCGAAATCGGGACAGTCGCTCACGCGCTACTTCCCCGAACTCGCGGGCGCGCTGCTCGCGCTCGAGGCACAGAAGTTCGTGCTCGACGGCGAGATCTTCATTCAAAGCGACGGCGGGTTCGACTTCGATGCGCTGCTGCAGCGCATCCATCCGGCCGAAAGCCGCGTGCGCATGCTGGCTCGCGAAACGCCGGTGACGTATACCGTCTTCGATCTGCTCGTCGACGCCCAGAACGCGACCGTATACGAGCTATCGCTGCAGGAGCGTCGCGAACGGCTCGAGGCGTTTGCGTCGCGCTATCTCAAAGCGCGATCCTCGATCGTGCTGTCGCCGGCGACCGACGACGTCGAGCTCGCGCGTCACTGGCTTGCCGGCGACGTCGCGCGTCTCGACGGCGTTATCGCAAAGCGAGCCGATTTGTCCTACGCCTTCGGAAGTCGCGACGCCGCGTCGAAAATCAAACGCACGTACACCGCCGATTGCGTGATCGGCGGATTTCGCGGCGGCAAGACCGGCACGATTGCCTCGCTCTTGCTCGGCCTCTACGACGGCAAGGAGCTCGATCACGTCGGCTTCGTAGGAAGCATGAACGCAGCCGATCGCAAACGTGCCGGCGAGCTGTTGCGTCCGCTCGTCGCGGAACGCAGTTTTACGCGCGCGATCCCCGGCGGTCCCAGTCGCTGGCGCAAAGGCGCGGAAGAAAGCGAGTGGTTTCCGGTCGAACCGAAGATCGTCGTCGAAGTGTCGTTCGATCACGTGACCGGGCACCGGTTTCGTCACGCCGCGCGCTTGTTGCGCTGGCGACCCGACAAATCGCCGCGCCAATGCACCATCGAGCAGCTGCTCTCGCCGAAATAGGCGGCACGCGGTCACAAACTGCATTCCCGGACCGTTCCGGTCCGCGGGGGATCTGCCGCAATGAATAAGCACACCATCGCTCTGGTCGTGACGGCCTTCTTGGCCTGTGCCGGAATCGCAAGCGCCGACGAAATAGCGAGCTGCAAAGGACCGCTGACGGCGTCGGAAGCGTCGTTCGTCGGATCGGTCCAGAAGGACATTCAAGCGCGGTTTCCGCACGCCGCCGACGCCGAAAAAGCCGGCTACGTTCGCTATACCAAACCCGACGACACCGGGGCGATCAGTTATGCGGACCAAAAGTGGAACGCCGATCCGACACACCCCAGCCAGCTTTGGTACGACGCGAACGGCGATCTCATGGGCGCAGATTTTTCGGTGCCGCGCCCCAACGGAGAACCGCGACCGAGTTTATGGGGCGTTCAGCCGTGCCGTTGGTTCGAGTTCAACGGCCACGTGCATTACGTCGTCAAGGATCCCCAAACGCAGAAACTCGCCTACGACATGTGGATCTGGAACGACGATTTCACGAAAGCCGGCGGCGACTTGGCCCACCCCTCTCCGCAGATCCTCGTCAAAGCCGGGCGCATTCCCGACGCGAACATCGTCACGACGATCTTCGAGTTTCCCACGCAGTGGGATTTGATCGTGTGGCTGAAGCCGCACTCGCCGAACGTTTTGTTCTGGTAGCACCGCTTACTTCGCAGCGATGACTGCGATCTCGACGGCGTACTGCGGTCCCGCAAGGCGCGCTTCGGCGGTCGCTCGTGCCGGTGCGTTACCGGGAGCGATCCACGCGTCCCAAACCGCGTTCATCGCGTCGTACGACGCAATATCCGCAAGCCACACGGTCGCATAAAGCACGCGCGACTTATCGGATCCCGCCGCCGCGAGTATGCCGTCGATCTTTGCGAGGATTTGCTGCGTTTGTCCGGCGGCGTCGGCACTGGTATCGCCGGCGACTTGTCCGGCCGTATAAACCGTACCGTTGTGAACGACGGCTTTGCTCATGCGCGGTCCCGGTTCGATGCGCTCGATCATGCGAAGTTCACCGCCGCGCTGGCTAACCGGTCGAGCGCGTCGGCGAACCGGTGCTCTTCAGCGGCGAAACCGAGGCGAACGTGCTCCGGCGCATCGAAGCAATCTCCGGGTGCAAGAAGCACGCCGATCTCGGCAGCAGCGCGGCAGAACGGCCGTGCGTCTTCGCCCGAGAGCAGCCATGGAAATGCCGTCATCCCGCCGTTCGGTCTAATCCAGCCGAACGTATCGCGGCGATCCGCCATGAACGCTTCGAGCGTGTCGAGATTGCGGCTTGCGACTTCTTGCGTCCTACGCCAAATTTTGTCCCGAGCGCGCACGGCGATCTCCGCCAGGATTTCTCCGGCCGAGTTGTTCGATACCGAAAAATGGCAACGCGCGTTCTTGTACGCTTCGAGGCGGGTTCGATCGCGCTCGACGATCCAGCCGGTGCGCGTTCCGGCAAGCGGAAACGCCTTCGAACAATCGCTTATGACGGTAGCGTTGGGTAATCTCGCGGCGGATTGCGTTGCGGCTCCGTGATAGATCGGGTGGTAGACCTCGTCGCTGACCAGCACCACACCGCGCGATGCGGTAAATGCGTGTAAACGTTCCATCGCGGCATCGCTCATCGTTGCCCCGGTTGGGTTGTGCGGGGTATTGACCAGAACGAGCTTGGTATTGCGATCGGTAAGCGCCTCGATTTCGGCAGGATCGATTTGAAACGCGCTCTCGCGCCGTATTCGATAGAAGCGCGTTTCTAGTCCAAGGGATTGAGGAAGCGTTGCGAACGGCGGGAAGCCCGGCTGCGGCAGAATGACGTTCGCTCCCGGCTCCGCGGCGATCCAGAACAAGATGAGGAGCGCTTCGGAGGCTCCAGCCACGATCTGCACGCACTCGGGATCGACGGCGTGCATCTCGGCGATTGCAACGCGCAGACCGTCGGCGCCGGCCGCACGTCCGTACGTTAGCGTGTGGTGCAGATACCGTTCGCGTTCTTCCTCACCGGCCAGATCGAGGATGCCGTTCGCCGTCCACTCCGGTCCCGTGCTCGCCGCGAGATTGAAATCGACTCTGCGAGCGTAGTCGTCCAGCCACATGTCGAGTGCAAAAGGTTTTAGTTGCATCAGAAGTTCACCGCCGCGCTGTTGCCGCCGCTAACGAGAACGCAGACGCGTTCGTCGTCGCGCGGCACGTAGCGCTTCGCTAAAATTGCTGCGAGCGCGGCCGCTCCGCCCGGCTCGGCAACGAGGGTCGCGTGATGCCACAAGTGGCGCTGCGCGGCGAGGATATCGTCGTCACTCACGAGGACGACGCCGTCGACGAAACGTTGCGCGATCGGAAAGACCAAGTTGCCGACGCGCGCGGGCGCGAGCGAATCGTTGGCAATACTTCCGGCGGGTGCGTCGACCGGCCGCCCCGCCTGCAACGCGTACGTGAGCGTGGGCGCGCCTTCGGGCTCGACGCCGACGACGTGCACGGGCGTATCTGCAAACCACGCGGCGATTCCGGCGATCAATCCGCCGCCGCCGATCGGTACGAGCACCGTCGTCACGCCGGAAA
This sequence comes from Vulcanimicrobiaceae bacterium, assembly GCA_035656415.1. GTDB lineage: Bacteria > Vulcanimicrobiota > Vulcanimicrobiia > Vulcanimicrobiales > Vulcanimicrobiaceae > JAFAHZ01. The sequence goes on along the minus strand of DASRSM010000116.1, from coordinate 42,142 downwards.
TCTGTTCCTCGATCTCGCACCCGAGCGTACCGGTGCCTAAAATCGTTTCGACTTGATCGAACGCGTGCACGGAAAGCGCGCCGCTTTCGGCAACGTACGATTCGCACGCCGCGATCGTATCGGCGTAGCGATCGCCGGTGATGACGAGCTCGGCTCCGTACGCACGAATGCGCGCGACTTTTGGCGCCGATGAAACGCTCGGTACGAAGATGCGGGCGGGATGGCCGAGGCGCATCGCCGCGTATGCGACCGCCGCGCCGTGATTGCCGCCGGACGCGGCCGCGACGCCGGCCGCCGGTACGTCGCGCGAGAGAAGATTCGAAAACGCGCCGCGCGCTTTGAACGAGCCCGCGTGCTGCAGCAGTTCGAGCTTGAGCGCGACGCCGTCCAGTTCCATCACGGGCGTGCGGCGCACGTACGGCCCGATGCGTTCTGCCGTCTCGACGACGCCGGGGCGTCCGATAGTTTGCATTTGCGTTGCCATGCTTGACATTCTATTAGGCATTTAGCAAAATGGCAATATGCCTATAGAGCTCGCTTTGCGAGCCTTGGCCAACGACCGCCGCCTGCAGATTCTCGACTGGCTCAAGGATCCGCGTGCGCATTTTCCGCCCCAAGTCGACGGCGATCTGGTTAAGGACGGCGTCTGCGGCGTCTTCATCGCGGAAAAGCTGGGCGTGAGCCAGCCAACGGCCAGCGAGCATCTCAAGGTCCTCGTTCGTGCCGGGCTGCTCGAAGCCAAGCGCATCAAGCAATGGACGTTTTATAAGCGCGACGAGCCCGCCATCGGGAAAATCAAGCAGGCGATCGCTTCAACCATCTAAGCGAGCGCCCCGATGCGTTTCATGGTGTGAACAGTGCGGGTAACGAGCCCCAATGGAACAGCATTCGGTGCCCTTCGAGCGGATGCGCGTCCTTAACGAGCCGTTGCTACCCTCCTTGACGCATTTCAATCGGCTCATGGGCGATCACGGCATCATTCAGTTTACTAAGGGGCGTACGCCCGATCTCGATTCGGGTTTCTGTCTCGACGATAACGCACGCGCGTTGCTGGTCGCAGTTGCGTACTTACGTGAGGGTCAGCCCGATCCGGTGGCGCAGCGCATGGGCGACATCTGCATCGAGTTCTTTGCCGACGCCTCGCGCGAAGCGCCGTGCTATCACAACGTAATGGATCGCGACGGTACGTTCGTCGACGAGTGCGCGTCGCCCGAATCGGTCGGACGATTGATCTGGGCGCTCGGCGTGACCGCGACGTGCGCGGTCGACGCTCGCTGGCGTGACGCCTCCTGGCAACAGCTTGCGAAGATCTCGCACGCGGTCGGCGCGCTGACGTCGACGCGCGCGATGGCCTACGCAATGCTCGGTCTCGCTGCGATCGTCGATCCCGACGCAGCCTCGCCCGTGCGGCCCGTCCGCGAGCGCGCCGGCGATGCCGACGTGCGGCAGTGGGCGCGCGAGACGCTCTACGCGATGGCCGCCTCGATGCGGTTCGAGTTCCTGCGCACCGCACAACCTGATTGGATGTGGTGGGAACCGGAGCTCACCTACGACAACGCGCGGTTGCCCGAAGCGATGCTGCGCGCCGCTTCGGCCCTGCACGAACCGTCGTTTGCCGAGACCGGACTTGCGTCGATGCAATTCTTGATGGAAGTAACGCAGCCGGCGGACATGTTCGTGCCGATCGGCGCGCCGGGCTGGTATCGCAAAGGCGGCGAGCGACCGGTCTACGATCAGCAGCCGCTCGAAGCGGCTGCCATGGTCGACATGTTCCTTGCGGCGCAACGCTGGGAGAACGATTCGTCGTATCGTCAAGATGCCCGAGTTGCCTTCGATTGGTTCATCGGCAATAACGTCGCAGGCCTTGCGTTAGCCGACGAAGACGTCGGCTCGTGCTTCGACGGACTGAGGCAGAACGGTTTGAATCTCAACATGGGTGCCGAAAGCACGCTGGCATATCTCCAAGCCGCGCTATTCTTAGGTAAGGAGCCTCAACCCAAAGCGTTGCGCGCGCGCCGTTCGACGAGGCGTAAGAGTGCGTCGACGACGATTGCAAGTATCGACGCGGCAAGGCTTCCGGCCACGATCATCGAGGATTGATGCAGCGTCAGACCGTTAAAGATCAGCACGCCTAAGCCGCTCGTACCGACATAGCCGCCCAGCGTCGCGATTGCGATCGCGGCGATGGCGGCTACGCGAACGCCGCCGATCATCACCGGGAGCGCTTGCGGAACTTCCACGCGAGCGAGGACTTGCGACGGCGACATTCCCAAACCGCACGCGGCGTCGACTTGCGCGCGATCGACGCCGTTGATGCCGGCAACCACGTTGCGCGCCAGCATGAACTGCGCGTAGAGCACCAGCGCCACAAAGATCGGTACCGGCCCGAGTCCGAAAACCTGCACGAGCACGGCCAGCAGCGCGAGGCTGGGAATCGTGTACAACGCGCCCAGGGCTCCGAGCAGCAACGATGCGACGCGCGGACGGCGCGCGGCAAGCATGCCCAGCGGAAATGCGATCGCGCACGCAACGATCATCGCGGCGGCAACGAGCTCCACGTGCGCGATCGCGAGCGCGGCGACTCGCCCGGGATGTTCGGCGAGATAGTTCACCGCTCGCGCATCTCGGCACGCACGTGCAGAAAATACTCACGATACAGCGCGTCGCCGGCGTGAAACAGCGTGCGAACGTAGTCGCTCTCGGGGCGATCCAGAAGCGCGGAAGGCTCGCCGATCTGCTCGACGCGACCCGACTGCATCGCGACGATCTTGTCGGCGAGCAGCAGTGCTTCTTCGACGTCGTGCGTGACGAAAAGCGTCGTCGTCCGGAGCTCGCGTACGATGCGCAGCAGCTCGCGCTGCAGCTCCGCGCGAACCAACGCGTCGACCGCGCCGAACGGTTCGTCCATCAGCAGCGCGCGCGGCCGAGCGGCGAGCGCGCGCGCCACGCCGACGCGTTGCGCCTCGCCGCCCGAAAGCTCGCGCGGTTTCCGGTTACGGTAACGTGCGGGATCCAGATCCACCATCGTAAGAAGCTCGTCGACGCGCGCGTCGATATCGTCGCCTTTCCAACCCAGCAACGAGGGAACCACGCCGATGTTGGCGGCGACGGTCATGTGACCGAATAATCCGACCGCCTGAATCGCGTAGCCGATGTTGCGGCGCAGTTCGACCGGGTCGATTTCGGCAACGTTGCTTCCGAAAAACTCGACCTTGCCTCCGTCGAGTGGAACGAGACGATTGACCGTACGAAGCAGAGTCGACTTCCCGCAGCCCGAAGGGCCGAGAAGGACGACCAGCTCGCCCGGCATGACGTCGAACGTAATATCGTCGATCGCGTCGCGGTCCGCTCCGGCGTAGCGCACGGTCGCGTTCGCGAAACGGATCGCGGGTTCGCTCAAAACGGCTTTCCGGCGAGAAACGCCGATGCGACGTCGGCCGGGTCTTTGTGCGCCGATTCCACCGCGGCGTTCATGCGCTGCGCCGCGATATCGGTAATTCGCGGCGACACGCCGTCGAGCACGATCGCGATGTTGGCATGGCTCCCCAGCGTCTGCCGACGCACGACGGGTGCGACGTTATACGGCGGCCACAGATGCCGATCGTCGCGCAGGATCACGAGATCGTCCGTCGCGATCGCTCCATCGGTTGTGAACGCGCTGGCAACGTCGGCTTTACCGCCGAGCAAGGCGTTATACTTCAATGCGATGTCGTACGTGCGCACGTCGGCGAAATGGAAACCGCCGTAGACGCGCTGCAGGCCGGGTAGTCCGTCGGCGCGCGCGAGAAACTCTTGAATCGTGGCCAATCGAAGCGACGACGCCTTGGGCGCGAGATCGGAAAGCGTTTCGATCTTTTCGCGCGCGGCGATCTGCTTCGTCGTCGCCAGCGCTTGCGAATCGTTCATCGGCGACGGCTTGAGCCAAACGAAATCGTAGCGCTTGGCGAACTCGCGCGACACGGTCGAGTACAGAGCGTGCGGATTTTGCATCGGAGCCAAATGCAGTACGTCGATGAGCGCGGTTCCGGTGTACTCGGGATACAGATCGATGTCGCCACGCTGCATCGCGGCGAGTGCGATTTGCGTCGAGCCGAGGTTGAAGCGGCGCATGACGGTAAAGCCGGCCTTTTCGAGCGCCTGCGCGTAGATCTCGGCGATGACGAACGATTCGGTAAAGTTCTTCGATCCGACGCGGATCGACGGGCTCAACCCCGCGCAGCGCGTCAACGCCGGAAGCGACGCCAGCGCCGCGAGGACGTGCTTACGCGTAACGTTCACGTGCGGGCCTCCAGCCTTCGAGCGACCGTGCCCAACGCAAGCTCGACGGCTAGCGCTAACAGCGCGACCGTGGCGGCGCCTGCAAGCAGTATCGTAGGATCGTTCGTCTGTAATCCGCGGACGATGTCGTCGCCGAGGCCTCCCGCACCGATGAACGTCGCGAGCGTGGCGCTCGCAATCGTTTCGATGGCGGCCGTGCGCACGCCCGAAAACGATACGGGCAGCGCTAGCGGCGCGATTACGCGGAAGAAGCGGCCGGTTGCAGTCATTCCCATGCCCGCCGCCGCGTCGAGCACGCCGGCCGGAACCCCGCGGATGCCCAGGTCGACCGCGATGACGATCGGCGGGATTGCCAGCAGCGCCAGGGCCACGATTGCCGGCGTTGCCCCAACGCCCAAGAGCGGCAGCAGCAGCATCAGTACGGCTAAGCTCGGAAGCGTACGGCCGACGCTCGCAAGGGCGAGCGCGACGTTGCGAACGGGGCCAAAGATCCCGGCAAAGGCACCCGCCGGAAGACCGATCGCCAGAGCCACGAGCATAGCGGAACCCGCTAGTCCGAGGTGCGCGAGGGCGTGGGCTGCCAAGTCCGGCCACATAGGGCGTAGTGTTTTGCCCTTTGGAAGCGAACCCTACGGTGACGTATGAGTATGATCGCCAAACCGGATGATCGGCCTGAATCGGTCGTGCCCACGATCTCTCTCGACGATCCGTCGCTCTACATCAGCCGCGAGTTGTCGTGGCTGGAGTTCAACGATCGCGTGCTCGAAGAGGCGCTCGACAACCGCAACGCGCTCTTCGAGCGTTTAAAATTCGTCGCGATCTACGGAACGAATCTCGACGAGTTCTTCATGATTCGCGTTGCCGCGATCAAGCAGCAAATCGAAGCGCAAGTCGTCCGTCGTTCCGACGACGGCCGCTTGCCGGTCGAGCACTTGGCCGAAATTTCGGAGCGGCTGCGCGCTTCGCTGCTCACGCAGATGCGGCTGCTCAACGACGAGCTGTTGCCCGCCCTCGAGACCGAAGGGGTGCGGATTCGCCGCATCTCGGAGCTCGACGACGAAACGCAGGTCGCGCTCGAAAAGATTTTCGACGAAACGGTCTTTCCGGTGCTGACGCCGCTTGCGGTCGACAGCGGCCATCCGTTTCCGTACATTTCCAATTTGTCGCTATCGCTCGCGGTCGAGCTCGAAGAAACGACCCGCGACGGTGTCGATCTGCACTTCGCGCGCGTCAAGATTCCGCCGACGCTGCCGCGCTTCGTTGCAATCGAGTCGGCGCCGCCGGGCGAGCGCCACTTCGTCGTTCTCGAAGATCTGATCGCGCACCATCTCGATGGGCTGTTTCCCGGGATGCACGTGCGCGACGCGTACCTCTTCCGCGTCACGCGCGACGCCGACCTCGATCTGCAAGAGGACGAAGCCGACGACTTGCTGCGCGCGATCGAATCGGAGTTGCGCCGCCGCCGCTTCGGCGAGCCGGTTCGCTTGGAAGTCGAGCGCGGCATGCCCGAGTACATGCGTGATTTACTTTGCGAATCGCTCGACCTTTCGCAGCTGGACACCTACGAAATCGACGGCCTCATGGCGCTCAACGATCTCTGGCAGCTCGTCGGCTTACCGGACTACGAACAGTTGCGCGACAAGCCGTTCATGCCGGCGATTCCGAAGCGCTTGCTCGGCGTCACCGACATGTTCGCAGCGATTCGCGAAGGCGACATTTTGTTGCAGCATCCGTACGAGTCGTTCGATCCGGTCGTGCAGTTTCTTCAGCAAGCCGCGGTCGACGAAAAGGTGCTCGCGATCAAGGCGACGCTGTACCGAACGTCCGGCAAGAAGTCGCCGATCGTACGCGCGCTGCTGACCGCCGCCGAAAACGAGAAGCAAGTTGCCGTCGTGATCGAGCTCAAGGCCCGGTTCGACGAAGAGAACAACATCGAGTGGGCCAAGCGCTTGGAGCGCGCCGGCGCGCACGTCGTGTACGGATTTGCCAATCGCAAAGTTCACGCCAAGTCGTTGCTCGTCGTACGCGAAGACGACGACGGGTTGCGGCGGTACATGCACTTCGGTACCGGCAACTATAACGAAAAGTCGGCGCGCCTCTACACCGATTTGAGCCTGTTGACGTGCCGCCCGGAGCTGGGCGGCGACGTTACTCAGCTCTTCAACGCCTTGACGGGCTTCTCGAAAGTCACCGATTACGAGGATCTGTGGGTGGCCCCGGTAACGCTGCGGCGCGAGCTGACCTCGCTCATCGAGCGGGAAACCGAACACGCGCGCGCCGGACGTGCGTCGGGCATTCGCGTGAAGCTCAACCACATTAGCGATCCGGAAGTCATTCGCGCGCTGTACCGCGCTTCGCAAGCCGGCGTTCAGATCGACATGCTGGTGCGCGGTATGTGCGAGCTGCGGCCGGGAGTTCCCGGCGTCAGCGAGCGCATTCGCGTGCGCAGCATCGTCGGCCGCTTCCTCGAGCACTCGCGCATCTACGGCTTCGAAAACGGCGGCGATCGCGAAGTCTACATCGCGAGCGCCGACTGGATGGCGCGTAACCTCGACGGCCGTGTCGAGATCGCAACCCCCGTACTCGATCCCGTAATTTCCGAAACGATCAGCACGCAGATTCTTTCGGTGTTATTCGCCGACAACGTCAAGAGCCGCGAGCTTCTGGAGAACGGCAGCTACAAGCGATTGATGCCGGGTGCGGGTGAGATGCCGATCGACGCGCAGCGCGTCTTCTTAACGCAGGCGCAATCGCTCTAGACCGGCACCGGCGCGAGATTCCAGATTTCGCGCGCGTACTCGGCGATCGTCCGGTCGCTCGAGAATCGTCCCGACGATGCGATGTTGAGCAGCGCGCAGCGCGCCCAATCGTCGGGACGAGCGAAATACAAATCGCCGGCAGCGTGCTGTGCGTTGACGTACGGCAAGAGGTCTGCGAGATGCCGGTAGTAGTCGCCGCCGTCGAGCAGCGCCGCGCGCAGCGGCTCAAAGACGTCGGGCTCGTTGCGGCTGAATTCACCATTGAAAATCGCGTCGAGCGCCGCGCGCACGGGCGGCTCGTTTTCGTAGTACCGGTGCGGGTCGTACCACGTCCGGCTGTCGCGCACTTCCTGCGCCGACAGGCCAAAGAGGAAGAAGTTCTCCTCACCCGCGGCCTCGGCCATCTCGATCGTCGCGCCATCGCGCGTCCCGACGGTCAGCGCGCCGTTCATCATGAACTTCATGTTGCTCGTGCCGCTGGCCTCGAAACCGGCCGTCGAGATTTGGTTCGAAATGTCCGCGGCCGGAATTAGGCGTTCCGCCAAGCTGACGTTGTACTCCGGTAAGAAGACGATTTTCAACTTGCCGCGCATCGCCGGATCGTTGTCGATGACGCTTGCGACGTTGTTGATGAGCTTGATGACCAGCTTGGCGAAAGCGTACGCCGGTGCGGCTTTCCCGGCGAAAAAGAACGTGCGCGGATGTACTGGGAGGTTTGGATTGTCGCGCAACTGCTGGTAACGCGAAACGATGCGCAAGACGTTGAGCAGTTGGCGCTTGTATTCGTGAATGCGTTTGATCTGGCAGTCGAAGATGGTCTGTGGATCGACCACGATACCCGCGTTCGCCGCGAGCCAGTTCGTAAATTGCGCTTTGGCTTGGTGCTTGGCGTGCCGGAAGGCGTCGCGCATCGAGCGATCGTCCGCGAGCGGCTTCAGCCGGTCGAGCGCGTCGAGATTCTCGACCCAATCGCTGCCGATGGCTTCGGTGATCGTCGACGCGAGCGTGGGGTTGGCCATCAGCAGCCAGCGGCGCGGCGTAATGCCGTTGGTCTTGTTGTTAAAACGGTCCGGAAAGACGTCTGCGAGATCCTTGACCGTCGTCGTACGCAGCAGCTCGGAGTGGATCTTCGCGACCCCGTTGGTACTGTGGGAACCGACGATCGCCAAGTGCGCCATACGCACCTGCGGTACCGGCTCCATTTCGAAAAGGCTAGTACGTTCGACCTTAGCATCGTCACCCGGAAACCGTTCGAGCACGCGTTCGGCCAAGTGGCGATCGATCTCGTGGATGATTTCGAGATGGCGCGGGATCAGCGTTTCGAACCACTCGACGGGCCACTTTTCGAGCGCTTCCGGCAAGAGCGTGTGGTTGGTATACGCCAGCGTGCGAACCGTGAGATCCCACGCTTCATCCCAGCCCAAGCGCCCTTCGTCGAGCAAGATGCGCATGAGCTCGGCGACGGCGATCGACGGATGCGTGTCGTTGAGCTGAACCGCGACTTTGTCGGGTAACGCGTGCCAGTCGTTTCCCAATCGCCGGAAACGCCGGACGGCATCTCCCAGCGAACACGCGACCAGGAAGTATTCCTGAATGAAGCGCAACGCGCGCCCTTGCGTCGTGGAATCGTCGGGATAGAGAACGCGCGTCAGCGACTCGGCCGTGAGCGTGTGAACCATGGCGCTGACGAAATCGCCTTCGCTGAACTCCTTGAAGTCGAAGTAGTTCGTCGCAGCGGCCTGCCACAGCCGCAGCGTGTTGATCGTTTTTCCCTCATACCCCACGATAGGTCGGTCGTAGGGAATGCCGAGGAGCGACGACGGATGGCCTTTTTCGGCGCGCAGCGTTCCGTCGAGCAGTTCGAAGGTGCAGTTGAATCGCACTTCGACCGCTTGATCGAGCCGCTTGATTTCCCACGGATCGTTCTCTTGCAGCCAGTGGTCCGGCTCTTCGTGCTGCCAGCCGTCGACGATCGACTGCTTGAACATGCCGAACTCGTAACGCAGTCCGCACCCCATCGCGGGAAGCTGCATCGTTGCCATCGAGTCGAGAAAACACGCCGCCAAACGGCCGAGACCGCCGTTGCCGAGTCCGGCGTCGGGTTCCTGATCGAGCAACGTCACCCAATCGACGTCGTGATGTTCAACCGCGTATGCGACGATTGGATCGAGCAGCAAATTCGTAACGTTGTTGGCCAGCGATCGTCCGATGAGAAATTCCATCGAGAGGTAGTACACGCGTTTGACGTTATCGCGCTCGTAGCAGCGTTTGGTGGCGACCCAGCGCTGCGACAACACGTCGCGAACCGATCGCGCCAGCGCTTCGAAGCGTTCGCGCGCGTCCGTAACCGCCGGATCGATGGCGTTATCGAAAAGAAGGTGACGCTCGTATAGGGCGTCGGGCGAACCCGAAAACGCCACCCCGTCACAACCGTAGCGCGCTAAAATATCCTCGGCAACGTCCATTACTTAGACAGTATCGGCAGCGCGCGTTCCAGATCGGCGATGAGATCCGCTGTGGACTCCAGACCGACGGAGAAGCGGACGATACGGTGCTCGTAGGGACGAATCGTGTACGAAACCGCGAGACTCGTGACGCCCGCCCAGCTGTAGCCGACTTCGAACAGCTCGAGCGCGTCGACGAAGGCGAAGACCTGCTCTTGCGACGGACCGGGTTTGAAGACGATGGAGAAGACGCCGGACGAACCGGTGAAGTCGCGCTTCCAAAACTCGTGACCCGGACACGACGGCAGCGCCGGATGCAGCACGCGCTCGACCTCGGGCCGACGCGCGAGCCATTGCGCGATCTCCAACGCCGAACGCTCGATCGCCGAAAGCCGCACTCCGAGCGTCTGCAGTCCCCGCAGGGCGAGACTGCAATCGTCGGGCGACGCGTTGTATCCAAGCACTTGGTGCGCGCCACCGAGCCGTTCGTAGACGTTCGCGTCGCGAACGGTCACCGTTCCGAGCAATAAATCGCTGTGGCCGCCGACGTACTTCGTCAGCGCCTGCATCGTCACGTCGACGCCGCGTGCAAATGCGTCCAGATACACCCCGGCCGACCACGTGTTATCCAGCGCAACGAGCACGCCGCGCGCATGTGCCGCGGCGACGATCGCGGGAACGTCCTGCACTTCCATCGTGATCGATCCCGGGCTCTCCACCCAGATCAACCGCGTGTTCTCGCGGATGAGGTCGCCGATACCGCTCCCAAGCAGCGGATCGTAAAATGTCGTTTCCACGCCGAAACGCGCGAGCAGTTTAGCCGCCAGCTTGCGATTCGGCGAATACGCGCTCGTGGGCATCAGCATGTGGGTGCCGGCATCGAGCAGCGCGAACGAAATCAGCGCGATTGCGGCTTGTCCGCCCGGAACGACGATCGAGCGTTGACCGCCCTCGAGTTCGCAAACGCGCGCCGCCAGTTCCAACGTCGTCGGCGTTCCGTACAATCCGTACGTATAGCCCGCGCGGTGCTGATCCCAATCGTCGTCGACTTGCGACGCAGATGGAAAGACCGTCGTCGAGCCGCGGTATACGGGCGGTACCAGCGACCGATACCCTTCGGGTACTTCAGCGTCGCTATGAATCAAACGCGTCTGCCAGGTTTTTTTCATTTGACGCCCGTCAGCTCGAGCACGATTTTCCACTCGTGCGGCATGACCGGCTGCACCGAAAGGCGCTGGCCGCGCTTGAGCAGCGCCATTCCCACCAGGCGCGGATCCTCGCGCATTTGCGCGAGCGTTACCGGGTGAACGAACGCTTCCACGAACTCGACGTCGACCATCATCCAAATCGGCTTATCCGGCTTGGCTCGTCCGTCGTAATAGTCGCCGCCCTTTTCGAACTGCGTAAAATCGGGATACGCCTCGCGTACCACGCGGCAAACGCCGACGGCGGCTGGTTCGGCGATGCTGGAATGATAAAAAAGCCCGAGGTCTTCGAGCTTCATTTCCATCATGTTATTGCGAGCTTGGAAGTTGCGCACCCCGGTCCACGGTGTCGTACGATCCTTTTGTAACTGTTCGAACGAGAACGCGCTCGGCTCGGTTTTGAAAAGCCAGTACCGCAAGGGCTAGTCGGCGCCGGTAGCGATCGGCCGCGACGGATCGGCGATCCATTCGCTCCACGAGCCGGCGTAGATCGGCGTTTCCCCTAAGCCCGCATGTAGCATTGCAAGCTGGTTGACGGCGGACGAAACGCCCGAACCGCACGAGTGCACGACGCGCTTCGGATCGACCGACGAGTATTCTGCAATCAAGTCGGCCGGCGACTTCAACGAACCGTCATCGTTGAAGTTCTGCTTGAACCAGCGATTGCGCGCGCCGGGAATGTGCCCCGCTACGGGATCGATCGTTTCGTTCTGTCCCGCGAAACGATCGGCGGCGCGTGCGTCGACGAGATGCAACTCATCGGAACCGAGGCGCTTATGCACGTGCTCCGCGTCGACGATGAGCTCGGGTCTGACGTGCGCTTGAATGTTTCCTTCACGCCGAGGCTCGCCGGGAGCGGCCGTTACCGGATATCCGCTCTGCACCCACCTTGCGTAACCGCCGTCGAGAATCGCGACTGCATCGTGTCCGATCCAGCGCACGAGCGACCAGCAGCGTGCTGCAAACATGTCGGCGCCGGCATCGTACGCGACGATCTGCGTGTCGTCGTCGACGCCGAGACCGCGCAGGAATCGCGCGAAGACTTCCGGGTCGGGTAAAGGATGGCGGCCGTTGCTGCCCGTTTTCGATCCCGCGAGATCGTCCTCAACGGCAGCAAAGAACGCGCCCGGAAGGTGTCCTTCGTCGTAAAGCCGTTCGCCCAAACCCAAATCTTGCAGTGAGTGCCGGCAATCGATCGCGACGATCTTCGGATCGCCGAGACGATCGTGCAGCTCGCGAACCGAAACGATCGTCGTAAACACTAGCGCAGGTTGATCGTCTGCTTCGCTACGGGTTCTTGGCCGTCGAACGCATCTTTGAGGACGGTTAGCAGCTCGCCGTTCTGCGCCATCGGTCCGAGAATGTCGGTATCGCCGTAGAACTTACCCTTGATAAACACCTTCGGCAACGTCGGCCAGTCGGTTAGTTCCGAGAGCGCGTCGCGTTTGGGCGGGTTCTCGAGCACGTCGACGACTTCGAACGGGTAGCCGAAGTGGTTGAAAAACTCGATCGTCTCGAGCGTGAATCCGCAACGCGGTGCGGTCTTGGTACCTTTGCCGTAAACCAAGATCGTGTTCGCCTCGATCTCGCGCGCAATTTCTTCTTTGATGACGTCCGACATGATTAGTTCTCCGCTACGATGGTTTTGAGTTCGACCGCGTGAACGCGGCCGTCTTTGAGCGCCGCTTTGAGCGCGCCGTACACCAGTTGGTGTTGTTCGATGAGCGTCTTGCCTTTGAATCCCGACGAGCGGACCGTAACGTTGAAATGGTCCATCGTCCCGGTCCGGTCGACGATGTTCACGTCGGCGTCGGGAAGCTTGGCTCGAATCAATCCAGTCAAGGAGGTATCGTCGATCATGCGTTCAAGCGCGCTCGGGCGTTAATCGCCTCAATTAACCCGCGCGCTTCAGTCAAGGTTTCGGGCAAGCGCGTCGCTCCCTTGGATAGGGCCGCGGTAACGCCGGAAGCGAGGACGATTCCGGATACGCCGAGCAGAACCGCCGGCACGCCGGTAGCGCGCAGCGGACCCACTTGCAGCGTGAAGTTTTTTTGCACTCGCGCCATACCGCGAAGCACCGCTCGCGCGAAGGCCGCTCTCTTATTCATAGGCCGAACGTTGTACGGCACCGGAGGAGCCCAGGCCTCTGCAGAATAGCGCTCTCGTGCGCGCCTTCCCCCGCTGGCTCGTCTTGCTCGTGGTCGCCGCCGCTGCGGCGTCCGCCGCGCTCGCACACGTCGTTATCGACGTCATCGCCGACTACTTGGTTCCACACGCGTCGTTCGACGACGTGAGCAGCCACGGGTCGCGCGAACTCATCGTCTCGATCGCAGTCGCCGCTGCGGGAATGATCGCGCTCCGCGGTTTCCGCCTGTGTTGCGAAGCGGCCGAGCTCCGGGGGGTCCGCGCGCCGGATCCGCCTCGCTGGTCCTTCGGCATCGTATTCGTCCTGGCAACCGTCGCGTTCGCGTCGCTGGCGGTGCCGGCGATGGAATGGATCGATACGCTTTTGGCCGGGCAGCAGCTGGCCGGTCTTGACGATGCATTCGGCGGCTCGGTAACTCTCGGACTCATCACAGTAGCGGTCTGCGCCGGTACCGTCGCGCTTGCGACGTTTGCGTTCGTGCGCTGGCTGCTGTCGCATCGCGATCGGATCATCGCTGCAATCGTCGCGATCATCTGCAAGATCTACGCTGCGCCGCCGTCGGCGGCGAAACTTCGTACCTTCGCTACCGTTCCGATACGCCGCCGCAGCATCGCATCGATGCGGCGCGGAAAACGCGGACCCCCTCGGTTTGCCGTTTCCTCCTCTCAACTCACACAAACGGCACACGAGGATTTACATGCTACACGCGCTCGTTGCGGCGTGCTGTCTCGTTACCGGCAGCGTTCATACGCCGGCCGGGGCGGCAGTCGCCCAGGCTTCTCTGCTTTTCTCCGGTCCCAAATCGCTTCGCATCCAGAGCGACGTGAAGGGGACCTTTACCGTATCGTTGCCTCCAGGCCGCTACGACCTCACGGCGAGTGCGACCGGTTACGCAACCGTAACCGTTAATACCGGCGACATCAACCGCGACTCGAGTATCGAGATCGTGCTCGAGCCCAACGATTCTCCCAAGCTGCGCACGATCGGCGAAGTCACCGTCAACGGCGGTTACGCGCTGGTGCGCAACGCGATTCCCGAGTTCGACGTTTCGCGTTCCCAAATGGACGCGCTCGGATACACCAACGTTACCGACGCATTGCAAGAGGTACCGTCGGTCATCATTCAGCGACCCGACTCGGGATCGCCGACCGCGCCGAGCGTCGTATCGTTGCGAGGCCCCGATCCGTCCGAAGCGCTCGTGACGCTCGACGGTCATCTGCTCAACGATCAAAACACGGGCGATCTCGATCTCTCGCAGTTCGCGGTGCCCGCGTTCAGCGCCGTCAGCGTAACCGAGGGTCTCGGACCGTTCGACGGCGAGGGAAGCAATACGTTCGGAGGGGCAGTGAACTTCGTTTCGCTGCGCCCTACGCAACAGCCGCATGCCGCGATTTCCGGATCGATCGGTTCGTTCGGAACCACGCAAACGTGGCTCAATGCTACTGGTTCGGCCGGGAAACTCGGATACGCGGTTGCAGGCGACGATTACCAATCGTCCGGCCAAGTGAACCAAAACGCATTCGTGATCCCGCAAAACAACGTGCCCGTCTCTTGCGCGTCGAGCAGCAGTTCGGGAATGCCAAATTGTCCGGCGCTCACGCACCTCGGCTCGTGGACGTCGTCGCGCCTCGGCGTCCTCAACCTCGACTACAATTTCTCACAACGCGCCGACGCCGGCGTTCGCATCTTCAACCTGGGCGATAGCCGCGACGAGAGCGGCGCGCTCAACGGAATCGCCGGAAATGCGTACGTGCCGTGCGATCCCTCCGACCCAGCGGCACCGGCCTGTCCGAGCGGTAATACCAACGTGTCCAATCCCGCACTGGGTTGGCACGTCGGCTCGGGCAGCGCCCTCTTCGCGCAGAACATTCGCGCGTACGACGCATACTCGCGGTCGGTGCTGGGATCGGGATCGCTGCTTGCCGATTTCTTCGCAACCGACAACGACGTGAACTTCTCGGGTGGGTCCGCCGGCGTTACGCCGTACGACGTGTCGCACTCCGACAAGCGGTACGACGAGTCGCTGTCGTGGGGACGGACGTTTGACGACGCCGAGTTCCAGTTCGGCGCGTACACGCGCCAGGAATCGCTCACCGGCGCGGGCATCGCCGGAACGCTCTACAATAGCATCCACTCGTACTATCTGCGCGGCGCGCAGCGTTTCGGCCGGCTGCGCTTGTCGAGCAGCATTTACGACGCGAACTACACCACGTTCGGGAGCTCCCTCGACTGGCGCTTGGCGGCGAGTTACGATCTCGGCGACGCGGACGTCGTTCGCGCCTCGGCGGGAACTGGTTTCCGTCCGCCGCTGCTCATCGAACAGTATTACTTTCCGCCCACGATCGTCGGCGGCAAGGTCCAGCCGAATCCCGGCCTGCCTCCGGCCGACGCAAACTGCGTCGTCGCCGGGCAAGGAAATCCAAACGAAAAGTCCGAGCACGCGACCGAGTACGAGCTGGGCTTCTCGCACTTGTTCTCGAGCTCGTCGAATCTCGACGTATCGCTCTACCGTTCGAATCTGCGCGATACGATCGAGAACTCTTACCCGGGATACTCGTGCAACGATCCCAACGGCTTCGCCTACGAGGTTCCGATCAACATCGGCAACGCGGTTTACGAGGGTGCCGAAGTACGGTTCAAGCAGCGTTTCCCGCAGCAAAACCTCACGATGCAGCTAGCCTACGGATTGAACGTGGCGTTTCCGTACTCGCTGGGACCCAACGTCTCGAATCCGACGTCGGGCGGTAATCTCGTGCCGTACGAGCAGTTTTTGGGCGTACCGCAGCAGCAGGCGTCGGCGACGCTGATGTGGGCGGCCAAGGGGTGGCATGCAGCCACGGCCTTCACGTTTACCGGGCGGAACAATCCTCTCGGGCAAGCACCGTATACGTTCGCAGATGCGGCGGTCGGCAAATCGTTGGGCAACGTCGACCTCACGGTAGCCGGAACGAACCTTTTCAACGCGGTGTCGGGACCGTTTACGTACTACGGAGCCGGCGTGCCTTACCAAGGACTGTATGCCTCGAGGACGGGAACGTATCTCGCTCCGCTGGCGACGGATCGACTCTTCGTGCAACCCGCCGCACTCCACTTTATCGTTACGGTGCGTCAATGACTCAGACGATGCGTGCGGTCCGCCTTCACGAAATAGGCGGACCGCAGAACCTTCGAATCGACGAGATTCCGGTACCGCACCCGGCCCCCGGAGAGGTCGTGGTGCGCGTGCGCGCCGCAGCGTTCAACCGGCGCGACGTATTTATCACCCAAGGGCTGTATCCGAAAATCGAACTGCCCGTGATTCTCGGCTCCGACGGCGCCGGCGAAGTAGCGGCCGTCGGCGACGGCGTTTCGCAGTTGCGTGAAGGCGACGCGGTCGTCATCGATCCGATGCTGGGATGGGGCGACGATCCGCACGTGTGGGACGCACGTTCCAGCTCGATTGTCGGGATGCCGCACCCCGGAACGTTCGCGCAATACGTTGCGGTGCCGGCCGTCAACGTGTATCCAAAACCGCGACGGCTGTCGATGCAAGAAACGGCGGCCATTCCGCTCGCCGGACTGACCGCATACCGCGCAACGTTTACCCGCGGCGAGCTCAAAGCCGGCCAGACCGTGCTGATAACCGGCGTCGGCGGCGGCGTGCAGACGTTCGTTTTGCTTTTTGCGAAGCAGGCGGGTGCTCGCGCGATCGTCACGTCGGGAAGCGACGAAAAGCTGGAGCGTGCGAAGGCGCTCGGCGCCGACGAAGGTTTGAACTATCGCACCGATCCCGATTGGCACAAAACGCTGCGATCGAAGGGGCCGATCGATCTGGTCGTCGATTCGTCGGGCGGCGATACCCTCGCCAAAGCGATCGACGCCGTGCGTCCCGGCGGACGGATCGCCATTTACGGCGGTACCAATCTCGACGCGACGATCAAGTTATTTCCGCTCTTTTGGAAACACGTGACGATCGCGGGAACCTCGATGGGCAGTTCGCAGGATTTCGACTCGATGCTCGAGCTTTTCGAAGAAGGCAACCTGCGTCCGGCAATCGACCAAGTTTTCGCGATGAACGACGTCGTTGCGGCCGCGCAGCGAATGGCCTCGTCAAATCAGTTCGGAAAGATCGTCCTCGACATCGACTGACCCTCGCACGAGCCGTTTGGGCGGGGGCGATTCTGGTAAATCGAACCGGAGAGACGAGCATGTGAGACCTGGATGAATCGGCGGCTGCGTGCAACTCGCGTAAGATTCATTCGGGCGGGCTCGGGGCAGGAAGCGCTTCGCTCGAAAGAGCGTTGCAGAATCCTCGGGATTCATTCCGGGGAGCATGTCAAAGTAGGTTCCGTCACCGCCGGCGCGCTGGTGAATCACCGGATGCGCGATCGCTTTTCCGGGCGGCGTATTGTCGGGATAGCCGTAGAACGTAATGGTCGCGCTAGCATTCTTCGCAGGCCGTCAGCAGCAAGGTGACGTAGGTTGCCAGCCTCGGAGGATGACGCATGAACGTGCTACGTTTGAGAGCCTTCGCTTCAGCCCTTGCTTTGGCAGTGTTTACGCTTGGAGCGACGCCGGTGAGCCCGATGGGAACCGTCCAAAAGTTCGTCGATGCATTCAATAAGCACGACGTAACGGGCGAGTTGGCCGCCTGCGCGCCGCAGGCCGGCATTATCGACGACTTTCCGCCGCACGCATGGATGTCGTGTGCGGACTGGGAGAGTGCCTACGAGGCATTTAACAAAAGCGATGGTGACACGGGATCGCACGTTACGCTTGGCGCGCCTTGGCACGTCGACGTTACCGGGGACGTAGCCTACGTCGTCGTTCCCACTACGTATACGTACGAGCACAAAGGGGCGCCCGTCACGCAGAACAATTCGGTGTGGACGCTGGTCTTGAAAAAATCGTCGTCCGGATGGCGCATCGCCGCCTGGGCATGGGCCGACGGGAAGTAACCGGGGATGACGAGCGCTTAGCGGCGCTCGGGTATAAGCAGCAACTGTCGAGAGTGCTCTCGCTCTTCGACAATTTCTCCGTTGCGTTCAGTTACCTCAGCCCTATGGTGGGGATTTATTCGCTCTACACGCTGGGGTTGGGGACGGGCGGCCCGCGCTACATCTGGACGATCCCGGTGGTCGTCGGATGCATGCTGCTGGTCGCGCTCGTGTTCGGCGAGCTCGCCAGCGAGTATCCGCTCTCGGGCGCGCTCTATCAATACGGAAAGTACAACGTCGGGCCGCGATTCGGCTGGTACGTCGGCTGGATTTACGGTTTCGCGCTGCTCGCGACCGTCGCGTCGGTGGATTCGGGAGCTGTCGGTTACGTCACGGCGTTGTGCAACGTGCTGTTCAACACGCACGTAAGGCCCGACGATCACGCGACGATCTTCGTCATCGCCGGCGGGTTCATCGTGTTGTCGGCCATTTTGAACTCGGTCGGCGCGAAGATCATGGGCCGCGTCGCGCGGTACGGCGTGTACGTCGAAACCATCGGAACCTTCGGCGTCTTTTTGGCGCTGGCGTTTTTCGCGTTCCATCAGCACCTTGGATTTATCCTCACGACACAAGGCGTCGAGCACCTCAAGACCAATCCGATGGGTCTCGATTTCGGCGGCAGCTGGTGGACCGGCGCCGCGCTGGTCGCCGTGCTCGCCAACGTCTACATCTTTTACGGATTCGAATCGGCGGGCGACATTTCGGAAGAGACCGTGGACGCGCAACGCCAGGTTCCGCGCGCGATGCGCAGCGCGCTGCTGTACGGCGGCATCGCGTCGTTCGTACTGGTGCTCGGATTGCTGCTCGCCACGCCGCACGGCGGCATCGGGCCGGTCGTCAGCGGCGGCATCAACACGATCCTCGCCCAGCTTCCGCCGTGGCTGCAAAACTTTTTCCTCGTGATGGTCATCGTCGCGTTTTTTAGCTGCGGGACGGCGGTGCAAGGTGCGGGTGCGCGCGTCGCGTTCGCGCTGGCGCGCGACGGCGAACTTCCCTTGAGCAAGCAGATCGCGAGCATTTCGCCGCGCCATCAAACGCCGGTGAACGCGATTCTCGTCGGCACCGTGATTCCGTTCCTCTTCTTGCTGCTGGTGCTGGTCAATCCCAGCAAGCCGGTACGCGTGCTGTGGTTCGACTACCCCGCCAACGTCAACGCGCTTTACGCGCTCGTGTCGTTTGCGACGTCGGGTATCTATCTGGCGTTTTTCTTGACGGTGCTCGGGGCGTTGATCGCGCGAAATCGCGGATGGAAACCGAGCGGCGTTTTTACCCTTGGCGCGTGGGGCGTTCCGGTAACGATCGCGGGCGGGCTCTACTTGTTGCTCATGCTGCTCAATATCGTTTGGCCGAGCGCGCTGACGAGCGGTCGCGCCGCGTTCAACTACGGCTGGGTGACGCTGCTCGTGATGGCCATCATCGTCGGCGCCGGCGCGCTTTCCGAAGTCAAAGCAGCGTATACGCGTCGAGGTCGTTCACGGTGAGCTGCGCTCCCAGTTCTTCGGCAATGACTTTGGCTTGCTCGCTTCCGACGATCTCATCGAGGGGCGGATTGAGAATCCAACGCTCGCGATCGGTCATCGGGCGATCGAGCCGCCGCGATACGACGCGGCCTTCGCTCTCGAGCGCGATGAGGTAAGCCAGCATCTGGCGCGCCATCGCCGGCCACAACACGGGTCGCGCTTGGCCGTAGATCTCGAGAACGAGGTCGGGAATCGTTTTTTCGCTGCGAGCCAACGCTTGCGTCAACTCGCGCTCGCGCATCTCGCGATGCTCGATATATTCGGCGATCTTCGCGCGCGCGTCGTCGACGACCGGACCGTGACCGCCGTAAATCGTGCGCGCGTCGGGAAACTCGTTTGCGAGACGACGAAGGGTCGATTGATACGGGCGCATCGCTCCGCCCGGCGGTGCGATGACGACCGTGCCTTCGCCCAAGATCACGTCGCCGGTAAACAGCGCGCGTTCCGGCGGCAGATAGAAAACCACATGATCGAAGGTGTGGCCGGGTGAATCGATGACGCGCAGCGCGGCGTTGCCGACGCGCAGCTCGCCCTCGAGCGGAAGATCCGCGTCGCGATCCACGCTGCCGTTTGGATGCGCGTACACCGGCGCGCCGGTGAGTTTTGCGAGCGGTCGCGCGGCCGGTGCGTGATCGGGATGTCCGTGCGTGAGTGCGATCGCGCGAATCGTTAAGCCGCGCTCCTGCGCCGCTTGCGCGATCGCCTCGACGTGGCGTTGGATGGGCGGACCCGGATCGATCGCGAGCGCCGCGCCGCCGCCGCAGTCGACGAGGTACGAGTTCGTACCGCTCAGCGTCATCGCCGACGGATTAGGTGCGCGGACGAGCGTTACCACGCGTTCTCCAGCTCCGGCGGAATCCGAAACGAATCGCCCGAGTCGTCCGGACAAATCGTGTGAATCGCTTTCGCGCGCGCGTAATCGGCGATTTCGCCGACCGACGTAAACGCGAGCAGACGCTCGAGATGTTTGATCGTCGGATACACCAGGTGCAAGCTGCGTTCGCGGTAGCGCTGCAGCGCCTGCGCCGGTGAGATCCAAATACCGTCGTGCGTTTCGAACGCGTCGGCGCGCGCCACTTGATCGGGCGGCGCTTGCGCGAAGAAGAAGTGCGTGTCGTACCGGCGCGGTTCGCTCGGCGGCGTGATCCAGTGCGAAAACGGCGTCAGCGCCGCTGGATCCAAACGCACGCAGGCTTCTTCAAAGAGCTCGCGCGCCGCGGCGTTGCGCAGCGCTTCGGGCATCTCGCCATCTTGCGGATCGACGGTGCCGCCGGGAAAAACGTACGCGTCGGGCGCGAATCCGCTGCCCGGCGAACGCCGCGTCATGTACAGTTCGAAGCCGCCTGCGGAGGGACGCGCGAGAATCACGGTCGCTGCCAAACGGGGAGCGCTCATCTCCATGGATGCGTCCGCAGCGGCGCGAATCTCCTTCAGAATGAATATCGCGATCGGAAGCGACATGCCGGGAGAACTTCCCGAAGCGCTTGGACGCTGGCTCGACCGGCACGGCCACGCGGTCACCCGCTTCGGAGCGCTCGGCACGGGCGCGCAAGGAGCGTGGCCGAGCGTCGCGCGCGAGGTTGGTGAAGCCGTGGCGCGCAGGGAGGCCGATTACGGCGTGCTTTGCTGCTGGACCGGCACCGGCGTGAGCATCGCTGCCAACAAGGTCGAAGGCGTTCGTGCGGCGCTGTGCGCGGATGCTCCGACGGCGGCGGGTGCGCGCGAATGGAACGACGCCAACGTACTGTGCTTGAGCTTACGTGCGACCGCTCCCGCAATCGGCGAGGAAATCCTCGACGCGTGGTTCGCCGGCGCGCCGACGAAAGACCCCGCCTATCGCGCGATGATCGACGAAGTGCGAAACCGCTAATCCAACGTCTTCGTCCGCCCGTCAGTAGGGCGTTGCGCAAAGCAGTGGGGATGGTGCAATCGCACCATCCCCAGGTTTTTTCTGCCATTCACCGGATCGTAGAATCTGGCGCTGCGCTCCGGCTACTTCTCACTCCGGCCGGATCGGTCATAGAGACCGTTCCAGACCGGAGACGCAGATTCTACCAAAATACAGCGATCCCAAACAATATGATCGTTTTGAATAAGCATGGGGCCAGGACGGCGAGCGACCAGTTGATCGTATGTCCCGTCCAACAGTACGGGCACGCCCTTTTGGTTATAAAGAGCAGCGAGTAGGCGAGTATCATCGAGGTGATCGCGGCAAAAGCCACCGCGGCGAGCACGATCGCGGCGCCCACCCGGGAACGCACCAGCCAAACGGCCGCGGCGAGCGCGGCGTAGTAAGCGATCCCCAGTGCCGCGTTGGGGACGCCGCCGTAAAGGCGCGCCTGCGGGGTTTGGACGACGCTGGGCTCCTCGAGAAGGCCGCGCTCGGCCCGGTCGGCCTTGCCAAGCATGAAAAGCGAGACGTAGAGCCCAACTCCGCACAGAACCGTGATCGCTACTTCTAGTATCGTGACCATCTCGGATTGAACCGGCTCGTTCGGCGCTCGGCGGCTCTAGCGCTCCTGGTGGCCTCGTTTTTGCTGGCCTACTTCGTGATCCGCTATCAGCCCGAAGTCGAGCACGAGATTCGCAACATCGGCCTATTGGCGCTGCCGTTGGCGGTCGTCGTGTTTGCAATAGTGGCCTCCGCCCCGTTTTCGGTGACCGACGCGCTGGCGATTATGAACGGAGCCATCTTCGGACCCATCACCGGTTCGATCGTCAACGCGATCGGTCTCGTCTTTGCTGCGATGCTCGGCTACTGGATCAACACGCGGGCGACGCATTTGCTCGACGTGCACGAATATCTGGAACGGCTGCCGGCTTGGGTCAAGCGCTTTCCCGTCGGATCGCCCGCGTTTTTACTCGCGGTTCGCGTGATCCCCGGATTCGGCGGGACCGTCGCGACGGCGACCGCGGCAGCGTTTAAGGTGCCGATTTGGGTGCACGTCTGGACGATGTGCGCGATCGCGATACCGATCTGCACGCTGCTCGCGATTTTCGGCGATCGCGTGACGGTCTTCATCCATCGCACCGAGTGGCGCGCGACGCATTATTGCGAAACGCATCGTTGTCCGCACTTCCATTTCCGCCGCTTCCGCCGTCCGGCTCCGAGGCCTTCGCCGTGATGCTTCCGTCGATCGTCGTCGACAAACGCGGCCTCGACGAGCTCTGCGCGCGCGTTCGCGCTGCCGAGCGCGTCGCGATCGATACCGAGTTCCACGCGGAGCGAACGTATTCACCGCGTCTGATGGTGGTGCAGCTGGCGTTCGACGACGCTGCGGCCATCGTCGATCCGCTCGCCGTCACCGACATCGCGCCGCTCGCGGACGCGCTGCGCGAAACGACCGTTATCGGTCACGCGCTCTCTTCGGACTTGAAGATCTTCGCCGACCGCTTCGATCGCGTGCCGCCGCGCGTTTTCGACACGCAGATCATGGCGGCGTTTCTCGGATACGGCATGCAGATTTCGCTCGCGGACTTGGTGCGCGATCTGCAGCACGTACGGCTTGCAAAATCGCAGACGGTCAGCGACTGGTCGTCGCGTCCGTTTTCTGAACGACAGATCGAGTATCTCGTCGACGACGTCGCGCACTTGCTGCCGATGTACGACGTGCTGCGCGAACGGCTCGAGAGAAAAGGGCGTTTGGAGTGGGCGCACGAGGAATGCGAAGAGCTGGGCGACGTCGAGCGGTATCGCACCGACGAGCGTCGCGCGTATCTTCGAATCCCGGGAGCGATGCGGATGAATCGCCGCGAGCTCGGCATTCTCAACGAGATCGTCAAGCTGCGCGATCGCATCGCACGCGACCGCGACGTCCCGGTAAAATACGTGATTCCCGACGACGTCGTCGCCGGTTTGGCGACACTGCGTCCAAAAACGCTCGACGATCTCGCGCAGCTGCGGCGGCTCGATGCCGGCGCGCGCCGTCAGTTGGGAACGGCCGTTCTGGACGCGGTCGCGCGCGGTCAGGCGCTGGACGACGCCGGCCTTCCCGAAAAGCCGCAGCGGCCGCTCGGCCCGTCGCGCGATACGCTCGTCTCGCTGCTGGGCGTAGTCGTCGGCGAATTGGCGCGGGAGGCCGACCTGCCCGCCAGTCTGGTGGTGCCGCGCGCCGTCCTCGAGCGGCTCGCGCGCGAGGCTCCTCGCGATCGTGCCGCGTTCGACGCGGCACTCACATTGTCGCCCTGGCGCCTGGAACTCGTCGGCGACGCGCTGTGGCGGCTTTTGTCCGGCGACTCCGTCCTTCGCATCGAAGGCTACGCGGAAGGCGACCCCAAAATACGCCTGTCCGATGAATCAGCCCAGCAATAGCTTCAACGCCGTCGATACGCTTCGCGCCGGCGATCGCTCCTATGCCTATTTTCGTCTCGACGCGCTCGAAAAAGCCGGGCTAACGAGTCTCGCGCGACTGCCGTTCTCGATCAAAATCTTGCTCGAGAACTTGCTGCGATTCGAAGACGGCCGCTCGGTGACGCGTCACGACATCGAGGCGCTCGCGAAGTGGGATCCTGCGGCGCGCCACGACAAGGAAATCGCGTTTCGCCCCGCACGCGTCCTGCTGCAAGACTTCACGGGCGTTCCGTGCGTCGTCGATCTCGCCGCGATGCGCGACGCGATGGCGGCGATGGGCGGCGATCCGAAGAAAATCAATCCGCTGCAGCCGGTGGAGCTGGTCATCGATCATTCGGTGCAGATCGATTTCTTCGGAAGCCCCGACGCGCTCGCCAAAAATGCCGAGATCGAGTTCGAGCGCAATCGCGAACGCTATGCGTTTTTGAAATGGGGCCAGGAAGCGCTTTCCGATTTTCGCGCGGTGCCGCCCGACACGGGCATCGTGCATCAAGTCAACATCGAGTACTTGGCACGCGTGATCTTCGGTGCGCGAGCCGGCGACTCGGTCCAGCTCGACGGCAAGCTGCTGGCATATCCCGATACGTGCGTCGGAACCGATTCGCACACGACGATGGTCGACGGCCTCGGCGTGCTCGCATGGGGTGTCGGCGGCATTGAAGCTGAAGCCGCGATGCTCGGCCAACCGGTCACGATGCTCATTCCCGAAGTCATCGGTTTCCGTTTGGAAGGCGAGCTGCGCGAAGGCGTTACCGCAACCGATCTCGTGCTTACCGTCACCGAGATGCTGCGCAAGAAAGGCGTCGTCGGGAAGTTCGTCGAGTTCTTCGGTCGCGGACTATCGGAGTTGCCGGTCGCCGATCGCACGACGATCGGAAACATGTCGCCGGAGTTCGGCTCGACGGTTGCGATCTTCCCGATCGACGATCGAACGCTCGAATATTTGCGGCTCACCGGTCGCAGCGCCGATCACATCGCGCTCGTCGAAGCCTACGCGAAGGCGCAAGGCTTGTTCCGTACCGACGCGACGCCCGATCCGCAGTATCACGACGTGCTCCAGCTCGATCTCTCGACCGTCGAACCGAGCCTCGCGGGACCGAAGCGCCCACAAGACCGGGTGACGCTCGGCGACGTGAAGCGCTCGTTCGGTGCCGCGATGGAAGAGTGGCTCGCCGTGCGCGACAAGGAAAACAATGCGGTCGCGAGTTTCCAAAGCGAGGGCGGCGGCGGAACGGCAACCATCGCGCAGACCGAGAAAAACGTTGCCGACGGTTCGGTCGTGATCGCCGCGATTACGTCGTGCACGAACACGTCGAATCCATCGGTCCTCGTCGGCGCCGGCCTGCTCGCGCGCAACGCGGTGCAGCGTGGACTCAAAACGCAGCCGTGGGTGAAAACGTCGCTCGCGCCGGGATCCAAAGTCGTGACCGACTACTTGGCGAAAGCCGGTTTGCAGCCGCATCTCGACAAGCTTGGATTCAACCTCGTCGGTTACGGATGCACGACGTGCATCGGAAACTCCGGTCCGCTTCCGCCGGACGTCGCGGAGACGATCGCCGAGCAGCATCTCATCGTTGCGGCAGTGCTTTCGGGCAATCGCAATTTCGAAGGCCGAATCCATCCGCAAGTGCACGCCAACTATCTCGCATCACCGCCGCTGGTAGTGGCTTACGCGCTCGCGGGCCGCATGGACGTCGATCTCACCCGCGAGCCGCTCGGCACCGGCAGCGACGGGAACCCGGTGTACCTCAAGGATATTTGGCCGAACGACGCCGAGATCGAGCAGACGATCGCAAGCTGCATCACCGACGAGATGTTCAAATCGCGCTATTCGGACGTGTTCCACGGCGACGACAACTGGGCGAAGCTGCAAGTGACGCCGAGCGAACGCTACGCGTGGGATCCGAAGTCGGAATATATCAAGAATCCGCCGTACTTCGACGGCATGCCCGAGCAGCCGGCGGCGCTGAACGACGTCGCCGGAGCGCGCGTGCTGGCGGTGCTCGGCGACTCCGTTACCACCGACCACATTTCGCCGGCGGGCAGCATCTCGCGCACGAGTCCGGCCGCGAAGTATCTCATGGAGCGAGGCATCGAGCCGAAGGATTTCAATTCGTACGGCGCGCGGCGCGGCAATCACGAGGTGATGACGCGCGGTACGTTTGCCAACGTCCGTTTGCGCAACCATCTCGTTCCGGGAGTCGAGGGCGGCTTTACGCGGTACCTGCCCAGCGGCGAGCAGATGTCGATTTTCGACGCGGCGATGAAGTATCAAAGCGCCCAGACGCCCTTGATCGTTCTCGCCGGACGCGAGTACGGTTCGGGCTCGTCGCGCGACTGGGCCGCCAAGGGTCCGTCTCTCCTTGGAATCAAGGCGGTGATCGCCGAGTCGTTCGAGCGCATTCATCGCAGCAACCTGATCGGCATGGGAATTCTTCCGCTGGAGTTCGTCGATCGTGCAAACCGCTCGACGTTCGGACTAACGGGCGAAGAAGTGTACGACGTCACCGGAATCGCCGGCGGCATAACGCCGCGGATGCACGCGACGGTTAAGGCCACCGATCCCAAGACGAACACGTCGATCGAGTTCAAAGTTCGCGTACGAATCGACACGCCCGACGAAGCCGAATACTATCGCCATGGTGGTATCCTCCAATACGTACTGCGGCAGCTCAGGAAAACCTGAGCGCGCGGTTCGCCGGCGCGCACGAAGAGCGGTTAACGCACCGTCTGGAGGCGTTTTCCGATATCGTCATGGGCTTTAGCTTGGCCCAAATGAGCCTGAGTTTCGTCATGCCGGCGCATCCGGCGGACGTCTATACGCACTCGATCGCACCGATCGCGTTCGTCGCGACGTTTCTCATCGTCGCGACGACGTGGTACTCGCATCATTGGCTGTTCGATCACCTGTTCGTACCCACAGCGTCGACGATCGTCGTCAACTTCGCGACGCTCGCGTCGATCATCTGGCTTACTTACCAGTTTCAACTGTACGTGCACTTCGCGCCGACCGTCGACCATGCGTTTGCGACCGTATCGTATCTCGTCACCTTCGGAACCATGTGGATTCTGCTGGCGTTGCTGTACGGTATCAGCCTGCGAGTTGGATGGAACTCGATCCCGGCGGACGACCGCGAAGCCGGTGCGTTCAAGACGGGCCGGCTGGCCACCATCGGGCTGGCGACGATTTTGACGACGCTCATCGTGTGGGAGTTTCACCAGCCCATCGAAACGACGTTTTGGGTGATTTTCGTAGCGGGAGTGCTTTGGCGGATCGTCGGCCGAAATCTCGCCGGCCGCTTCCGCGCGGTCAGGTAATGTAGAACTGCCATGAAAGCCGATCGTCTCATTTCGCTGCTGCTGGTGCTGCAATCGCGACGCCAGTGCAGCGCACCGATGCTCGCCGAAATGCTGGAAGTCTCCGAGCGAACGATCTACCGCGACGTCGACGCACTCAGCGCCGCGGGCGTCCCGGTGTACGCCGAGCGCGGTTCGACCGGCGGCATCGCGATCGCCGAAGGCTACCGGCGCACGCTGACGCACTTCAACGAAGACGAGATTCGCGCGCTGTTCGTTTCGGGAGCGAGTCCGCTTGCCGATCTCGGTTACGACCGCGGCTACGATCGCGCGCTGGAAAAACTCCAGGGCGGATTGGCGGACGTGCATCGCCGCGCTGCCGAAAAATCACGATCGCGCATTTTTCTCGACGGACGGCGTTGGAATCAACCGGAACCGCCTCGCGAACTGCTCGCCGTGCTGCGGCACGCGGTGTGGGACGACCGTTGCGTGCACATGACGTACCATGACCGGAATCGCACGTCGTCGACACGGGACGTCGATCCGTTGGGACTGGTCTCAAAAGCCGGCGTGTGGTATCTCGTCGCACGAAGCAAAGGCGAGCTCCGCACGTTTCGCGTCGAGCGGATCGCCCACGTCGAAGAGCTCGAGGAACACTTCGAGCGCCCGCTCGAATTCGATCTCGAACGCTACTGGAGCGAGTCGATTCTGCGTTTCGCCGAGAGTTCGCGCACTGAAGAAATCCCGGTAACGTTCGCGGTCGCGGCCGGCGCGATCGATCGCGTCAACAGCTACTGGCCGGTAGAAATGCTCGAGACAAACGGCCCGGAGTGGATCGTCCGCGTGCTCTTCCCCGGCCGAGAAATCGCCGTCTTTCAAGCCGTCGCTTGGGCCGACGTTGCGAAAGTCTTGGAGCCCGCCGGGGTGCGCGACGCGGCGATCGCGCGCGCCCGGCAGCTTCTCCTCGCCTACGCAGCCCTTACGGCTTCCGCTGGTGGATGATGAGGCCATTGCCTTCGTTGTCCTGAGTGAACGCCATGTGGCACACCGGAGACTCACTCGCGTCGCTGACGGTTAAGCCTTTCGCGCGGTACTGCTCGATGGCCGTAGCGATATCGTTGACGGCGAGCATGACGAACCCGCCGGTTTTCGCACCGGGCTCGCGCCACACTCCGAACGTCGATCCATCGGCAAGGGTAAACTCGGCGCCGCGTCCCTCGGGGTCGACCGCGGTCGGCTGCATCCCGAGAACGTCGCGATAAAAGGCGATCGATTGGGCAGGGTCTTCGACGAGCCAGCCGGCGATGTCGATGCCGGTGACGGTCGCGGTTTTCTTCGAATCGGTGACGGGCATTTTCGAGCTCCTCATGTAGGCCTAGGTTTTGTCCTAGCCTAGCAAGGCATACCTGACAGGTGCCGTCAGGTTTGGGGACGGCCCGTTAACGAACCACGTCCCAGTCGTTGCCGTTGGAAAATTCGAACAGCATGTTCGGCGCCCAGCCACGCACCGCCGGGTTGACCGCCGAGTAATCGCCGCGGTAGAGGAGCGGGACGAAAATCGCGGACTGCGCCACGATGCGCTGCATCTGGTCGAAAACGGCTTGGCGCGCGCGCCGGTCGATGAGCTGGGATTGCCGCAGGAAGAGTGCGTCATAGGCGCGATCGCAAAACCGCGGCGTGTTCGGGCCGTTCGGCGCGACGCGGTCGCACGTCCAAAACTCGCTCTGTTCCGGATCCAAACCGCCGTAAAAACCCGTGACGGCGAGGTTGAAACGGCCGCCGTAATAGACGCCGTCGGGCACGTCGTAGAAGACGTTCGTGGGATACCCGCGAACCGCCGCGTCCACCCCGATCCGCGAGAGATATTCTTGAAGGACCGTCGCGGTCGAACGTCCGTCAGGGCTCGGGCCCTCGTAGGCGATATCCACGGTCAGCGGACGCCCCGCTTTCGCGCGGACCTTTCCGCTGCTTTTCCAACCCGCCGCATCTAAATCGCGCGCCGCCGCCGCCGGATCGTACGTATACGGTCGAACCGAGGAGTCGTGCGCCCAAAGGACGGGCGCCATTTCGGTTGTCGCGACCGGCCATAGGCCGTGGTAGACCTTGCGAGCGATCTCGGCGGTATCGATTGCTTCGGTCAACGCCTTTCGCACCAGCGGATCGTCCGTCGGAAAGCGCTTGATTTCGAAGGCTGCATAGGCGACGTGATTCTTCTCGGTGCGAACGAGCGACGAGCCGAGCGTGGCGCGGTTTTGCGAAACCTGATCGTTGGTTACGTAATCGTCGACGTCGACGGCATGAGTTTGGAACAGCAGCAGTGCCGTGTTCCGGTCGGGCACGATTTTCAGCACGAGCCGCCGCAGGTGCGGTTTTCGCCACGCGTAAGGATTCGGTTCGAGCACGATTTCGTCGCCGCGATTCCACGTGACCACGCGGAACGGGCCGCTGCCGTAGGGGCGGTCGTTCCACGCCGAGTGCGATACGTCGGTACTCGCAAACGCCTTCGATGGAAGGATGCCGTAGATAAAATCCGTCTCGGCAAAAAGCGCGGCAGTCGCTGCCGACCAGGGTCGTCGAAAATGCAGCACGACCGTGTACGGATCCGGTGTCTCGAATCGCTCGATTTCGCGATACGGCTGCGTTTCGGTCGTCGGATTGCGCGGGTCGAGAATCGCGCGATAGGTGAACGCGACGTCCTTTGAGGTTAACGAGGTGCCGTCTGCGAAGCGAACGCCATGCCGTAAGTGATACGTTACTTCGCGCCCGTCGGGTGCAACGTCGCCGTTTTCGACGGTCGGAACGCGCGACGCAACCAGCGCAATGGGTTCGTTACGCGCGTTCATGCCGACGAGCGGCTCGGCATAGAGTTGCGTGATGTCGATATCGGGTTGATCGTACGCAACGAGCGGATTGAGCGACGAGGGGTCGTTGGCACGCGCGATCGTCATCTCATGCGGCGTTCCCCAACCGCCGCCCGTGCCCGCGCGGCTGCAGGCAAAGAGAAAAAGAAGGCCGAGCCAAACCGAACGCCTCATCCGAGGGCGCTTCGAAACTCTAGAGCGCGACCCTCCGGAAGTCGGCCAAAAGTCTCGCAACGAAGGTAAGGAAGCGCGCGGCGCCGGCGCCGTCGACCACGCGGTGGTCGTAGCTGACGCTGATCGGCAAGAGCAGTCGCGGGACGAACTCGTTGCCGTTCCATACCGGCTTCATCGCGGAACGTACCGCGCCGAGGATCGCTACTTCCGGAGCGTTGACGATCTGCGTGAACGCGGTCCCGCCGATGCCGCCGATCGACGAGATGGTAAAGGTGCCGCCCTGCATGTCGCCCATGCCGAGTTTCCCTTCGCGCGCTTTGCCGGCGAGCGCGGCGCTCTCGGCCGCAATCTCCAGCAGGCCTTTGCGATCGGCGTTCTTGAGCACGGGGACGATTAATCCGTTGGGCGTGTCGGCCGCGAATCCGATGTTGTAGTAGCGTTTGAAAACGAGGTCGTCGCCGTCGAGCGACGCGTTGAACTCCGGGAACTTTTGCAGTGCGGCGACGCACGCCTTAACCAAGAACGCCAGCATCGTCAACTTCGGGCCGTTGCGTTTGGCTTGCTCGGCGTTGATCTCGTTGCGGAACGCTTCGAGATCGGTGATGTCGGCTTCGTCTTGATTGGTGATGTGCGGTATCTGCAGCCAGTTGCGGTGCAGATTCGGTCCCGAGATCTTCTTGATGCGCGGCAGCGGCTTGCGCTCGATCTCGCCGAACTGCGCGAAGTCGACTTTCGGCCACGGCGGAAGCCCCGCGAACCCTCCGGCGTCACCCTGAGCCTGTCGCAGGGCGCCTCCGCCCTCAAGCGCATCTTTGACGAAGTTTTGGACGTCGTCGCGCGTGATGCGCCCGTGCGGACCGCTTCCACGCAACGAATGCAGATCGACGCCTAACTCGCGTGCGAATCGCCGAATCGCCGGACTCGCGTGAACGGTCGCCCCGATGTCATCCTGAGCGGAGGCGCGAAGCGCCGTAGCCGAAGGACCGCTCTCAGTCTCCGCTTTCGATTCCGGGCGCCCCTCCTCGACGACGCCTGTCGGGGTGACAGCGGCGGACAACGTTGCAATCACCGAGCCTTGCGAAACCTTGTCGCCGGGTTTGACTTTGACGTCGACGATCGTGCCGCCGGCCGAGGCGGGAACTTCCATCGACGCTTTTTCACTTTCGAGCACGACGAGCGGCGCTTCTTTTGCGATCGCGTCGCCCGCTTTGACGAGCACGTCGACGACCGGCACGTCTTTGAAGTCACCGATATCGGGAACCGTGAGTTCGATCGTCGTTTGCGACTCGGCAGAAGGTTGAGGCGCCTGCCCTTCGACTTCGCCTGTCCTGAGCGTAGCTTCCGAAGGAAGCGAAGTCGAAGGGCTCAGGATGCCAGCGGGGGTGCCGTCGCCTTGCAGCGTTAGCAGCACCGAGCCTTCGGAGACTTTGTCGCCGGGTTTGACTTTGACGTCCGCTACGACGCCCGACGAGCTCGAAGGCACTTCCATCGAGGCTTTCTCGCTCTCGAGGACGACGAGCGGCGTTTCTTTAGCGACGGTGTCGCCCGCTTTGACCAGCACTTCGATCACCGGCACGTCTTTGAAATCGCCGATATCGGGCACCCTTACGTCGATCGTGCTCATGCTATACCGTAATCGGGTTGGGCTTGTTCGGATCGATGTCGTACTTCTTGATCGCCTTCGTGACGGTCGAGGCCGGAATCGTACCCTCGTCGGCGAGCGCCTTCAACGCACTCAATACGACGAAGTGACGGTTCACCTCGAAGAACTCACGTAAGCGGCGCCGGAAGTCGCTGCGTCCGTAGCCGTCCGTACCCAGCGTCACGTACCGCCGTCCGACGAACGGGTGAATTTGTTCGGCAAACGTGCGAACGTAATCGGTCGCGGCGACGCCGGGACCTTTGCGATCCTTCAAACACGCTTCCACGAACGACAGGCGCGGCGTTTCTTCCGGATGGAGCAGATTCCAACGCTGCGTCGCCACGCCGTCGCGCTGCAGCTCGTTGAAGCTCGTGCAGCTCCACACGTCGGCGCCGACGTTCCACTCGCTCGCGAGTAAGTCGGCGGCATGCTGGACTTCGCGTAAGATCGCACCCGATCCAAAGAGTTGCACGCGCGGCGTCTTTTTGTCGCCCTGTCCCTCGCGAAGCAGGTACATCCCGCGCAAAATGCCTTCCTCCGCGCCGGCCGGCATCTCGGGATGTGCGTAGTTTTCGTTGAGCAGCGTGATGTAATAAAAAACGTCTTCTTGATCGGCGAGCATCCGCCGCAGCCCGTCGGCGACGATCACGGCGAGTTCGTAGCTATAGGTCGGATCGAAACTGCGGCAGTTGGGAACGAACGACGACGCGACTTGACTCTGTCCGTCCTCGTGCTGCAGGCCTTCACCGTTGAGCGTCGTGCGGCCCGACGTCGCGCCGAGCAAGAAGCCGCGCGTGCGGCTGTCGCCGGCCGCCCAGATCAAGTCGCCGACGCGCTGGAACCCGAACATCGAGTAGAAGATGTAGAACGGAATCATCGGCAGGTTGTGCGTGCTGTACGACGTGCCCGCCGCGATCCACGACGATAGCGCGCCCGCTTCGTTGATGCCTTCCTGCAGAATCTGTCCGAGCTTGTCTTCGCGATACCACATCAGCTGTTCGGCGTCTTGCGGATGATAGAGCTGCCCCACCGACGAGTAAATGCCGAGCTGGCGGAACATGCCTTCCATACCGAACGTGCGCGATTCGTCGGCGACGATGGGCACGACGCGCGGCCCGACCGTGTGATCGCGCACGATCGAATTGAGAATGCGCACGAACGCCATCGTCGTCGAAATCTCGCGATCGCCCGTGCTCTTGAGCTGCGGATCGAACGCCGAGAGCTCGGGCACCGTCAGCGATGCCGATTTGCGGCGGCGCTGCGGCACGTGACCGAGCTCCTTGACGCGATCGCGCAAGTATCGCATTTCGGGACCTTCTTCGGGCGGCTTGACGAACGCGAGCTTTTCTACCGTCTCGTCCGAGAGCGGAATCGAGAAGCGATCGCGGAAAGTGCGCATCGCTTCGACGTCCATCTTTTTGGCTTGATGCGCGATGTTGCGTGCCTCGCCGGCCTCGCCCATACCATAGCCTTTAATGGTTTTTGCGATGATCACGGTCGGCTGGCCGCGATGCGAGACCGCTTCTTTATACGCCGCGTACACTTTTACCGGATCGTGGCCGCCGCGATTGAGCGCCCAGATCTGATCGTCGCTCCAGCTTGCAACCAAGTCGCGTGTTTCGGGATAGCGTCCGAAGAACTCGTCGCGCACGTATTTGCCGTCGCGCGACTTGAACGTCTGATAATCGCCGTCGACGCATTCGTTCATGAGCTGCACCAAACGGCCGCTCGTGTCGGCGCGCAGCAGCTCGTCCCAGCGGCTGCCCCAAATCACCTTGAGGACGTTCCAGCCCGCTCCCTTGAAAACGCCCTCGAGCTCTTGAACGATCTTACCGTTGCCGCGTACCGGACCGTCGAGACGCTGCAGGTTGGCGTTGATCACCCAAATGAGGTTGTCGAGATGTTCGCGCCCCGCGAGCGAAATCGCGCCCAGCGATTCGGGTTCGTCCATCTCGCCGTCGCCGTGGAACGCCCACACTTTGCGATTCGCCGCATCGATCATGCCGCGATCGTGCAAGTAGCGCATGAAGCGCGCTTGGTAGATCGACATGATCGGACCCAAGCCCATCGACACGGTCGGGAACTGCCAAAAGTCCGGCATCAACCACGGATGCGGGTACGACGACAATCCGTGCCCGCCGACTTCTTGACGGAAACGATCGAGCTGTTCTTCGGTGATGCGTCCTTCGAGAAACGCGCGCGCGTAGAAACCCGGCGCCGAGTGGCCTTGCAAGAAGACGAGATCGCCGCCGAACGATTCGGACGGCGCGCGGAAAAAATGATTGAAACCGACGTCGTAGAGCGTCGCCGCCGACGCAAAGCTTGCGACGTGTCCGCCGAGCTCTGAACTCACCTTGTTCGAGCGCACGACCATCGCGACGGCGTTCCAGCGCACCCAGTGACGCAAGCGCGCTTCGATCTCGCGATCGCCGGGCATGGCGGGTTGCCGCTCGACCGGAATCGTGTTGACGTACGGCGTTTCGAGTCCGAGCGAAACGTGCGCGCCGCCGCGCTGCGCTTCGTCGACGAGGTGTCCGATCAGGTCGCGCGCGCGATCCGGCCCTTCGACCGTCAGCACGCCGCGCATCGCATCGAGCCATTCGCGCGTCTCTTGAGGATCCGGATCGGCAGCAAGAAGCGTCGTCATAGTCCGACGAGCATTCCATCCTGCGAGCCAATCCCTTCTGGCTGGATCGATCCAATCGCTCGGCTGGTAGCCTCCAATTAGGCCGTCATCGGTTCTTCCTTGAGCACGATGGCAATCGAGGCGAGCAAGACGACCGCGCCGGCGATTGCGACCGGGGCGATGGCCTCGCTGAAGATCAGCAGGGCCAGAACTGCCGCGACGACCGGTTCGAGCAGCGTCGAGAACGCGACCGCGCTCGGCGTGAACCAGCGTAAGCTCGCGTTCATCGCCGTGTGACCCAGCAGCTGCGAGATCAGCGCCATGGCGGCGATGCCGCCCCACGCGACGGCGTCGTTGACCGGCGGCAGCGGTTGGCGGAACGCCGCCGCGACCACGATGAGCGCAATCGCGGCCCAACTATACGTATGTGTTACGATCGTGCGCGTGCCGAGGTCGGCACGCACTTCGCGTACCAGAATGAAGTACGCGGCGATGGCGGCGCCGCCCGCGAGCGCGAGCAGCGCGCCGGCGACGTCGTGTCCGGGAATCGGCGCGACCGTGCGATTGAAACCGACGACCGCGTACACGCCGAGCGCGCCCGTAACGAACGCGGCGAGCGCGCGTCGTGTCAGCGGCCGATGCAGCACGACGGCGTCGTACGTTGCCGTCCAGATCGGCGTCGTCGCAACGAGCAGCGTAGAAATCGCGATGCTCGTGTATTGCAGCGACGCGATCCACGTTGCAAAGTGCACGGCCAGCGCGAAACCCGCCGCGGCCAAGATCGCGGCAGGAC
Organism: Vulcanimicrobiaceae bacterium; assembly: GCA_035656415.1. Classification (GTDB taxonomy): domain Bacteria; phylum Vulcanimicrobiota; class Vulcanimicrobiia; order Vulcanimicrobiales; family Vulcanimicrobiaceae; genus JAFAHZ01. The sequence continues at coordinate 7,070 of DASRSM010000116.1, read as the reverse complement.
GAGCCGATACGCGCAGCGTTTTCGGCGAATGCAGTAAACCGATAGCGAGCAAAACGATCGACGCGATCGTCAAGCGCGCCGCGGAAACCGACAGCGGCGGCGCGCCCGACAGTGCGAAACGCGCGAAAATTGCCGCGGCGCCGACAGCGAGCTGTGCGGCGCCGAGGAGCAATAACGGCGTTGCGTTACGCGTTTACGGCGGACCGCCGGGCATCGGCGGCGGCGTCGGCATACCCGGAACGTGCGGTGGCAAGATCGTCGGAGGTTGCGGTCCGATCGGATGCGGCTGCGGCGCGCGCACGACGGGCGGATCGATCGGTTTGGCTATCGGCGGCCCGGCCATCGGCGTCGGCGGGCACGTCGCCGTCGCCGCGGGATTCGGCCGTCCCGGTGCAACGGCCATCGCTGGTTCCATGCGATGGCGCGCGCCCTGACCGCGTCCACCGCTCACCGGCATACCGATGCAAATCGGAATGCTCGTCGGCGTGGGTGTCGGCGCCGGCCCGTTCACCGTTACGCCGACCGGGGCCGAATGTCCGAGCGAGTCGCTGACGGTGATCGTCGTGCTGCCGTTGCCGACCGACGTGACCGTGAAGTTCCCGCCGCCGGAAGACGACGATCCGGGCGAGGTGACTTTCGCAATGGTCGCGTCGCTACTTTTTGCGCTAAATCCGCCGTTATAATACGCTTCTTGCGCCGTGAAGTTCTGCGCTTGATTCAATGACGAAAAGGCCGGTAACGAGCCCGGAACGGTAATCGTCGTCGCTTGCACGGCAACGCCGACCGGAGCGGTTTCTCCCGACCCGCCGGTGATGGTAATCGACGTGCTGCCATTGGTTTTCGGCGTGACGGTGAAGTCGCCGGTGGTCGACGTCGCGTTGACCGAAGCGATCGATCCTTGATCGATCGCGGCGTGGAACGTTCCGGTGAAATTGGTTTGCGACGCGTGGAACGTCAACGGTCCCGTTCCGGGCGTAAACGATAGCGATGTCGGATTCACGACGACGCTTCCCGGAGCCGACGTCGGCGCACTGCTCGGCTCGGTCCCGGGATGTCCGGTCGTGCCGATGACGACGCCGCCGATTGCGGCGACGCCCGCCGCTATGGCTGCAACTGCGGGAATTCCGCCGGCCGACGCGGCGGCCGCGGCAGCGGCAGCACCCGCGACGACCGCGCCATTCGAGACCGCGCCGAACTCGGTGAAGTTGCTCATGGACGATTGCGACGTGGACGTGACCGACGCCGAGGACGAGGATGACGACGACGCCGCACCGGCGGTGCCTGCGGCGATCGCCGCGCCGAGAATGCCCACCGTCAGCGTCTGCCCCGCGCTCAACTTGTAAACTTTGCCGTTGTTGAGCGTGACTTCGACCGGCAGGGCCGGATCGGTGACTTGGTAGACGTTCACTTGCAGCGCGCCGAGCTGCGGCGTCCAGATATCGCCTTCGGTGCCGCGCACGGCAATCTGTCCGGTGCTGGTTTGGAACGTGTAGTTCGCTTTGGCACCGCCGGGATGCTCGACTTTGAAGCGAATTTTGCCGCTGAGAACGACGAAGTTCGCCGTCGTCAGGTTCGGCTGCATGTCGAACTGCTTCATTTGTACGCGCGTGTTTTGGCCGACGAGGATGCGCGTGCTGTCGGGTAGCGCTATCGCACCTTGCGACGGCAGGTTCCCGACCGCACCGCCGGTGACGGCGTATTGGCTGTCGGAAATGGCGACGCTTGCATTGACCGCCACGGGTTGCGACGGTGTACCCGGCCCTTGATCGAGCGACACGGTGCCGCGTACGTTCTCCAGCGTCTTATCGCCGGCCGCGCTCGACGGTATAACCGTCGCGAGGCAAATGGCTAAGACGAGCACGACAGAGGCAAGGGCCTTCATAGCGTCTCTCCTTCGAGCGGCAAATACCGCTTGAGTACCGGGTTCAGCGTTCTTTCAGCATGCAGCCGTTCCCTCGGCAACGAAGTATAAGGCGTGCAGAAGAAGCGCATCGGCTTTGGGTTGCTTGCCCTAGCTGCAGCCATCCTTGCCGCGTGCAGCGGCGGGGGCAGCGTCGTGCCCCAAGCCTTTCAGGCGCTTGCGCCGTCGTTTAACGTCGCGCCACACCGGCGTCACCACCGCAACCCGGTACACGCGACCGTCTACCTGCGCATCCCGGCACATCGCCACCACCACCGGCGGGGACGGCGAATGCACCCGCAATACATCTCGCCGGGAACCGCGTCGATCACGTTTGCCGTACAACCGATCGCAGGTTCGGGACCGGCGCCGGCGCCGATTCCTCTGCAGACGTTCAACACTACCGCGCCAAACTGTCAAACGATTACGGGAAGCGGCGGCGTGCTGCAGTGTCAGTTCAGCGTCAGCGTCATGGCCGGCAGCGACTCGTTCGTCGTGAACACGTTTTCACAGGCAAACGGTAAGGGCAAATTGCTGTCTTCGTATAGCTCGAGCAGCACGATAATTCCAACGCCGAATCCGAAGGGGAAGACCGCGCCGTTAGCATTTACGCTCGAGGGCGTGATCGATCACGTCCTGCTGCAGTTTCCGAACACGGTCGTGCCTGCCGATACGCAAGGACAGGCCGCCGCGATTCCGGTCGGCGTGCCGACGTCGGAGCCGCTCAACGTTACGCCTTACGACGGCGCGAACTATCAAATTCTCTCGCAAGTTCCGGCGACCGGAACGCCCGTGCCGTACTCCGCGCCCATCACGTTGAGCGTCGCTCCCACCGGCAAAGGCTTTACGCTGAGCAACGCGTCGGGTGCGGGGAACTCGGTTGCGATTTCCAATCCAAACGATCTCGCCGTCAGCATCCTTTATTCCGGCGCGTTCACCGCGTCGGGCGGTTCCGTTTCGTCGGCAACCTCGTTCTCGATCGCAGCGACCGGATCGACGCTCGCACTTCGTGCGCGTAAGATCGACCTGCGCGCGCCGCGTGCTGCAACCCCGGCGCCCAATGCTGCCGGCATCGCGCTGTCCGGAAACGCAATTCCCGGTGGAACGTACACGACGACGCTGACGTCGCCATCGCCGGCGGGACTCGTCGGCATTCCCGGTTCGAACGCAATGGCGTTTACCGGAAGCGGCTATAACACGAACCAAAGCGTTTATGCGGGAATACTTGGAACCGCGACTGCCGGCGTCACCTCTCTTTTCGGCGAGCCGCCGAGTACGAATTTCACCGGAACGTTTGCGGATTCGGGCGGCAGCCTGTGGACGTTCGACAACGATACCTTCCAAATCGACTGTTTCGCGCAGTCGTCGTTGGGGACGCCGGCCGGCATTATTCCGAGCGGAACGATCTTTTCCGGCATGACGTACGCATATTTCGGCGGCTTCGCCGAGGACGCGTCCAACAACTTGTGGTTCGCGGTCTACGGATACTTGGCGACCGGAGGATTCGAGACGATCGGTTACGTTCCGATCAACTCGACGTCGTGCGCGTCTCCCGCGCCGGTGCTCTATCAAAACTCAAATGCCGGCGGCTACCCTGACGCGACGTCCATAGCGGCCATCCCCGGAACGGCTTCGGTTGCCGTCGCCGCCTACGATCCCGTCGCCGGGGCCTTGATACAAGTTGCTGCTACGCCGGCGGCTGCGCCGTCGGCTGTCCCGACGCCGATCGTCACGAACGTATCGATTGCAGCCCAACCGGCGGCAATGTTCGGTGGACCTCAAACCTACGCGTTCTCAAACGGCGCGTTGGGCACCGTTTCGTCAGGCGGCGCGTTTTCGACGCTGACGACCTATCCAACCGATCTCGCCACGTTCGTGACCACATCGACTTCAACGGCTCAATCGGCGTCGGGTGTACTCGGAACGACGGTTTACAACGGATACTTCGGGCCTTACAACTTCGTCACGCTTCTGAATCCGGCGGACACCAACGCGTCGTCGAACTTCGAAGCGTTCGTGCCGGCACCGTATTGTAACGGCATTGCGTTCGACGCCCAAGATACCGCGTGGACGTTCTGCACGAACCCGCACGGGAATCTTCAGTTCTATCACATCGTTCCGACGTCGACGTGGAGCTTGATACCGAGCACGACGGTGCCGGTCGCCGTCTCGGGCTGCCTTGCGCCGTTTTCGAGCAGCTCGTACGTCGGCGTATTGGAGGCGTTTGGTGCCACCGCCGGGCCGTTTAACCTGACGAACTACAATACCAGCGTCATCTCGGCGGTAACGCAAGAGGGCGACCGCGGGATTTCGTTTACGGTGACCGAGCCGGCTACCGGCTCGTACGTGGAAACCGCCGACGTGGCAGACCAGAACGGCCGGACGGTTCCGGTGACGTTCCAGATCGATGCTAGCGCCTCGGCTTGTTCGCGGCCGCACGCTCGCCGGGGATACCCCCCGATATCGCGTAATTAGGCAGAAGCGGGAGCTCGCGGAAGCGGGCTGAGAGGGCGAGCGATTCCTCGCCGACCGCAAGCACCTGATCCGGGTAATGCCGGCGAAGGGAGGATAAAGTGAAGGTTTATATTCAGGGTTCGGATTCGTCGATTCGCGTTCCGGCGCGAGAAGTATCGCTGTCCGACGGAACCACGCACGCACTCTATGACACCAGCGGTCCCTACACCGATCCCGAGACGACGATCGAGATTCGTCGCGGTTTACCGGCGCTGCGCGCAAAATGGATCGACGCGCGCGGCGACACCGAAACGTTGGAAAAGCCGACGTCGATTTACCGGCGCGGCCGCGACGCTATGCCCGAGCTCGATGCGGTTCGATTTGCCGCGTCGCACAAACCGCGTCGCGCGAAGCCCGGAGCCAACGTCACGCAGATGCATTACGCGCGTCGCGGCGAGATCACGCCCGAGATGGAGTTCGTCGCGCTGCGTGAAGGCGTCGAGCCGGTGCTCGTGCGCGACGAGATCGCGCGCGGCCGCGCGATTCTGCCGAACAACGTGAACCATCCCGAGAGCGAGCCGATGATCATCGGACGCAAGTTCTTGGTGAAGATCAACGCCAACATCGGAAACTCCGCCGTGGCGTCGACCATCGACGAAGAAGTCGAGAAGATGACGTGGGCGACGCGCTGGGGCGCCGACACCGTCATGGACCTGTCGACGGGTAAGAACATCCACGAAACGCGCGAGTGGATTCTGCGTAACGCGCCGGTGCCGATCGGGACGGTGCCGATCTATCAAGCGCTCGAGAAAGTCGACGGCAAAGCTGAAGAGCTCACGTGGGAGCTGTTCCGCGATACGCTCGTCGAGCAGGCCGAACAAGGCGTCGACTATTTCACGATTCACGCCGGCGTTTTACTGCGCTACGTTCCGTTGACGGCCGGCCGCATCACCGGCATCGTGTCGCGCGGCGGATCGATTCTCGCGAAGTGGTGCCTCGCGCACCACCAGGAAAACTTCCTGTATACGCACTTCGAAGAGATCTGCGAGATCATGAAAGCCTACGACGTGGCGTTCTCGCTCGGCGACGGTTTGCGCCCGGGCTGCACTGCCGACGCCAACGACGCAGCACAGTTCGCCGAGCTCGAAACGCTCGGCGAGCTCACGCAAGTCGCGTGGAAGCACGACGTACAGACGATGATCGAAGGTCCCGGGCACGTGCCGATGCACTTGATCGAAGAGAACATGCGCAAGCAGCTCGAGATCTGCGGCGAAGCGCCGTTCTATACGCTCGGGCCGCTCGTCACCGACGTGGCACCCGGCTACGATCACATCACCAGCGCGATCGGCGCCGCGATGATCGGATGGTTCGGCACGGCCATGCTCTGCTACGTGACGCCCAAAGAACATCTCGGATTGCCGAACAAGAAAGACGTCAAGGACGGCGTCATCGCGTATAAGATCGCGGCGCACGCCGCCGATCTTGCTAAAGGGCATCCGCGCGCGCATCACTGGGACGACGTGCTCTCGAAAGCTCGCTTCGAGTTTCGCTGGCAGGATCAGTTCGATTTGTCGCTCGATCCCGAAACGGCGCGCGAGTTCCACGACGAAACGCTGCCGGCGCCGGGCGCCAAGATCGCACATTTCTGCTCGATGTGCGGCCCGCATTTCTGCTCGATGAAAATTACGCAGGAGGTGCGCGACTACGCCCAGCGCGGAATGGAAGAAAAATCCCGCGAGTTCACGGAAAAGGGCGGAGAAATCTACGTCGAGGCCTAGCGGTCGCGGCGTTTTGTTCGATCGTGACGGGACGATCGTCCACGACGTCCCGTACAATGGAGATCCCGAATTGGTCGATCCGGTGCCGCGCGCGAAGGAGCTGCTCGATGCACTTCGCGCGCGCGGCATCAAGATCGGCGTGCTCTCGAATCAGTCCGGAATCGGGCGCGGCATGATCACCGAAGAACAGATGCAGGCCGTTAATGACCGCGTCGACGAGCTGCTCGGTCCGTTCGACGGCTGGTACGTGTGCCCGCATGCGCCCGAAGACGATTGCAAATGCCGCAAGCCCAAACCGAAGCTGGTGCTCGACGCGGCTCGCGACTGGAACCTCGATCCCTCGCAGATCGTCGTGATCGGCGACAAAAGCAGCGACGCAGATGTCGCAAAAAACGCCGGCGCAACCGGCGTTCTCGTTGGGAAAGGCGTTACGTTCGCCGAAGCCATCGAGATGGTTTTACGAACGTGAGCGGCGATTCGATAAACGTTGCGTTGTCTGCCGCGACGCTCATCGTCGTCAGCGTCGCTTCGGTTGCGGCGATCGTCCAGTTGCGCCACCTGCGCACCAGCAATCACCTAAACGGCGTGCTGGAAATAATGAATCAGTGGAACCAGCCATCGGTGCAGGCGGCACTCGCGGAGATGCAGCGGATTCCGGGCAAAATGAACGACCCGGCTTACGTCAAAACGCTGAGCGAGCCGGGTTCGATCGATCGCGCGCATCATCCGGAGTTTTTGGCTATGGATTTTTGGGAGCAGATCGGCACGTTCGTAAAACGAGGCTTGATCGACGAGGACGCGCTGCTCGACGTCACCTCGTCGCAGGTTACCGTTGCATGGAGATTGTGCGATCCGGTTATTGCCGCCGTCCGAACAAAGTCGGGATTATCGGCGTTCGAAAACTTCGAATATCTCGCTGTGCGGGCGACCTTGTGGAT
>DASRSM010000115.1:0-10396 GCA_035656415.1 Vulcanimicrobiaceae bacterium | reverse complement strand
CCGGAAAATTCCCGATCCGATAACCAGGCCAATGCAGATCAGCGCGATATCGAACGTATTCAGACGTCGCAGCAGCTGCGGCTTCATCGAGCAGCCTTCCTCAAAAAAATATAAAAACCGCTTACGATGCGGCTGCAGCGCTAGGCGACGCGAAACACGCGCCGAAGGCGGTGCGTATGAACGTCATGCGCAAGTTTCTAGCGACCTGCTGTTTCACGATCTGCTGTGCGGCGCCCGCGATGGCGGCGACGATCCAGCCTGAAGATCTGTTCAAGCTGAACTTCCTCAGCAACGCGCTGATCTCACCGGACGGAACGCACGTTCTCGTGGTCTCGTCGACGATGGACGGCCCGAAGAACGCGTACGATCGCTCGATCCAGCTCGTCGACGTGGCGTCGGCGACGTCGACGCGCAACGTTACGAAGCACCTCGGGGACGGCGATTACGACTGGATGCCCGACGGTAAGAGCTTCGTCTTCGTACGGACGATGCCCAAGCAGAAACCGCAGCTCTATCGCTATACCCTTGCGACCGGAACGGCCGTCCAGCTGACACACGTCAAAGACGGCGTATCGACGCCGGTCGTCTCGCACGACGGCAAGCGCATCGCACTCACGGTAACGCAGAGCGACCCGCCGCACGCGGCGTTCATCGATTTCTCCAAAGCGGGCTTTACTCCGAAACCGGACCAAAAGAACACCGACGTTCGCTCGATCGATACGCTGTTTTTCCAAGCTAACGGTGCCGGCTACACGTACCAATATCACCAGCACATTTGGACCGTCGATGCCGACGGATCCGACGCGAAGGCGTTAACGAGCGGACGGTACTCGGAGAACTTCGCCGCATGGTCCCCGGACGATCGCACCATCGTTTTTAACTCGACGCGCTACGAGCCCGTTGACGGCGCCGACAGCGACGTCTATACGATTCCCTCGGCCGGCGGCGCGATGCTGAAGTTGAGCTCGTCGCTGCCTTCGAACTTCGCGCTCTTCTTTAGCAACGACGGCAGCCGGATCTATTACCTCACCTCCGGCGTGAAAGATGCCGCGGCGCTTCCCGCGCTCGCGGTTGCAAAACCCGATGGAACCGACTCGAAAACGGTGGTCGCGATCGACACCGCGTCGTGGGGCGACTCGCTGCTCGCAGACATGAAAGAGGGCGGCGGATTGTGCGGCAACGTGCTGCCGTCGTCGGAATCCGCGCTGCTCAACGTCGACGGACCGGGGTATGCCAACCTTCGGATCCTCGATCTTTCGAACGGTACGTTTCACGACGTGACGCCGCCCAAGGGCGAAGCGTGGGCGTGTTCGGTTTCGCACGACGGAAAGCGCGTCGCCTATCTCTACAGCGATTTTGCCCATCCGGCCGACGTCTACGTCGCCGACGTTGCCAACGGCACGCCTCGTCAGCTCACGCGCGTCAACGACACGTATCTCAAGTCGATAACGCTCTCGACGCCGCAAGAGTTTAGCGTAAAAGACGCTGCGGGCAATACGGTGCAGGCGTGGTTCATGCCGGCAACCGGCGGAAAGCCGGGTGCGAAGCATCCGACCATTTTAGACATTCACGGCGGCCCCGAGACGCAGTTCGGCGACACGTTCTTCCACGAGTTCCAACTGTACGCGTCGCAGGGGTACAACGTCGTCTTTTCCGATCCGGCCGGAAGCACCGGTCACGGATATGCGTTCGAAGAAGCGCTCGAGAACAACTACGGCGACGCGATGTTTCAAGGCGTGCAGGCGGTCATGGACGCAGCCGTGCAGCGTCCGGACGTCGACGTTACGCGTCTGGGCGTTTCCGGCGGCTCTTACGGCGGCTACGCGACGATGTGGGTCGTCGCGCACACGGATCGCTATAAGGTCGGCATCGCCGAACGCGGCGTCAGCAACCTCGTCAGCGAAAACTTGGCGGCCGATTTCGCCGGTAAAGGCGGCTTGGGCGGCGGGTATTACACGTGGGGACCGGCGTGGGATCCCGCGAGCACCGCGTACGCGAAGTTCTCACCGCTGACGTACGTCGAAGGCGTCCATACACCGCTGTTGCTGCTCCACTCCGACGAAGACACGCGCGCGCCGATCGATCAGACCATTCAAGAGTTTACGGCGCTCAAGGTGTTGGGCCGGACGGTCGAATACATCGCCGTTCCCAACGAGAACCACGACCTCTCGCGCACGGGAACGCCGATCCACCGTGTCGAGCGCTTGCACATCATGCTCGACTGGCTGGCCAAGTACCTAAATCCCTAATGGCGGCGGGTCGACGGGGTTATCCACAAGGCGGCGTTTACCGAATGCACAAACGCGGCATCACCTGATTGTGTAGCGGGCCAGCGTAACCCGCCGGTGTTCCGGCGAAACGAAGAGTAACGCACCGCTGGGGGAGGAGTAACACCGATGAAGCCGACCGAAGGAGTTCACAGACAGGCGATGTCGTCAGAACTGCGCGACTTTCTCGAGTTGACGTATAGCGAGCTCGAGGATCTCAATCTCGCCGCAAAGCAACAACGCAAAGAGCGCGTCGCCGCACATCAACTGGCCGAACAGCGCCTGCAATATCTTACCGACGAGAAGCGCATCAAAGCCGTAACCGTGTTGTTCAGCGACCTCGAAGGCCGTTTGCACATGCTCGATTACGACAAGAAATTCTTATTGGGTGCACACGATAACTTGACGTTCGACGGGTCGTCGATTCGCGGTTTTACGGCGCAGCGCGAAAGCGACTTGCGCTTGGTTCTGGATTGGAGCGCGTTTTATTGGGCGCCGTCGGATATTTTCGGTCCCGGAAAGGTGCTCGTTTTCGGCGACGTCCTGGATCGCGAAGGCGCGCCGTTTGCAGGCGACATCCGCGGCGCGCTCAAGCAACTCTCGAAGGATTGCTACGCCAACCAAGGCTACACGCTCAATGCGGCCAACGAAATCGAGGGCTTCCTTTTTGAGGGTCTCGACGCCGAACGGCGCTTCCACGAAACCGGAAAGTTCGATTACGTCAATACCGGCGGCTACTATCACTCGCTGCCCGGCGATCCATTACGCACGTTCATCGACACGGTCGCCGAAGTCCAGCGCGCGATGGGATTCCAAAACGAAAAGGACCATCCCGAAGTCGCGCCGTCGCAGTTCGAAATCAACTACAACTACGGCGAAGTCGTCGCGGCCGCCGACCAAATTCAGCTCTATAAGCTGATCTGCCGTCAAGTCGCCACGCGGCTGGGCATGACGGCCAGCTTCCTGCCCAAGCCCGTCGTCGGCGTGAACGGCAGCGGCATGCACACCAACGTCTCGGTGAGCAAAGACGGGAAGAACATCTTCTGGGATCCCCAGGGCGAGGAGAAGCTCAGCGAGTTCGGCTGGCAGTTCGTCGACCGCATCCTCACCCAGGGGCGCGACATCTGCCTCATGCTCAACGCGAGCGTCAACGCGTATCGCAGGCTCGATCCACATTTCGAGGCGCCGAATCAAATCAAAGCCTCGGCGGTCGATCGCGGGTCGATGGTGCGCATTCCGGTCGGAAACGAGCGCAGCATGCGCACCGAGGTGCGTTCGGTCGCACCCGACGCGAACCCATACATGGTTATGCTCGCGGTCTTCAAGACCGGTTTGCAAGGCAGCATCAGCAGCGAAAAGGGCCTGCGGCAAGCCGAACATTATCTGCCCGACAATATCTACGACGCGCTCGATGACTTCCGCAAGTCGAAGTGGACGACCGAGCTTCTCGGCGACGATGTCAAGTCGCGGTATGCCGATCTCAAAGCGGCTAGCGCGGATCGCTGTCCGCGCTTACTCGGATCGTTCGTGAAGGCGCAAGAAGTGCAATACCATCACGAAGTCTACAATCAGTACCTTTGGAATCTGTTCTAGCCTAGAAGAATCGCTAGCACCTTGGGACGGGCGATCGTTACGGTCGCCCGTCTTTGCTTGGCGGCCCAAGCGCTAGAACGCGGATAGCGCGCGTTCGGAGGCTAGGGCGCTCATCTCAGGGAATTATTGTCGCGCTGCTTTTGATCGCGGGAAGCAAGATGAACGCAATTTTATGCGTCATTCTGACGCTGGCTAATTTATCGCCGACCCCCGAGATCGTGGGGACGATTGTCGATGACCACGGCAAGCCTGTCTCCGGAGTGTCTATATCGGTTGTTTCACTACCGAACAGCCAGGTAGTAGAAAGGACGCAATCGAGTACGGACGGTGCGTTCAGTTTTGTGGGGATTTGCCGCCGGCGGTTACGGCTTGAGGGCAAACACCGATTCAGCGTACGCCTTTTCGGACGCGATCGATGTGAAGAATGGGTTCACCAGCATCGTGCGCCTCCGATTGGTTAAAGGGACTGTGCCAAAACCCGATCGCCTTGCGAAACCGCCTGTTGAGTTTGTATTACCACACGCGCCGTAAAGCCGCGGCGTTCAGGCCGAGGATATAAGGCGCTGGACGCTGCGCGTCCACGTTTGCTATCATGGTGATGTTCCTTTGCGAACCTACGGCCGGACAGGCCGAAAGTAACGCTTGTCAGAGACGAGCATGTGAGACCTGTGGGAGTTGGCCGCTGCGGTTCGAGCCGCGTAAGACTCCCGCTTTTGGGAGTCGTTGCACGAGAACCAAGTTGCGCGAATCCCACGGGCAGGCTCGGGGCAAGAAGCGCTTCGCATCGAACGGTGCGTTGCAGAATCCTCGGGATTCATTCCGGGGAGCATGTCAAGGATACTCGAAGGCGCCGGCGTCGCAGTTGGCGTGTCCGGTTCCCGGCCGCGCGTTGCCGCGCTGATCGATCGTCACGTTTGTGTTGTTGCAGCTTCCGGTTACGATCGGAATCGTGTTGTAACCCGGGCTCGCGTTCGAATCCGCCATCGTTCGCGTCGGGCCGCCGTTGCTTGCGAGCGCCGATAGCAGCGGATTCGCGGTTTGATCGTGCGTTGGTGAGCCCGCAAGCGGCGTGCCTCCAACTGCGGTTTGAATGATGTTGTAATCGCCGGAGTTGATGGTCCCTGCGTTGTAGATATCGGGTCCGGTAGTTCCGGCCGTGCCACCGCCGGCGATCGAGTTCGTAAAGGAGCCCGGCGTTGACGGCGACGCGGAATCGTTCCAGTTGCCGCCGTTGCCGGTCGTCGCCGTATTACCGTAGAGCGTCACGTTGAGCATCGACGCGCCGGTCGCGCTGCCGCCGATATCTTCCACGCCGCCGCCGTCGACGGATGACGTGTTGTTGGCAATGGTATCGTTGGTGAGCGTCAGCGCGCCGTTGAGCGTCGCGATCCCGCCGCCGGCACCGATACCGGCGACGGAGTTGCCGGAGATCGTGCTTGTGCTGATACTCGTAATTTGGTTGTTCCAGATCCCGCCGCCGCCGTCGGGCGTCGGCGCGGCGGCCGCGCGCGCTGTGGTCACACTGTTGCCGGAGATCGTCGAGTTGGTGATGGTTGCGCTGCCAATCCACATGCCGCCGCCTGCATGCGTGGCGGTATTACCCGTCACCGTTCCGGAAAACGTTACGCTGCCGGTAGAGATCCCTCCACCCCACCCTTGGTTGGTGCTGCCGGCCGGCACGGTCGCCGAGTTTTGCGTGAACGTAGAATTCGAAACCGTGCTGCCGTTGACGAGGTAGAGCCCGCCGCCCTGCGCGTACGATCCAGTACCGGGCGCCGAGACGGTATTTTGCGAAAATGTGTCGTTCGTCAGCGTGCTCGGAGCGTCGAACTCCGCTCCTCCTCCGTCGACGGTGCTGCTGCTGCCGCCCGTCCCCGTGTTGGACGTGAACGTCGTGCCGCTGACCGTTACCGCACTATTGAAGTTGCACGCGCCGCTGCCGTCGGTGAAACCGCCGGCACCGGTCGTCAGCGCATTTGACGTAAACGTGCTGTTGGTGATGGTCATTCCGCCGCGGCCCATGATAGCGCCGCCGCAGACGCTCGACCCGCCCGGCGCGCTCGCGCTGTTCGACGTAAACGTCGTGGTGTCGATCGCCACCGCGCTAGAGGTGGTGGCGATCGCGCCGCCATTGACGATCACGCCGCTGCCCCCGGTCGCAGTATTCTGGGAAACCGTGCTGTGGCTCAGTTCGAGGGTGGAGTTCGTATTAATCGCGCCGCCGCTGACGTTCACCGAAGTGCTCGTACCGGTCGCCGAGTTTTTCGAAAACGTATCGTTGGTGCCGTTGATGTCGGCTTGGGCCTCAATCGCCCCGCCGTCACCGTATCCGTCGCCGCCCGCCGTATTGCTGGTAAACGTCGTGCCGTTGATGACGAGCGTGTTATACGTTTCCAGATCGATGGCGCCGCCGTAGCCGAACGACGTTCCCGCGCTTCCGCCGCCGGCAACGTTGCTCGTAAACGCCGAGTTCGTGATGCTAATCGCCAACGCCGCCGTGCTGCTGGTGTCGATCGCTCCGCCTTGTCCCGAGGAACCGCTCGAGTTCGCGCCGCCCGCAACGTTGTTGGAGAAGCGGCTGCCGCTAACGGTGAGAGCAGCGTTGTCCGCTTCGATCGCACCGCCGTAGCCGAACGCGCCCGCTTGTGTGCCGCCTCCCGCGACGTTTCTGCTAAACGTGCAGTTCGTCACGGTAAGTGCCGCGCTCGCGTACACTGCGCCCCCGTAGCCGTAGGGAACGACGAGAGCGCCGTCGCCCGGATAACCGCTGTTGGTGGTAAAGGTGTCGGTGTCGAGCGTTCCGGTCGTGTCGACTGCAACGGCACCGCCGTATGCCGCGGAGTTGTTTGTAAACGTGTTGTTGGCAATCGTCCACCCACTGGCAGTGCTTGCGCTGAAGATTGCGCCGCCCGTGCCCTGCTGCGAACCGTTACTTGAAAACGTGCTATTGCTGACGTCGATCGTTCCAGCGGTTCCGTTATAGATCGCGCCGCCGTCGGGGACGCCTGGCGCGACCGGATGCGGACGCATATGGTCCGGCGGGAAAACGTGTTTGGGCTGCGGTGGTGCGTGGCGCACACCACCCACATGCGGTCGTTTGATATGCGGTTGCTTCGGCATGCGGGCGGGTTTCGTTGCGTTGACGATCGACGGACCGACGCCGCTGCCGACGGTGCTGTTTCCGGAAAACGAATCGGACGTCGCCGTCAACGATCCCGCGTTGTCGATCGCACCGCCGTCGAGCGCGGTATTTCCGGAATACGTATTGGAGGTCGAAGTCATCACGCCACTGTTTTCGATTGCGCCGCCGGCACCGGTCGCGGTGCTGCTCGAAATCGTATCGTCGGTCAGCGTGAGCGTTCCGGCATTACCGATCGCTCCGCCACTGGTCGCCGAACCTTTCGTGATCGTCACCCCGGAGATCGTTGCGGTGACGCCGGTGCCGATCGTAAAAGCTTGCCCCGCGTTGTTGGCGTCAATCGTGAGTTTCCCGGCGCCGGGTCCGTCGATGGTAACGTCCTTGGCGAGCGCGATCGGACCGGAGGTCAGAGTGATCGTCGCCGGCGTCGTGCCGACGTACATCAGCGTATTGCCGGCGTTGGCGTCGGTGAGTGCCTGACGCAGCGATCCCGGACCGGTGTCGTTCGCGTTACTGATCACGGGGCCGAGCACGATACCGATCGCACCGGTGGTTGAAGTAACGTGCTTCACGGCGGTTGCCTGATCGAGTACGTACCCGCTTGCGTTCTTACCGCTGTACGTCTTCACGACGAGCTTGTTCTTGCCGGACGACACGAGGATATCGAACGTGCAGACGAGGGCACTCGAGCTCGTGCTGCAGTTCTTCGACGCCGGCGTGGTGTTGAACACCTGGGCGGCAGTTCCGTTGACGACGATGGAGACGGAACGCGTCGACGGCGAGATCGTGCTCGGGCGCAAGCGATGCTTACGGTGGCGCTCGCGGGGGATCGAGATTTTCATCGATATCGGCTCTCGCGCGCGGTGGCGCGCGGCCGCCGCCTCGAACGAGAAGTCGTACGCCGGCGGAGTCAGAGCGACGCCGCCGGGACTGCCGTTACAAGCGACGAGAAATGCAAGACTCAGCGGGAGAAAGCGGCGCATAATCTCTCGACCTCCGGTTAGCCAAGGGACCTCTTAGTAGCCTTTGGCGCGAGTCCTCTTCGCGCCGCTAGGACGCGGTAATCGCGAGCAGCTTACCGCCGTCAAACTGCACTTCGGTATTTGGCGGCAAGGACGAGCCGTTTTGGGTTAGGGTCGGCGGGGCCGGCCCCACCTGAAATACGACGTTGCCACTCCCGTTGTCGATGACGAGCGTCCCGGCTCGCCACACGTAGCCGAAGCGCCGGTAATCTGCCGACAGCGTGCACCGCACGCGATATTCGACGTTGACCCTACCCTGGCACGGAACGCCGCGAACGATCGCCGGATGCGGGATCGTGCATTCGGTAAGGTGTCCGAGAAAATCTAGGTTCGCCGTCGCTGTCGGCGAGCACGACACGCCGTCGATGACGGTGTCGTGCGCTAACGATACGTCCCCCGTCATCCCCCGGCCGGGTTCGTAGATCCGGTAGTGCGTTTGTACCGTTTCGACGGCGCGGTCGACGGATGGAACGATATTGACCAGGGCCGACACGAGCAAGAGCACGAGCGGAATTAGAAAAAACGCGCGGAGCCACTTTTTTCGAAGGCGCCATGCGAGGAACCCGATTGGTGCCGTTACTCCCAGCAGCGGCCAAAACAGTTGCCCGATGAGGCCAAGGACGATTACCCACCACGGGATGTTGAGCGCGATCCAGTCGGCTAGCATGCCGGTTAGAGCGTATTACTCACCGCGTCCAGCAACCGTCCAGAGTACCGTTAGCTATCGTGCGCGTCGCGGATGTCGGCTAGCGGTACCGCGAGTATCGCGCCGGTATCGCTGCCGTCGATGAGCGTCTTTCCGTCGACGATCGGCGAGCCGACGTTGAATCGCGTGTGCATGTTTTTCACGCCGACCACGTTACCGGTGTGCTCGTCGACCGCCCATAAGTAGCCGCCAAAATCGCCGAAGTAGAGGACGCCGTCGACCGCGACCGAGCCCCCTTTGACGGGGCCGTGCGTCTTTACGGCCCAAATCTGGTCGCCGGTGTCGGCGCTCAAGCCGTGCATGACCGGCGCGAGCGCGTTTCCGGCGCACAACACGCCGTCGACGAGCAGCGGAATCCCGGCTTCATTGCGCGGCAGAAGCGTGCCACGTTCGGTCGCGACGTCCCACACCTTGGCGCCGGTGTTGACGTCGATGGCGAACACGCGCTGCATTGCGGATCGTCCAACTTGCGTGCCGGTGTCGGGAGGGACCGGCACGACGTAATCGCAGTAGACGCGCGAGCCGTCGGTCACCGGCGGACAGTCTCCGATGCCCGACGCGCCGTGCGGAAAGACGCTGTGCCACAACACCGATCCGTCCGTAGCGCTCATCTTCCATACCGCATTGGTGCCGACGCCCGCCGTGACGAACTGATCGCCGCCTAAGGGAAGAATCGCCGACATCGACGCGACCGACTCGAGGTGGTGTGCGAACTTGCGATCGCCGGTCGCCGGGTCGTACCCGCCGACCCATCCGGCGCCGTTGTGTTGAACCAGCACGCCGTTGATGATCGCAGGCGTCGGCATTCCGGACCCGCCGATGACTTTCTTCCAGCGAACTTTACCCGAGTGCCGATCGAGCGCGATCAACGAACTCGGACCTTGTCCGACCTTGATCGGCTCCGGCGGATTGGCGCCCATGCTGTTTGCGTCGCCTTCGCCCACGATGATCAAGTCGCCGTAGACGATCGGCTCGCTCATCAGCGGATTGTGCGTTCCGTAGGTCCACAGCGTGTGCCCCGTCGCGGGATCCATCGCATACAGATGGCCGTCGTTATTTCCAAGATACATCGTGCCGTCGACGATCGTCGGGCTCGCCGAAATCTGGCCGCCGGTCTCTACGCGCCAGGACGTTTCGAGTTTTCCTGGGATTACCGCGTTGTTGTCCGGTCCGCCGCGAAACTGCGTCCAATCGTGCTGTTGCCGATGGAACAGCGGAAAGCGAATCGCAAATCCCGCCGAGACGGCGTCGGGCAGGAGGTAAAACGTTGCCAACGCGATCGCGGCGATCGCCAGGGCCGGCCGAGCTAGGGTTGCCATGGATTACAGTATTCCCGGGTAAGGAGGGAATCTGATGAGGACTAGAAGCCCTTTTGCATTAGCACTAGCGCTTGCTTGCATGACGTCGAGCGCCCCAGCGCTCGCTCAGACGCCCGACGGTGCAAGGCAGACCGCCGATGCGGCGTTTCTAGCCGCTCTCCGTTCGCATATCAAGCACGTCGTGATCGTGATTCAGGAGAATCGCAGCGTCGACAATCTCTTCAACGGTTTCCCGGGAGCCGATACCGTCCGCATCGGCGAGCGCAAAATCGGTCCGGTCAACTTGGAGCCGGTCGATCTGGGCTACCCGGCCGACGTCGACCATCAGCATCGCGCGTGGATCACGGAAT
>DASRSM010000114.1:0-6031 GCA_035656415.1 Vulcanimicrobiaceae bacterium | reverse complement strand
AAATGGCGCTCGAGGAAGCACCGGTCGTGATCGCCGGCGGCCGTGGACTCGGCGGACCCGAGCCCTTCGACACGCTGCTCAAGCCGCTGGCGCACGCGCTCGGCGGCGCGGTCGGCGCCTCGCGCGCCGCGGCCGACGCGGGCTGGGTCTCCTATAGCCTGCAGATCGGGCAAACCGGCAAAACGGTGACGCCCAACCTTTATATAGCGGTCGGAATCTCGGGCGCCATCCAGCACAAGGTTGGCATGCGTTCGGCTGGGACGATCGTTGCGATCAACAAAGATGGGTCGGCGCCTATCGCCGAGTTCTCCGACCTGATGGTGGTCGGAGATGCGTTTGCCATCGTGCCGGAGCTGACCAAAAAGGTCGAAGCTGCCAAAAAGGAAGCCGTAAGTTGAAGCGTATCGTTCTCACCCTTCTCGTCGCGCTGGGCTGCGCCGTTGCATCGTTCGCGGTCACGACGCCGAGCGCGCAAGCCAGCCTGTTTGGCGGCAAAGCAAAAGCGACGCCGAGTCCGTCGCCGTCTCCCTCGGCGCTTCCGACGGCGAGTCCCGAGCCTCCGAGCGTTGCGATTCCGCGGCTGCAAGCCAAGCTCAAGGCCAATCCGAACGATCAGCAAGCCGCAGCCGAGTTGGCCGCCCAGTATTTGTCGATCAACCGTCCCGATTTGACGCTGCAAATCACGCAGAAGCTTTTGCAAGCCGGCGACAAGACGGCGCAGGTATACTACTACGACGGCTTTGCCGCGGAAACGATCGGTAACATCCCGGAGGCGCAGTACGATCTCGAACAGGCTGCCAATCTGGATCCCACCAACATGGGCGTGCTTTCGCAGCTCGCGGATCTCTATCTGAAGATGAAGAAAGACAGCGACGCCGAGCGCATCGCCAAGCGCGCCGTGACGTTCAACAAAACCCAACCGATGGCGTTCATGACGCTGGGCAGCGTCTATGCCGCCGAAGGATATTTCGACAAGGCACGCACGCAGTTCGAAGCGGCGTACGCCCTCGATGCCAAAGACGTCGCACCGCTTTATCAGATCGCGACGACGTACGCGCAGCAGAACAATATTCCGCTGGCGCTGCAAACGATCGATCGCGCGCTGGCGATCGATCCGAAGAGCGTACAGTCGCTGAGCTATAAAGCCTCGCTCTACGCCGATCAGCACGACGATGCCAAGACGTCGGCCGCATTCGACGACGCCGTCGTTGCTGCGAACACCGACGATCAAAAAGTCGGCATCATGGTGCAGAAAGCCCGCTACTTCGCGGGTGAGAAGAAGGATGCAGAATCCGAAGCCATTCTCAAGCAGGCGACGACGCAGTTCCCGCACGTAGCGGCGGGCTTCGTGGCGTACGGAAACTACTTCGCGGCGGAGAAGCAGTGGGACAAGGCGAGCGCGCAGTGGCAAGCGGCGCTCGCGATCGACCCGGACAACGCCGCCGCGCTCCTGGCGCTCGGGACGTCCGCCGCGCAGAACGGCCACGTGACTCAAGCCGTCAGCTATCTCAAGCATTACACGCAAGTTTCGCCCGACGCGCAAGGTTTCGCGATGCTGGGCGAGGTGTATTCGCAAATGCACGATTACTCGGGCGCGCGCCAAGCGTGCGGCAAGAGCTTCGAGATTCAGAAGAATCCCGACACGCTGAGCTGCGTGGCCGGAGCCGACTACGAGTTGAAAAACTATAAGGAAGCGGTGCAGATTTTCGACGCGCTCGATCGTTTTGCCAAAGGGTATCTCGATCAGAACGCTCAGATGCTGTTCATCGCGGCGAAATCGTATTCGGCACTCAATCAGTGCTCGAAGTCGCAGGACGCGTACAAGCGGTTAATGGCGGTTCCGGGTCTGAAGCAGAACGCCAAGCAATACTCCGTCGTGAAAAAAGCCGCGACCGATGCTTGCCGTCCCAGTGGAAAACACTCCGGCTGAAGTTCGTTCTCGATCCGATCTACGGCGACCATCTCCGCGGCATAGGGCATCCTGAATCGCCCGACCGTGTGGAGGTGGTCGCTTCGCATTTGCAGCGTCTCGGCGCTATCGACGAAGCGTTGCCGGCCCGCGACGCAACCGACGAAGAGATCGAACGCGTTCACACCGCCCCGTACCTCGAGCTCGTCAAGCGCGAAACTGCGGGGCTGCACGGCGCGCGCTACTTGTCGACGGGCGACGTCGTCGTCGACGAACGATCGCTCGCAGTCGCGCGGCGCGCGGCGGGTGGAGCGATTGCGGCGATCGATGCGAGCGTGAAGTACGGCGAGCCGGTGTTCGCGCTGGTGCGGCCGCCGGGCCATCACGCCGAGCCGGCCCGCGGCATGGGATTCTGCCTGTTCAATAACGTCGCGGTCGCGGCACGAGCGCACCAGGCGCAGCACGGCGGCAACGTGCTGATACTCGACTTCGATTACCATCACGGCAACGGCACCCAGTCCGTCGCGGGCAACGGGCTATCGTACGTCTCGACGCACGCGCATCCGGCCTATCCCGGGACCGGCACGAAGAGTTATGCGGTTGAGGGCGGCGCCGTGCTCAACGTACCGCTGCCGGCCTCCGGCATTTCGACTGAAGCGTTTATCGCGATCTGGGAGTGGCTCGCGCGCGCAGCCGCCCGGCATCTGCGACCCGACGCCATCGTCGTAAGCGCGGGCTTCGACTACGTTGCGGGCGACCCGGTTGGCGACTTGGGCGTGGACGCCGGAGCTGCCGCCGCCTTGGCCGCCGCGATTGACGGCGTTGCATGGGAGTTTTGCGGCGGCCGAGTCGCCTACGTCTTGGAAGGCGGCTACGATCCGGCAGCTTTGTTCCGGTCGATCGCTGCGGTGGCCGACGCGGCGGACGACCGCTTGATTGTTTCCTCGGGCGCGACGCTTGCTTCCGCGCCTCAACATATTCAGGAAACTCTCAACGATTTCTCAGGGATTCTTCAAGGAAGCCAGCCCAGGGGTGCGAACTAGCGTTCTTTGACAAGTCAAGGGGAGGCTCGCGCGGCGAGCGTCCTTCTTATCCTGTCATATCACCTACCTGAGGAGGTACGAATGATCCGGAGATCCCTCCGGCACGTCGTCACCGCAGTGGCACTCCTCGTCGCAATGCTTAGCCAGGGAACATGGGCACTGGCAGGCGTGACGGGCGGTCTCACTGGTGTGGCGGTAGATGCCGACACTTCGGCGCCGGTCGCAGGTGCGACGGTGACGGCGAGCTCGCCGTCCCAAAGCGCAACTGTTACGACCGACGCCTCCGGTCACTTCTCGTTTCTGACGTTATCGCCGGATACGTATACAGTGACCGTTACGAAGAGCGGATATCAAACGGTCAGCGCCCCAGGCCAAATCGTTTTCGCCGATACGGTGCAAACGGTTACCGTGCGTCTGTCAAAAGCGCTCAAGACCATCGCTCACGTAACCTCGACGGGCGCGGGTGCGCTCGTCAAATCCGGTACCACGAACGACGTTTATTCGGTTAACGCCAGCGGTATCAACGCTACGCAAGCGTTGGGCGGCGGCGGAAGCCTCAACTCGGCATATTCGGCGATTGCGTCGGTGCCGGGCGCGTACGTGCTGCCGAACCAAATGGGTTATTATCAGACCGTCGTCATCCGTGGCGGCGACTACGACCAAGTCGGTTACGAGTTTGACGGCGTTCCCGTCAACCGCTCGTTCGACAACTATCCGTCGAGCTCGGCCTCGTCTCTCGGTAACGCCGAGGTTCAGGTCTACACCGGCTCGGCAAGCGCCAACGCCGAAAGCCAAGGCCTCTCCGGTTACATCAACCAGGTCATCAAGACCGGTACGTATCCGGGCTACGCCGAAGGCACGCTCGGCATCGGTACGCCGACGTTCTATCACAAAGCGGGAATCGAAATCGGCGGCGCAACCCCCGATCGTAACCTGTCGTACTACTTCGGTATCGCAGGCTACAATCAGGACTTCAACTATGTCACCAACGACAACAACCAGGCCGTCGACAACTGGGACGGCACGCCGATGTCGTTCCAATCGAACATCAGCTACGCTCCGACCGTCAACGCCTACTCGGGCTACGGAGCGACGTACTACCCGATGGGCGCGTTCAACTACGCTGCTCTTTCGAACATAGCGGTTCGCGACACCGTTATGAACGTTCACGTCGGCATTCCGCACCACAACGACGCGGGCCGCGACGACGTCCAGATATTGTGGGACAGTGAAATGATCCACAATAACTTCTACGACACGACCAACGACATCACGTCGACCACCGGATGTCCGGGCGGTACGAGCGGCGCGAACTGTGCCAACAACATTGGCCTGGGCGAACCGCTCTACATCGACGCCCTGCACTATACCGGCTCGCCATCGAACGTCGGCAAGACGTTCTCGCAGACGGGTCTCCTTGGACTTTCTGGTAATGTCGGCACCTACTACTTCCCGAGCAGCACGAATCGCACGTCGGCGTTCCAGCCGATTCCGGCGACGGCCAGCGACACGATCTGGAACGACCAGGAAATCGTCAAGCTGCAGTACACCAAGAACATCGGTTCGACGCAGTTCGTCCGTCTGTACGGTTACACGTACTACAGCGACTGGCTCCAAAACGGACCCCAGTCGACGTATGCGGACTTTTCTGCATGCTGTTCGCCGGACTACGAGCTGACCGCTCACACGCGCGGCCTCAGTTTGCAGTACCAGAACCAGTTCAACGCACAGAACCTGCTCTCGTTCGAGGCATCGTACACGACGTCGAGCACGGTTCGTGACAACAACGCGTTCTACGGCGTCGGCTCCGGCGCGGCCGTGGTCGTCAATGCGGGCGATCCGCTCGACGGCTACTGCTACGTCACGGCAGCGTCGAGCACGAGCTCGAAGGGCGGCGGCGTTCCCGTCGCTTGCACCGGTCCGAACGGCAACTACCAGAACACCGTCCATTGGAGCACGATCCAAGCTGGAGCGGCGCCGGCATTGCCGAGCTCGTGTCCGGATCCGCACACCTCGGTAAAGACCTGTACGTACCTGTTGGCCGAAAACGGTCTCAACAGAACGTACAACGCGGTCACGCCGCGGTTCTTCTCGTCGTCGGTGACCGACGAAGTTCGTCCGAGCGATAAGTGGTTGATCAACCTCGGCGTTCGTCTCGACGACTTCACGTACATCGGCCAAGACACCGCAACCGGTCTGCTGACGGGTGAAGGCCCGCAGGCACGCGAGTTCTGGACGAACTCGTATAACCTCAACACCTGCTTCGACAAGATCACCGGCGCTCCGTATCAGCGGATCGCTCCGGGTGCGCCGTGCGGCACAAGCCCCAACGGTAATCCTGGTACCCCGTCGTATTTCTCGAACTCGCAGGGCGCGTTCACGTTCCCGATCTGGCAGCCGCGTTTTAGCGGCACCTACACCATCAATCCGGATAACGTCATCCGCTTCTCGATGGGACGGTACACGCAAGGTCCGGTAACGGCATTCCAACAGTACAACCGCGCACAGGACAACATTGCGTCATACGACTGCAACACGTTCTGTAAGTTCGGCCGCTTCGCGCCTATCGGCTCGATTCTCCCGGCGACGTCGTTGAACTACGACCTCTCGTGGGAGAGCCACCTCAAGGGCACGGACTGGTCGTTCAAGCTGACGCCGTTCCTGCGTCAAACGCAGAACCAGAACCAGGAGTTCTTCCTGGATCAGAAGACCGGCTTCGTTTCCGGTCTCGACGTCGGCAGCCAGCGCAGCCAAGGCTTCGAGTTCCAGCTCAACAAGGGCGACTTCTCGCGTAACGGAATCTCGGGCCAGCTCTCGTTCGCCTACACCAACTCGTATATCAACTACGGCACGCTGACGTCCGGTGCATACGGCACCAGCGTGTTGACGACGATCAATCAATCCATCGCGAACTACAACGCCTTCACGAAGGCGTGTGCTCCCGGTGGTGCGTACGTCGGCAAGGTGGGTGCGAACCACGTTCCCTACTGCGGTACGGCAAGCAACGGAGCCAACGCGGCTACCTCGTCGTCGTCCGGGTACTCGACGGTTGCGGCGGCGCCGTGCTACACGACCGCAG
>DASRSM010000113.1:0-3615 GCA_035656415.1 Vulcanimicrobiaceae bacterium | reverse complement strand
TCGATTCTGGACGGACGCTCCTTCGTCGGAAAGACCTTGTTGCCGACGGAGCTACTCGTTATGGTGCCGGTGTTCTCAAACGGTATGAACTTTCTCATCACCATCGCGCTGCTGTTTCCGATCAGCATGCTGCTGGGCGTGAACGTGGGGTGGGCGTTCGTGTTTCTTCCGGTGCTGTTGATCATCCAGTTGTGCATCACCCTCGGCTTCGCCCTGTTGGTCGCTACGTTTAACGTCTTTTACAGGGATTTCCAGCAGATCGTCAGCTATTTGCTCATGGCGCTGGTTTTTTTGACGCCCATTTTTTACCTGAGAACGGCGGTGCCCACCAATCTGCAATGGATGGTGAAGTTCAGCCCGATCGCCGCGCTCATCTCAGGCTATCAGCACGTTTTCTACTTCGGAACCCCGCCGGATTGGCGCGATCTGCTCTTCGCCGGCGTCTTCGGCGTAGTGCTGCTGCTGATTGCGTTGTCGTATTTCAACCGCAATCGGGATGCTTTGGTAGAATTCGTCTAGAAAAGAAGGCGCCGATGGCTCGCTTCCGTTTTTTGGGTGCTGGAATTATGGCACTCGCTCTGCTGCTCGGTGTTCAGGCTGGCGCCTCCGCCGACAACGAGCTGGCCGCATCTGCGTCGACGTTTTACGTTCTCGCGCCGGGCGGCGACGACAGCATCTCGCCGATGGTGCACTCGCTGGCCGATCGACTGCAGGCGCTCTTCGATCAGGCCAGCGGCAGAACGGTCTGGGTGCTGCCGCGCCTCTCCTGGGCTCCGAACGACCTGGAAGACCAATGCGAAAACGATCCCGGCAAGGGCAATCCCAACGGTCCACAAGTGCTCGGCGGATTGATCCTCGAAGGCACCAACACCTATAGCAGCATCGATCCGTTCGTTATCTGGAGTCACGGCTGGTCGAAGGTCAGCAGCAATGCCGAACTGGTGTCCTGTGCGCCGGTTGGATTTCCCAAGCCAACGATTACCTGGGTCTCCAACGACATTAAAGGCTACGGCTCGCGTAACGGCTTCCCGTTTGAAACGGTCGCTGCCGGGGCCATTGCCGCTACGATCAAAAACTCCGATACGCAAGCCCTGTACTTGGGCACCGCGATCGGCGGCGAGTCTGGTGCCTCGACGATTCCGCCGGTCAACGACGCGTTGACGAGGCACGATGCCGCCGAACGTATCGCCAACGACTTGGTAGCGCGCCTCAACGAAGCGTGCGGCAAGACGAATCCCGGCATCCATCCGATGTGCGCGCGGCTGGGATTGCCGCGCGCAACGCTGCCGAAACCCAAGGATTAGCGATGCTCTACTGCGTCATCCCGGCATATCGCGCTGCGGCGACGGTCGCAGCCGTGGTGGCGCAAGCGCTCCAATATGCCGACGCGGTGGTCGTCGTCGACGACGGCTGTCCGCAACAATCCGGCGCGGCAGCGTTGGCGGCATATGCCGGCAATCCGGCCGTGCACGTGCTCCAGCGCGAACGCAACGGCGGCGTAGGTGCCGCGATGAAAACCGGCATCGCGTACTGTATTGAAAACGGAGCCGATCTCATCGTTAAGCTCGACGCCGACGGGCAGATGGACGCATCGTTCATACCGATCATTCGCGACCTTTTTGCGGCCGACTCGTCGCTGGTGTGCATCAAGGGTAATCGCTTCTTCGACTCGGCGGTCATTTCGCAGATGCCCAAGCGCCGGCTGTTCGGCAACGCCGTACTGTCGCTGCTTGCAAAGTTCGCGTCGGGATACTGGAACGTCATCGATCCCACGAACGGCTATCTGGCGTTCAACGGTTCGCTGCTGGCGCTCTTACCGTGGCAGAAGTTCGCCGATTCGTATTTTTTCGAAACGTCGGTGCTGTGCGAGCTGGGTTTACGCAGGCTGCCGATTCTCGAACTCGAGATGCCGACGATCTACACGAACGCGCCGAGTTCGCTATCGATCCCGCACGTGCTTTGGGATTTTCCGTTCAAGCTGCTGCGCTTGATCCTGCGCCGCATATTGGTGCAATACTTTGTGTTCGATCTCAATCTCGGATCGCTGTATTTGGTTTTCGGCAGCTTGCTGATGCTCGGCGGCACCGTGTGGGGCGCGTATCAGTGGGCGCTGAGCGAGGCCACGCACCAAGACCGCTCGACCGGTACGGTCATGCTCGCGGTGCTCCCGTTCTTAATGGGATTCCAGCTCGTGCTCAACGCGCTCATGTACGACGTACAGTTCGCGCAGAAGACGAGTCACGAGTTGTTGGTAAACGTGTACCGGCGATTTCCCGCTCTTACGCGCGCTACAGAACGCGCCGGAGATCGGTCTGGCTGAAGTCGGCGCCCTTAAAGAGCAAGGCTTCACCAGTTTCCATCGAGAGCGCATACGAAAAGCAGTCTCCGAAGTTGAGTGCGGCGGCATGCCGCCCTTTTCCAAAGCGTTGATAAGCTGCGCGCGTAGCGCTAACGTCGGATGGCCCAAACGAAACGATGCGCGCGTCGATCTTCGTTAGGAGCAGGTCCAGATCGTCGACAGCATCGCTGCCGTAGCGCGATTCGAGTACAAGGCTCGCTTCGACCACCGTGACGGCGGAAACGAGGCGACGCGGATCGGCCTCAATCGCTTCGGCGAATTGCGCGCGCTCCGGCTCGTCGCCGAGAATGGCCAGCAGCGCGGAAGTGTCGATGACCACTAGGTCGGCAACCCGCCTTCATCATAGCCTAGGATCTCCTCGGTCGTGCGATCGTCGCGCACCGGCCTTCGCCCGCACCGTCGCGCGATCCGGGCGATGTCGTCGGCAAGACGCGGTCTCCGGACCGCGCGGACGTGAGATAACCGTTCCCGGACCGCCGTTTGAATAGCATCGGTGAGAGTCTCTCCGGTCTCGCGAGCGAGCTCACGCACGAGCCGGTCGGTTTCGGCGTCTTTTACACTGAATGCCATGTATAGATTATAGCCGCTCATCTATATGACATCAACCGCGCGCTCATGCCAGGTTGAGTGCCCTAAGGACTAGCCGCCGCGGACGAAGACCCGGTAGCCCTGGGCGTTGGCGACCACGATCTGCGTATAGCCGCCGGTTTCCAGTTGCCGCGCGAGTAACACGCCGAACCCCTCGTCGAGGTAATCTTGCGGTCCCAAAACGACGGCGTGCGTTCCGAGATCGTCGAGAAACTCAACGGCTTCGCCGGCGTCGATCGCGCGCGCTAGCCGCTGATAGCCGGCCGGGCCGTTGCTCGTGCCGATGCTCGAGATCCCTTGGCGCAGCATGTAGTAATCAAACGCCGTCGACGAGACGACGAACACGTTCCCCGCATAACCGTGCGCGTGCATCCAGTCCATCGCAGCCTGCGCGGCCGAATAGCCCTCGTCGTTTTCCATGAGAAACGCTTGGTCGCCGCGATACGACGGCAAGTGCTTGAGATCCGAAATCACGTCGTTGCGCGTGAACTGCCGCATCACCGGCTCGTTGATCAAGTTCGGCAGCGCCGCGATCGCGGCGACGAGGATCGTCGCCGGCATCAGGCGCGGCCATCGCCGCACGACCTCGAGCAGCAGCATCGCCATGCACAGGGCGAGCAGCGGATAGAACAGCAGCGCGTAGCGCAGCAAATACGACGTCCCGAAAT
>DASRSM010000112.1:0-5228 GCA_035656415.1 Vulcanimicrobiaceae bacterium | reverse complement strand
GCGGTTTCGAACGTCCTTCTCCGCGTCGGCCGTGATCATGACGACCAGCGTTTCGCCCGTGTGCGGAATCAATCGAAATCGCTGTAAGAACTCGAGCCCGGAGAGCTTGGGCATGTGATAATCGACGATAACCACATCCGGAGCGTGCTCGCCGGCCCAGTCCAGTGCGAGCTGCGGTTCCGTAAACGGCACCATCGTCACGTCCTTGATATTCGCAAGCGCGCTTTTATAGACGGTGAGGTTGAGGTCGGAGTCGTCGACCGCGAGAACGAGCATCTTTAAGACGGAACCCCTCTGTTTATTTCTTCGTCGAGCGTAAGGCACAGCCGCTCGCACGCTTCCGTTAGCGCTTCGACCGTGCTTCGAATGGCTCGTCGACCGGCATTGTTTTTGAGCTCGTGCTCCAGCATTTCGGCGACGTGCGCAACCTCCGCGGCGCCGGCGTTGCCGGCGGCACCCTTGAGCTCGTGCGCGAGCTCGACGAGCCGGTGTTCCTCCACCGTATTTTCGATGCGCCGGCACAGCGATTGCAGCGTCGACGACGTCATCGCCAAAAAGTCGCGTCGTCCGCCGGGATCGCCGGCGAACAGCCCGGCCAGCCTGGCTCCGTCGAACACCGGTTTAGCGGGCGTGCGCAGCCATCGCTCGATCACGGCTCGCAGGCCGTCCATGCTGACGGGCTTGGAAACGTAATCGTCCATGCCCGCGGCAAAGCAGCTGTCCCGATCGCTCGACAGCGCGTTCGCCGTCATCGCAATGATTGGAATGCGGCGTCCGGTTTGCGTTTCGTGACGCCGGATCTGGCGCGTCGCCTCGAATCCGTCGAGCACGGGCATCTGGCAATCCATGAAGATCAAGTCGAAGCGTTCGGTCGTCGCGCGATCGACGGCTTCGGCGCCGTTGACCGCGATTTCGGCATCGAATCCCAGCCGCTCGAGCTGGCGCATCGCGACTTGCTGATTGACGACGTTGTCTTCGGCGAGCAAGATGCGCTCGTTGTGCGACGATAACGGTCCGTTCTGGTGCACCTCGACGGCCGGGGCAGCCTTTCCGAGCACGGCGGTGGCGATACTGTCGTAGAGCTGTGACTGACGAATCGGCTTGGTGAGGAATGCCGAGAAACCGGCGGCGATCGCTTCGCGCCCGGTCGAGACCGCCTGAAACGCAGTAATAAGGATGAGCTTCGTTGCGCGCAGCTCGGGGTCGGCGAGGATCGTCTTGCCGAGCTCGATGCCGTCCGATTCTGCCAATCGTAGATCGATCAGCGCGACGTCGAACGGCACGTTGCGCCGGACCGCCGATCGCAGTGAGTATAGCGATTCCGGGCCGGTCTCGACGGTGGTCGCGTGCAGCCCCCACGAGGTCACGTAACGGCCGAGCACGTCGCGCGCGATGATGTCGTCGTCGACGATGAGCGCGCGCAGTCCGTGCAGCTCTTCGCGCGGCGCTTGCCCGACTTCGCGGACGATCGGGAAGCTCAACGAAAACGTAAACGTCGAGCCTTCGCCCGGAGCCGTCTCGACGCTGACTGCGCCGCCCATCGCATCGATTAAATGCTTGGTAATCGTCAGGCCGAGACCCGTGCCGCCGAAACGCCGCGTGGTTGCACCGTCGGCTTGCGTAAACGGCGTAAATAGATGCGGAATGAGTTCCGGCTCGATTCCGATGCCCGTGTCTTTGACGGCCAGCCGCACGCGCGCGGTCGTTGGATCGCGCGAAATCAAGTCGGCGGTGAGCACCACGCCGCCTTCCTGCGTGAACTTAATCGCGTTGCCGGCCAGGTTCACCAGAATCTGCCGCAAGCGCACCGGATCGCCGAGAACACGCGACGGGATCGTGGGATCGACGTAGGTCATCAACGAGATGCCTTTTGCGTGAGCTTGCATGCTCAGCAAGTTGCCAACCGTTTCAATCTTGCGCAACAGGTCGATCTCGATCATTTCGAGCTCGACCTTCCCCGCCTCGATCTTCGAAAAGTCGAGAATATCGTTGATGATGCCGAGTAGCGCGTGCGCCGAATCACTCGCCGTCGTCGCGTACTCGTGCTGCTCTTTATTCAGGGGCGTGTCGAGCAGCAGCTCCGTCATGCCGATGACGCCGTTCATCGGCGTGCGAATCTCGTGGCTCATCGTGGCGACGAACTCGCTCTTGAGCCTCGATGCTTCGACCGCTTGCGCCAACGCTTCGCGGACCGTGCGCTCCGCCCGCCGCCGCTGCGTGATGTCGCGTACGACGCTCAAGACGACGTGCTCGCCGTCGATCTCCGCGCTCTGCATCGATACCTCGACGGGAATGTCCTCGCCGTCTTTATTGCGATGCTCGGTTTCGACCGTGAGATTGAAGGGCCGATCGTGCGGAATCTCGCGATCGGCGTCCGCGGCAGCCTCGGGCGTGCGCAGCTGATAACCGGTCATCCCAAGCAGCTCGGCGAGAGAGTAGCCGTACAGCTCGACGGCGGCACGATTCGCTTCGAGAATTCGCGCGTCGGAACGCCGCAAAAACAGAATCGCGTCGCGCGCCTGTTCGGCCAGCAGACGGTACCGTGTCAGGACGCTGTTGCGCTCTTTTACCTGCGATGCCATCTCGTGCAATGTGTGCGAGACCTGCGCGATCTCGTCGCCGCCGGCCATTTCGCCGGTCGACTCCTCGCCCGTATCTGCAAAAGTCTGGGCTTGACGCATGAGGTGCCGAAGCCGGTTGGCGATGCGGCGCCCGAAGGTCAGCGTCAACACGATCGTTAGGACGATGCCCCCGAGCGCTGCCGCAAAGAGCCCCTCTTCGACCGCCGTCCACAAACGCTCTTCGTTCGCTCGCCGCAGATTGCGCAGCACTTGCTCGCGGTCCTCAAAACTCCGGACGTGGCTTTCGAACGTGTCCACCGCCGAATCCGTCTTTGGATTAGCGACCGCGTTGGCGACTTGCGCCTTGTAGATAGCAGCGCGATTGCCGTGCTGAAGCTTCTCCATGAGCGCGCGCACCTTGTTGGCCTCTTGGGCTGCAAACGCGGCAAAGATGGCGGCGTCCTTTGTCTGCTCGGGATTGTCGCGCACCATGTCTTGGAGTTTGCGGGCGGTCGGAACCAGCCTGGGGTTCAGTTCCTGGTAGCCTTTGAGACCCGCGGCATTGCCGGTCAGAATGTATTGGCGAACGTTAGCTTCGTCCTTGATCATGTCGTTCTGCAGCACGTGCAGTTGATCCAGGACGTCGCTGGAATGTCGCGCCCAATCGTCCGTCGCGCGCGTATCGGCCAACAGAATCCCGAGTAACACGACGGCGATCAATAGAAACGCCAGCGGTATGACGCTGAGCCCCAACAGCGCATTCCGGATCGACACGGCTATTCGGCCACTTGCAGCAAGTCGTAGCGGCGATGGACTTTATAATACCGCATCACCGCTTGTTCGTGATTGCGCACCGTGAGCGTCGAAATGCCGAGCTGCGCCGCGATCTCGCCGCCCGTTTTCCCTTCACGCATAAAGCGACACACTTCGCGTTGTCGGGGCGAGAGCGGCCGAACCGATTTACGCCGCGTGGATTTGCCGGGCAGCAGCCGCTGCAGCGGACCGGTGGGATAGTAGCCAAGCCATTGTTGCGCGCGCGCGTGCCATTGCGCGTCGTGTGTCGCGGAATAGATCAGCGCGGCGATGCGTCCGGCACGCCACGCGTAGCCGATGCGCGCGAAGATTTCGTAGGCGAGCTCACCTTCGCGAATCGCGCGCTTACGTTTGCTGTCGAAGAACGCAAACGCCGCCGCTTCGCTCAAAAAGGCCGTAAAGCGATCGTCGTGGGCGAACGCCCAGCGCGCGTTGATTTGGCCCCGCAGCCGAACGCCCAGCTCGTAGAGCTCGCGCGCTCGCTCGGCATCGCCGAGTTCGGCGGCAACCTGCGCGGCGTAGGGCAGCACCGAAATTGTTTCGTCGTGCACTTGGCTCCAATCGGTTGCGTCGATCGTCTCCGAAGCGAAGGCATACTCCGAGCGAGCGGTAACGCGTTCGTTGGCGAAGATCGCAATCGACGCGCGATCGAGCAAAGCGTACGTACGGCGAATGGGATCGTCGGTGTGCAGCGTGGCTTGCAGCAAGTAGCGCATCGCTTCCGCATACTCGCCGTTGAGCGCCAACTTCCAACCCAGTGCGCGCAGCAACTGAAAGCGCCACAGCTTCAGATCGTCGGGCCACGGAATCTCACGTTCGAGATCGGCGAGATATTCGGAGCCTTCCCAGGGCAGCTCGCGAAGCAAAACGCCCGTTACGTGCGCTGCGGACGCAAGCAGATACACTTCGTCTGGAGCGGATTTACGCAACAACTTCGCGGCGGTGTCGGCAAGCTCGAGCTGCCGGGCCATGTCGCCGCGACCGGCGGCGGCAAACCCGCGCAGAATGAGATAACGCGCGCGCATTCCGGGCTCCGTGGGCGCGTGCGATCCTAGCCAGGTATCGACGGCTTGAAAGTCGTTACGAAAATACGCCGCCGACGCAACGTAATACAACGCCACGGAAAAATCGTCGCCTTGAAGATCGGCTACGTCGATTTGCGCGTGATCCGGTAATCCTTGGCCGGCGCGCGCGGCGTTAGCGATCGCAAGCGCCAACGATCGCGACGAGGCAGCGGGCGATTCAAGCACGAGCACCGCGAGCTCTTCGGCCTCGCGGTGCTCGCCGAAGTGCATGTGAATACGAGCTCGCTCGAGCGGCGCCGATGCCGACCCTAATGCTTGCCGGGCTTCGGCAAACCTGCCGGCGCGCATAAGGGCCCCGACATCTAACGGGGCGGACTTTCCCATGGTAAGAGAGTTGCACGCCCGAGCGACCTCGTCCTAGTGAACTAACTAGTGTCCTCCGGGGACTGCTCCTCCACTGTCCGCGGGTGCCATGCTCCCGCCGTCTGCGGGTTGGACGATTCCGGTCGCCGTCACGGGGTGCGCGCCCGGCGCCTGATGGAAGCCAAAAAGGGCGATAAACAAGCTGAAAATCCACAGGGACATGTAAAAAGCTCCTTCCAGGCCATAAGGCCTGCCCTGTGCTTCGCCGTTTAGTTACAGTTGACTACCGATTCCAAGTCTGCTTTGATAGTTACACTCCATGCTCCGGCGCCACAAAGGCTGTTCGAGCGCGAAGACGAGCTGCCGGGTGAGAAGTGGCAACGGGAGACGGCCGGACGACAAAAAGTCCGGCCGTCTGCGCTTTTCAGGGGTGAGTAGGCGCGAGCGTCAGCGTGGCGCGGGTCGA
>DASRSM010000111.1:0-6316 GCA_035656415.1 Vulcanimicrobiaceae bacterium | reverse complement strand
GCGGCTCTCGCACAACTCAATCAAGCCGTTGCGGATAAGGGCGGTCACCGCAATAACGCGATAAGGTTGGTTAATCAAGCTATCTCTCAAGTCAACGCTGGAATCAACTACGCGCAATAAGCGCCGATGACCTAAGCCGATAACGTACGGAACTGGGTTCTGTACAACCGGGAATACAGGCCGCCGCGCGCGAGAAGATCCGCGTGGCGGCCCGTTTCTACGATACGGCCGGCGTCGACGACGAAAATAACGTCCGCCGCGAGCACTGTCGAAAGGCGGTGCGCGATGACCAAGCTCGTACGTCCTTGCATCACCGTTACCAGCGCCGCTTGAATCGCGGCTTCGCTTTCGGAATCGAGCGAGCTGGTCGCTTCGTCGAGAATCAAAATCCGCGGATCTTTGAGGAGCACGCGGGCCAGCGCCAGGCGCTGGCGCTCGCCGCCTGAGAGTTTGTGCCCGCGCTCGCCGACGACGGTTTCGTAGCGTTCGGGCAGCGTTTCGATGAAATCCGCGATATACGCTGCGGTGGCCGCGGCGCGAAGGTCGGCATCGCTCGCGTTCGGGTTACCGTAGCGCAGATTATTGGCGATCGTGTCGTGGAAAAGATACGTCTCTTGCGTGACGATGCCGATGTCGCGGCGCAGCGACTCTAATGCGATCGTGCGTACGTCGTGACCGTCGATTCGGACCGACCCGCTTTGCGGATCGTAAAACCGAGGAACGAGTTGCGTGATCGTGGTTTTACCCGCCCCTGACGGGCCGACGAAAGCCGCCATCTTGCCGGGCTCGACGTGAAACGATATGCCGTCGAGCACGGTGCGCGCGGTGCCGGGATACGCAAACGTGACGTTTTCGAACTCGATCTCGCCGCGCGCGCCGGGAAACGGGACGGCGTTTGCCGGTTCGTATTCTTCGGGTTCCATCCCTAGGTAATCGAAGATCCGTTCGAAGACTGCCAGCGCGCTGACGATCTGTACTTGAATCCCCGCCAATGCCGCCGCCGGACCGTACAGCCGCGCCGTAATAAACGAAACGAACGCTACGACGACGCCCACCTGAATTCCCGACGTGAGCGCGTACCAGCCGCCGCCGAGCCAAACGATTGCCGGACCGATGATCGTCATCGCTCCGAGCGACGCCATGAACCAGCGGCCGACCATTGCGAGATCGATCTCGAGCTGCATCAAATGCGTACCGGCTTCGTAAAAGCGCGCTCGTTCGAACGCTTCGCGCGCGAACGATTTGATCAGCGTGATGCCCGATATGGATAGCGTCTCTTGCGTGATCGATTCGATCTCGTCGCGCTTTTGGCGCGTTTGCTTGCGAACGTCGTACATGCGGCGTCCGACCGGGCCGAGCGGAAAGACCATCAGGGGAACGACGACGACCGAGATGAGCGCAAGGCGCCAGTTCCAAACGAACATGGCGATCACCGTGGTCGCGATGATCCCGACGTTGGTGACGATCGTCGTGATCGTGCCGGTGACGACGTTGTCGATGTTGTCGACGTCGTTACTGACGCGGTTCATGATTTCGCCGGTCTTCGTGCTCGTGAAGAAGGCGATCGGCATCCGGTGCAAGTGAGCGACGAGGCGTGTGCGGATATCTCGCATGATGCCTTCGCCGACGATCGAGTTGAGGTAGCCCTGCAACACGTTGAGTCCGGCGGACGCCAGCGCGGCCGCCAGCATGACCGACACGTCGCCGACGAGTTCGCGGAAGTCGTGGTGCGGAAATGCCGAGTCGATGATGCGCGCCATCACGAATCCCGGCACGAGTCCGAGCGCCGACGTAATAAAGATGCAGACTAAGACGACTGACTGCTGGCGCCAATACGGCGCAAAGAGCGCGCCGATTCGCTTCCAGTCGACGCGCTTACCAATCTGCGGCTTTTCGGGGCCGTAGATGTTCGACCACATGAGTCCGTGGCCGGTCATCACGGTCGCACGCCCGTTCTAGCGCTTTCCGTTTCGCAGCGTCGCGAGCTCTTTGATGAGTTTCTTTTCTTTGTCGTTGAGGTTTTGCGGAAGCTGGCCGATGAGGCGCACGTACTGATCGCCGGCGCCGCTGCCCTTGACTCGCGGCAAGCCGCGCCCGGACAAGCGCAGCAAACGATTGTTTTGGGTCCCTTCGGGAATCGTCATCGCGACCTGTCCGCTCAGCGTCGGAACCTTCACTTCACCGCCTAGCAGCAAATCGTAAATACTGACGGGCAGGTCGACGTAGAGATCGTCGCCTTTGCGCTTATACGTCGGATCGTCGTGCAGCTTCACGATGAGATACAGATCCCCGGCGGGCCCTCCGTTGAGACCTTGCCCGCCTTGGCCCGCGAGCCGGATGCGTTGTCCGTCACCGATGCCTTTGGGAATCGACACCTCGAACTTTTTGTTGACGAGAAGACGACCCGTGCCGTGGCAGTGCATGCATAGATGTCCCGCCTCGGTGCCGGTTCCGCGGCAACGCGTGCAGACGTCTTCGACTTGCAGCGAAACGGCTTTCTTGCCGCCGTCGTAGACGTCGCGCAAACCGAGCTCGATGGTCGTCTCGAGATCTTGACCGCGTTGCGGAAAACCGGTGCTCTGCGTCGTCTGACGCTTTCCGATTCCCGAGAAGAACATGTCGAAGAAGTCTGAGAATCCGCTCGGGCCGCCGGCCGCACCCGGGCCGCCCGGTCCGAAGTTGAAGTCGAACTCCTGACCTCCGGTGCGATAACGCCGCTGCTGTTCGGCTTGACGCGCGGCCTCTTGCCAGTTCGGGCCGAGCACGTCGTACTTCTTACGCTTTTCCGGATCGCCGAGCACTTCGTACGCTTCGGAGATTTCCTTGAACTTTTCTTCGGCTTCGTGCTGATTGTTCGGATTGGCATCGGGATGCCATTTGCGCGCGAGCTTGCGATACGCGGACTTGATGTCTTTTTCAGCCGAGCCCTTCGGAACGCCGAGGATCGTGTAGTAGTCCTTGAAATTCATCCGGCGTCGTGCTTGGCAACGATGACCTTGGCGGGGCGCAAAAGATCCTCGCCGATTGAGTATCCCTTTTGTGCGACTTCGACGACCGTGTCGTCGGCAGCGCCGTTGGCTACGGCGGTCGTTCCAATCGCTTCAGCAACGCGCGGATCGAACGGCTTACCCTTGACGTCGATCGGATGCACGCCCTCACCGGCGAGAATCGCTTCGAAGCCCTTGAGGGTCTGTTCGATGCCGCCGCGCAAACCGTCGCCCGCTCCGGCTTGCAGCGCGCGCTCCAAGTTGTCTAGGACGGGCAGGAAGCGCTCGAGCAGCATGCGGCGATGCGAAGTCGCGATCGACTCGATGTCACGCTGCATCCGCTTCTTATAGTTTTCGAAGTCGGCCATCGCGAGCAAGAATTTGTTGTAGTTGTCGTCGGCGCGCGCCTTTTCGGCAGCGAGTTGCTCCTCGAGCCCCTGCTGGAACGTAGGCGCGTTTGAATCGGGCTCGTCAATTAACGCTTCGCCCGCTTCGGTTCTCAAAATCTGATCGTCCATACTCTCAAATCAAAAGCTAACGCGTATAACGCCAGAATAAGCCAGAGGTGAGACGCACGAAACGATGCGCCTCACCCCCAAGCCTACTTAGCTTCCTTGAATTCGGCGTCGATGACGTCTTCGGAAGGCTGTTCCGAAGCGCTGCCGTTGGCACCGGCTCCGGCTCCCGCAGCAGCGCCATCGCCGTCGGGCGCCTGTGCGCCTTCGGGTGCCGAGGCTTTGTATAGCAGCTCGGCCATCTTGTAGCTGGCTTGCTGCAGCCGCTCGATCGCGGGCTTGATTTCGGCAACCGTAGCGTTTTCGCTGACGCGTTTCAGTTCGGATAGCGCGTTCTCGACGTCGCCGCGAGCGCCGGCATCGAGTTTGTCACCGACTTCCTTGAGCGATTTTTCGGTCGAGTAGATGAGGCTCGATGCGTTGTTACGCACCTCGGCCTCGTCGCGCTTCGCCTTATCGGCCGCACCTTGGAGTTCGGCATCCTTGACCATGCGATCGACTTCGTCTTTCGAGAGATTGGTCGACGCGGTGATCGTGATCTGCTGCTCTTTACCGGTACCGAGATCTTTGGCGGCGACGTTCACGATGCCGTTGGCGTCGATGTTGAACGTCACTTCGATCTGCGGAATACCGCGCGGAGCCGGCGGAATGCCTTCCAAGCGGAATCGTCCGAGCGTCTTGTTATCGGGCGCCATTTGGCGCTCGCCCTGGAGCACGTGAATGTCGACCGACGTTTGACCGTCTTCGGCCGTCGTGAAGACCTGCGACTTCTTCGTCGGGATCGTCGTATTGCGTTCGATGAGGCGCGTCATCACGCCGCCCAGCGTTTCGAGGCCTAGCGAGAGCGGCGTCACGTCGAGCAGAACGACGTCGCGGACTTCGCCCGCCAGCACGCCGGCTTGAATCGCCGCACCGACCGCAACCACTTCGTCCGGGTTAACGGTGAGGTTCGGCTCTTTACCGGTGAGCTTGCGCACGAGTTCCTGAATGACCGGCATGCGCGTCGCGCCGCCGACCATGATCACTTCGTCGATCTTCGAGATGTCGAGCTTCGCGTCGGCAATCGCGCTCTTGAACGGTCCGATGCAGCGATCGGTCAGATCGCTGGTGAGTTCTTCGAACTTCGCCCGCGTGAGCGTGTAGTCGAGGTGCTTGGGACCTTCTTGATCCGCGGTGATGAACGGCAGATTGATGCTCGTTTGCACGACCGAAGAAAGTTCGATCTTCGCCTTTTCGGCGGCTTCGGTAAGCCGCTGCATCGCCTGCTTGTCTTTGCTCAGGTCGATGCCTTGGTCGCGACGGAACTGGTCGACGAGCCATTCGACGACGCGCTGATCGTAGTCGTCGCCGCCCAGATGCGTGTCGCCGTTGGTCGCCTTCACTTCGAAGACGCCGTCGCCGACTTCTAAGATCGAGACGTCGAACGTGCCGCCGCCGAGATCCCACACCAGGATCGTCTCGTTGCCCTTTTTGTCGAGACCGTAGGCCAGCGCGGCCGCGGTCGGCTCGTTGATGATGCGCAACACGTCGAGACCGGCAATCTTGCCGGCGTCTTTGGTCGCCTGGCGCTGCGAATCGTTGAAATAGGCGGGAACGGTGATGACCGCTTTGGTCACGCGTTCGCCCAAATAGTTGCTTGCGTCGTTGACGAGCTTTTGGAGAATCATCGCGGAGATCTCTTGCGGCGTGTAATCTTTGCCGTCGATCTTGACGCGATAATCGCCTTCGCCCATGTGACGCTTGATCGAAGCGATCGTGCGATCGGGATTGGTGATCCCCTGACGCTTCGCGAGTTGTCCGACGAGACGCTCGCCGGTTTTCGTAAACGCGACAACCGAAGGCGTGGTACGCGACCCTTCGGAGTTCGGAATAACGACGGGCTGCGAGCCCTCCATTACGGCGACGACGGAGTTGGTCGTGCCGAGGTCGATACCGACCACTTTTGCCATGAAAATATAAACCTCGTGTTGTGATTTCCCAACCCTTCCCTGGACCAGCGTGCCGGGTCGGTCGTGCGCGAGGTCGCACGTCCTCCTCGGCGAGGCCTTGCCGCTTACGGGGCGGGCCGGAGTTTTTTGAAAATGTACTCGCACCATCATACACGATGGCGCGCGTGGTTGTTTCTTTAGCTCATGATCCCAGGCTACCCATTAGGGTTGCAGGATAGGCCTGCGCCGCCCGAGGTGGGCGGCGCAGAGGGGCCGATTTTACGGTTGTTCGGGTTGCTCTTCGGGCTGCTGCTGTTGCTGCTGCTGGCTCAGCGGCTGGGCCGCGGGCGTCTCCCCGAGCTTCACCGAGACCATTTTCTTCATGCCCTGCGACCAGATGTCTAGCCGGATGGTGTCGCCCGGCTTCTTGGACCCGATGTAGTCGTGGAGCGCCTTTAGATCGCTGTACGACTTGCCGTCCACGCCGGTGATCACGTCGCCCGGCGAGACGCCGGCCTGGTCGGCGGGCGAGCCGGAGACGACCTCGCGGATGCCGATGCCGCTGTCGCCCTGGAACCCGGTCTGATTTTTGAAGCCCGGCGTCAGCTGTTGCATCAGGATTCCGAGGAAGCCGGTGTCCGTTCCCTGGTGGATGCCGGGGTGTTTCAGCAGATCGGCGACGACGCGCCTGACCGTATTCGAGGGAATCGCGAAACCGATACCCTGAGCGTATGCCGATTTCACCGTCGATTGGTTCAGGCCGATGACGCGACCGTCGATGTCGAGGAGCGGTCCGCCGGAGTTACCCGGGTTGATCGGCGCCGACGTCTGCAGCAATCCCTTGAAGTTGATCTCGCTGCCGTTCTCCGTCGGAATCGGCTCGGAA
>DASRSM010000110.1:0-8800 GCA_035656415.1 Vulcanimicrobiaceae bacterium | reverse complement strand
CTGATTTGGTCGATCCACTGATCGTCATTGAGGCAACCTCGCATAGT
The DNA here is from genome assembly GCA_035656415.1 of Vulcanimicrobiaceae bacterium. GTDB lineage: Bacteria > Vulcanimicrobiota > Vulcanimicrobiia > Vulcanimicrobiales > Vulcanimicrobiaceae > JAFAHZ01. The sequence goes on along the minus strand of DASRSM010000110.1, from coordinate 8,753 downwards.
GACGGTGGTGACGAGCCGTGGTTGTCGCGCTGGCCTCTGCCATTTCCAGATCTCGACGCGGCGCGGGCGTTTTTTGAATCGCAAACGGTTAACGCCGACGTTTGGATCGACGTTCTCGAGAAATGTGACGACGGCTACAGGCCCGAGTTCTCCGCTGCCGACATGCGTGCAGCTGCGGCCGATATCGAAAGCGGCTACGATTACCGCCGTGAATGGCAGTCGATCCGGTGTCCGACGCTGCTCGTCGGCGGAGATCGAAGCCCGATCTACCACGAGCCGATGAAAGAGATGGCTTCCGTAATTCCCTGCGCGTCCTACGTGTGCGTTGCGGCAGCCGGCCACGACCTGCATCTGGATAACCCGGCTGCGTTGCGCTTCGTCGTTAACACCTTCTTGAAGCACTAAAGCGCGCGCTCGAGTGCCCGCTTACTAACCGCATCGCGAGCGTTACAGGACAAGATCGTAAGTTCTATTAACGTAATCAAATGAAATCGATGACTGCTTGCTTTCGCGTTGCGCAGTTCGCAGCGCTGGTCTCGATCGTTGCTTGCAGCAGAACGTCGACCCCGCTGCTGCCGGCATCGAACAACAGTGCGGCGATCTCGCCCGCCGCAAAATTTGTAAACTTCACGAAGCTCGTTAATATCGGTCACCACCGCGCGCTGTTCATGCATTGCGCCGGGCCTGCGCGCGGTGTCCGTATCGTCTTCGTCAACGGCGCCGGCGACACGCTCGAAGTGTGGTCGCAAGTCCAACAAGCGCTTTCGCGCAAGGCACTTACCTGCAGCTACGACCCAGCCGGCATCGGCGATAGCGGCCCAATGCCGACGAAGACGACGAGCTTAGCCCAAGAAGCGTCGGATCTCCACGCGTTGCTAGCAGCCGCCCAAATACCGAAGCCAATGTTTATCGTGGGGCATTCCATCGGTGGATCGATGACGGCGTACTACGCTCACACGTATGCGAACGAGGTCTCAGGCGCAGTACTGCTCGATCCCACGTGGCTTCCGGTCTTCGCAATTCCGATTCTCGACCAAGAACTTCGTGCCGCCAAGTACGATCCCGGTGCGGTGAAGCAACAGATGCAAAGCGTTGCGAGTTTCGGGTCGCTGCCGTTACGCGTTCTGTCGCACGATCCAAAGTTGGGCCCGTCTCAAAGCAAGGCGGTAGACCGCCAGCTTCACAAAGCCTATCCGAACTTCGAACATCTCTGGACCGAAGGACAAGTCGAGCTCGCTCAACTCTCCAGCGTCGGAACGCATCGCATCGTGCCCAACTCATGGCATTACATCATGCTGGCGGCGCCGCGAACGACGATAACGACCATCGCGCAGCTAGCGGGACTCAAATAGAGTCCCGCTCGGCACTTCACGATTTGGGAAACTGGCGAAGGCCGATGGCCGTGCCGTCGAGATTCTTGACGCTGGCAACCAGCAGTCCTTGAGCGACGTCGGTTGGATCTTGCACTTTCTCGGCGCCGGCCGCGACCAGCGCGGCTAATGCCGCATTGATGTCGTCGACGTTCACGTAAGCGAGCGCGCCGGTCATTCCCGGCGTCTTCGGAACGAGCCCGATTTCCGTGTCGCCGGCCTTGAAGCCGACGTAATACGGACTCTCCGCGTACGGCTCGGTGCCCAGCAGCGTTGCGTAGAACTTCGTCGCCTTCGCAACGTCGGACGCGGGGTAGATGATGAGATTAACGCTGTTCACTGATCTAACTCCTCATTAGGAAAGGTCGTTCACGAGTTGCCGCACGCGGCCGGGCTGCGAGATGACGTAGATTTCCCTGATCCGATCGCCTGCGATGACGAATCCCATAATCGAAAGCGGTTCGCCGTTGGGAAGCCACGACAGAATACCCGGCGTTCCGTTGACCATCACCGATTCCATACGAGCAACCACTTTCGAGAACGCCGCCGCCGACGAAGCGACCGTAGCTGCGCCGCGCATGCCGCGCAGCGCCGGTTCGCGGTCGGCGCGCAGCAGCACGTTGGGATCGAGCACCGCGACGAGGCCTTCGAAGTCGCCCTCGCGTGCGGCGGCGACGAACGCGTCGACGACTTTGCGCCGCTGGGCCAAGCCGGTGCTCGGCGGCGTCGAGCCCTGCACGCGACGCCGCGCACGGCTCGCGAGCTGACGCGCGGCTTCGGCCGACTTGCCGACGATCGGCGCGATCTCGTCGAACGGCATCGCGAACATGTCGTGCAGAACGAAGGCAAGCCGCTCCGCCGGCGTCAGGCTATCGAGTACCACGAGCAGCGCCAAGCCGACCGAATCCGCCGTCAGCGCTTCGTCTTCGGGACCTTCATCGCGGCTGACGATGAAATCGGGAATCGGCTCGATCGATTCTTCCCGCTTTGACTGGCGGGCGCGCAGCATGTCCACGCAGATGCGCGATACGACCGTCGTGAGCCAACCGTTGACGTTCTCAACGCTGCCGCTTTCTTGCCGGCTGAGCCGCAACCACGATTCCTGCACCGCATCGTCGGCATCGTCGAGCGAGCCGAGCATGCGGTAGGCCACGCCCCTTAAATGCGATCGGTTCTCTTCAAACCGCTCGGCTAACCAATCCGTCATCGTACAAACTCCCGACGAGACGCTATGCGAAAATGTGACGGGCCCCCGAAGCTCGCCTGCTGTGATCGTAACCTCGGATGTAGCCTCCACGGATCGACTATACTGACCAGATGAAGCGCAGCGCGTTCCTCGCCGGCACGACCGCCGCAGCCCTCGCGCCGCGCGGTGCCCGCACTCAACAATCCAAGCCCGATCACGTCGTCCGCATCGAAAACGCAAGCGTCGAAGTAGCGGCTAACCGCTACGTTCGTATGACGACCTATGGCGGACAGTTCCCAGGGCCGCTGATGCGCATGCGCGAGGGCCGGCGCGCCGTTATCGATATCTACAACGTGACCGATGGCGCCGAACAACTGCACTTCCACGGTCAAATTATTCAGTCGGATGTCGACGGCGCGTCTGAAGAGAAAACCCCGTACGTTCCGGCGAGAGGCATGCGCCGCGTGGAGTTCGTTCCGCGACCGGCTGGATTACGTTTTTACCACACGCACCTGCGAGCGGGCGCGGATCTACGGCGCGGGCAGTATAGCGGTGAAGTCGGGCCGCTGTTCGTCGAGCCGGCCGACGATCGCGGCGCGTACGATCGTGAAGTGTTTCTCACCCTCAAAGAGTTCGAACCGTCGCTTAGTCACGGCGGCGACATGCCAATGAATTTTCTGTCACCCAGCGCGCAAAATCCGCGGTTGCGCCACGAAGGCGAAACGGCGATGCAGCGATCGCTCGCGTCGGGACGCCAAAAGGGCTACGAAGTCGGCTACGCGGTCTTCACGATCAACGGCCGTATGCTCGGTCATGGCGATCCGCTCCGGGTGCGGCGCGGCGAGCGCGTACTATTTCACGTGCTTAATGGAAGTGCAACCGAGATTCGCAGCCTCGCGCTGCCGGGGCACACGTTTCACGTCGTTGCTCTCGACGGAAACCCGGTGCCGACGCCAAAAAGCGTACCGGTGTTATGGATCGGAACGGCGGAACGTGTCGACGCGATCGTCGAGATGAACGCGCCCGGCATCTGGATACTAGGCGACACGGATGACGACGATCGGTATCATGGCATGGGCATCGTCGTCGAGTACGCCGGCAGCCACGGCAACCCGCAGTGGAGAACGCCGCCGAACTCGCCCTGGGACTATCGCTGGTTTGCCGCCGGAACCGAGACCGCGCCGCAGCCCGACGAGACGTTTTCGTTTCACATCGTCAAGCAAAACGCGGCAGCCGCCGGCTTTAATATCTGGACACTGAACGGCGAACCCTACGGCAACGGCCGCACCACTCGATTGGACATGTCGGACGACATGCTTCCGTATCGCCATCTGCGCGAAGGCCGTCGCTATCGTATTGCCCTCGAGAACGCCACCGATGACATTCATCCCGTTCACCTGCACCGGCACACGTTCGAAATCACCAAACTCGCGGGAATGCCGACGCGCGGCGTCACGAAGGACGTTGCAATGCTCGGCGGCTACCAAACGATGGAAATCGAATTCGTCGCCGACAATCCGGGCTTAACGCTCTTCCATTGCCACCAGCAACTGCACATGGATTTTGGCTTTATGGCCCTCTTTGACTACGCCGGCTAGAACGGGCGCGCTCTTGGGTAAGCGGCGGCTTTCCTCGCAACAAGGTCGCTTGCACCCCTGGGTAAAACCGCCTAATTCCATGCCCGTCACCCCCGGCGCGGATCGCCTTAACCTGGAGGCGGCCGACGCGTATTGCCGGTACCTCACCGGCCGGCACTACGAAAACTTCAGCGTCGCCTCGGCGGTCGTCGAGCCGGAGAAACGCCGTGACCTCAGCCGCATCTACGCGTTCTGCCGATCGACCGACGACTTCGGCGACGAGAGCCCGAGCGAAGCCGTGGCGCTAGCTCGTCTCGCCCGCTGGAAAGACGAAACGGCGGCCATGCTGAACGGCACGCCGCCCAACCATCCGGTACTGCTCGCGCTTGCGCAAACGATCCTAACGCGCCGTATGCCGGCCCAACCGTTCCTCGATCTGATCGAGGCCAATGTGATGGACCAGACGGTCAAGTCCTATCCGACCTGGCCGGAGCTCATCCGATATTGTCAGCTTTCCGCCGCTCCGGTCGGCCGCATGGTGCTGCGCGTTTTCGGCCTGGAAGGCGCGGCGCTAGAAAAGCTCTCCGACGACGTGTGCATAGGCCTTCAACTCGCCAACCACGCGCAGGACGTCAGCCGCGATGCTGCGGCCGGCCGGCGTTACCTCGTCGATTCCGACGTCGCGCAAGGCGGCACCGACGGCGCCGTCCATATCATGGTCGAGCGTGCACGCGACCTGCTGGTGTCCGGCAAGGCGCTCGAGAAGCACGCGCCGCTCGCGCTGCGGCTGCAGCTTGCGCTCTACCGCCTAGGCGGTCTGGCGATCTGCCGGTCGATCGAAGCGGTTGGGTATAAAACCGAGAGTCAACGCCCCCACGTATCCGCGGCAACGAAGGTATCGCTGGTACTCCGTGCCGCATTAGAGGGGCTTGCTTAAATGATCAATCTTCAAAAAGCCCTACGCGGCATGACGCCGCCCGAAACCGACCAGCACCGCGCGGAACGCTTCAATAGGGAGATGGCCAAGCGCGAGGCCGGCAATTTCTATTGGGGCTTCATCTCGCTGGGCTACCACGAGCGCATGGCGATCTACGCGCTCTACAACTTCGCTCGTCAGGTCGACGACGAAGCCGATAGCCTCGGGCGCGACGTCGACAACTTGCCCGCGCGCTTGCAAGTCCACCGGGAAAGGATCCACCGCGCGGCGCGCGGCGATTACGGCGACGATCCGATCCTGCGCGTGCTTTCAGAAGCGATCGACCGGTATGAAATCCCCGAATGCGAGCTCGAGATGCTCGTCGACGGCTGCGAGATGGATTACGCGCACTCGAGCTACCGCACGTACGACGACCTGAAGGCGTATTGCAATCTCGTCGCGTCGGTCGTTGGGAGAATGTGCGTTCGCATCTTTGGCTTCAGCGATCCGATCGCTCTCGCGCGCGCCGACGATCTCGGTATGGCGCTGCAGCTCACCAACATTCTGCGCGACGTGCGCGAAGACGCCGTCGATATGGGGCGCGTCTACCTGCCGCAAGAAGATTTGGATCGCTTCAACATTCCGCGCGAAGCGCTATACACCGGCGAAATCGTTCCCGGCTGGAACGAGTTCGTGCAGCAGCACGTCAATCGCGCGCGCGAATACTACGCCACCGGTTACGAAGTACTCAAATACATTCCGCGCCGCCCGTCGGCGTGCGTCGGCACGATGGCCGGCATCTACGAAGAACTGCTGAAGAAGATCGAACGCAATCCGGAATTACCGCTGCGCGAACGCGCGGCGCTCTCGAAGACCGAAAAACTGCGCGTCGTCGTGAAATCGTGGTTGAGTAGCGGCTAGTGCGCATAGCCGTCATCGGGGCCGGGCTCGCCGGGCTCGCAGCAGGGGTAGAACTAAAAGAGCTCGGCCATCATGTCGAGCTCTTCGAACGCAGTCGCCTCCTTGGCGGCCGCGCGACGTCGTTTGAAATCGACGGCATCGAGGTCGACAACGGCCAGCACGTCTTTTTATTTTGCTGCAGCGAGTTTCTCGGCTTTGCGAAGCGCGTCGGCTTCGAGAACGAACTCTACGTTCAGAAGAAGTTCGACGCGCTGGTGATTTCGCGCGACGGCAAACGCGGCCGCTTGAGCGCCTCGGCGCTGCCGCCGCCGTTCCATCTCATGCCCTCGTTCGCACGCTATCCGCACCTCAGCTATCGTGGAAAGTTGCAGATCGCCTTTGGCATCCTGAGCGTAGCGCGCCGCAAGGCGGCGAGTGAAGTCGAAGGACGGGCGCATCAAACGTTCGAGCAGTGGCTGCAGCAAATGGGCCAAACCGAAGAAACTCGCCGCGCGTTCTGGGATCCGTTTTTCATTCCGGCGCTCAACGCACCGTTCGATCAAGTCAGCGTCGACGACGCGCTCTTCACGCTGCGCACGGCGTTTCTCGGCAATGCCATGAACGCGCGATTCGGATATACGAAGATCCCGCTCGCGCATCTGGCCGCCCGGGCTGCCGAACGCCTCGACGCGGTGCACTTGCAAGACGGCGTCACTGCCCTTGACGTAGCGGACGCCGGTGTCACCCTGAGCTTGTCGAAGGGCGAATCGTATCGGTGCGATGCCGTCGTCATCGCAACGCCGCCCAAAGCGGCCGCCAAACTTCTCGGCGACGCGGCAAAGTACGGCGTTGAGAATCTCGACGGCTATGGGCCGTATCCGATTCTCGACGTGCACCTCTGGCACGACGGCGGAAGCATTGGGTTCGATTTTGCGGCCGCGCTCGAATCGCCGCTGCAGTGGATCTTCGAAAAGACGCCAGGGTATTTGTCGTGCAGCTTCAGCGCCGCCGGCGACTCCATGTCGATGCCGACGGCGGACCTCGAATCGCTCGCGTGGCGTGAAGTACAGACGTTTATTCCGTCGCTGCAAGGGCGTCAATGCATCCGCAGTGCCGTGACGCGAAATCCTGAAGCAACGTGGCTTCCGAAAGTCGGGGCACGACGAACGTCGCAGCGCACGAATCACCCGGCTATTGCCATTGCAGGTTCGTGGACCGGCACGGGGTGGCCCGACACGATGGAATCCGCAATCCGCAGCGGCTACGAAGCAGCGCGATTATTCCGACGGCCGACTCCCGCGTGACGGCAGGATCTCCCTTTATCGAGCTTGACTGGCGTGGGATAATTCACCGGATGACCCCGAGCCAAGCAGCCCTCGACCGCGCCACGCAGTGGCTTCTCGATAACCAAGATGCCGAAGGCTGGTGGTCGGGCGAGCTCGAGACCAACGTGACGATGACGGCCGAGCACGTGCTGCTCTGCCGTTTCTTAGGCGTGCCGCTCGACGACGTTCGCGACGGTGCGATCAAACAGATTCTCTACACGCAGCGCAGCGACGGATCGTGGGCGCTCTACGTCGACGGCCCCGCCGATTTGAGTACGACCATCGAAGCGTACGTTGCACTCAAGGTGCTCGGCGTCGATCCGCAACGCACCGAAATGAAACGCGCGCTCAAAATCATCCAGCGCGCCGGTGGGGTCGCGAACGCGCGCGTCTTCACCAAGATCTGGCTCGCGTTGTTCGGCGTGTATCCGTGGAAGGGCGTGCCGTCACTTCCGCCGGAGCTCGTCTACTTTCCGCTGTGGATGCCGTTCAATCTCTACGACTTTGCGTGTTGGGCGCGCGGAACCGTCGCACCGCTCACCGTCGTCGTGAGCAAACGCCCCGTGCGTCCGCTCGGCGTTGACGTCAGCGAAATCGTACTGGCCGGCACCGAAGCCGAGATGTATAAAGTGCGCGGCACCGGCTGGCTGATGTGGGTTGAGAAGCTGCAGAAGCTCTACGAAAGGCTGCCGTTCCAACCGTTCCGCAAAGCGGCGCAAAAGAAAATCATCGACTGGGTGATCGAGCGTCAAGAGCTCGACGGGAGCTGGGGCGGCATTCAACCGCCCTGGGTGTACTCGCTCATCGCGCTCGATCTCATGGGGCATAAGCTCGACGATCCCGTCGTGCGCAACGGCCTCGAGGGCATGAAGCGTTTTTCGATTAACGACGAGCGCGGCTGGCAGTTCCAAGCATGCATGTCGCCGGTCTGGGACACCGCGTGGGCGGTGCGCGCGCTCGCGTGGGCCGGATTCGATAAAACGCATCCCGCGATGCAGCGTGCCGTGCAGTGGCTGCTCCGGGAGCAAATTCCCGACGACGCGCCGGGCGACTGGCGCGAAAAGTGCGATCTGAAGAACGGCAACGGCTGGGCGTTCGAGTTCGACAACGATGCGTACCCCGATATCGACGACACCACGATCGTCGTGCTCGCGCTGATCGAAGGCGGACATCGCAACGACGTCAACAACGCCGTCGAGCGCGGCACGCGCTGGACGCTGGCGATGCGCAGCGCGAACGGTGCGTGGGCGGCGTTCGATCGCGACAATACGCGCGAGTTGCTCTATCGCATGCCGTTTAGCGATTTCGGCGCGATGATCGATCCGCCGACCGAAGACGTTACCGCCCACGTGCTCGAAATGCTCGCGGCGCTCGGCTATACCGACAGCGACCCCAACGTCAAACGCGGCATCGAGTACTTAAAGGAAATGCAGCGTCCGTGGGGCTCGTGGTACGGCCGCTGGGGCGTCAACCACGTCT
>DASRSM010000109.1:0-4051 GCA_035656415.1 Vulcanimicrobiaceae bacterium | reverse complement strand
CGGCTTCGATGCGCATCGCGAGCGACTTCTCTTGCTCCATCGACAGCAGCGGTACGCGTCCGATCTCTTTGAGATACATGCGTACCGGATCGTCGAGCGAAAGGCCCTCGGCGATCTGCTCTTGTGGCCCTTCCTCGCCTTCGGATTCGGGTTTTTCTTCCTTCGAATCGTCGACGATCTCGATACCCGCCGCGGTTATCTCTTCGAAAAACTCGTCGAGCTGTTCCGGGCTGACGTCTTCGAGCGCGTCGAAGGCGGTGTTGATTTCCTCATAGGTCAGCGACCCGCGGCTTTTCCCGCGCGCGAGCAGCTTCTTCTTGAGTTCTTCCAGCGATATCGCCGGCGCCGCTTCGGCGACTTGTGCTCCACTTTTCTTCCGAGCCATTAGCTTGTTCTTTTCACCTCCTTTCCTGGGATTCTCCTTACCTTTTTAATCGGGCGACGAGCGTCTCAAACTCACTACGGAGTTCCTCGGACACCGGCCGGCCTGCGGCCAGATGCTCGTCGATGAGACGCGACACCTGCTGGTATCGGCATTGCTCGTCTTCGTGCTGCAGCCGCTCGACCACCCGCTCCAGGTGCGCCCGCCGCTCGTCCGAATCGCCGTAGCGAACCGTCGAGCTCCGGTCGCGCTGTCCCAACGTCGCTACCGCGTCGAGACTCGCCTGATCTTCTGCAAAGAGCCCGAAGACGTCGACAGTCGTGCGCACCGTCGAAGCCGCTTCGACGACGCGTTCGTAAATTCGACGATAGATTTCGTTACGAAAACGGCGTGAAGGAATGCGTTGAGCGTACTCCGTTGCGAGAGCGGGGTCTTCGAGCACGATGCTCACCACCTCGCGTTCGAACGAAAGCGGCTCGATCGAGGCCCGCGCGTAGCGGCTCCCCACTGCGTGCGCCGGGTCCGGCATGCGCGGTGCGAAGTTTGCTCCGTTTGCGAGAAACCGGCTATTCCGAAGGTCGTTTACGTTCACCTGCAGTCGACCCGCTACGTAAACGCGCCAGCGATCCCACTCCTCGCGCGGCGTCAGCTGCCGAATGAGCGCCTCCGCCTTCGGGGCAATTTTTGCCGGCGTATCGAAGCCGGCGCGCAAACGTTCGATTTCGGCGTCAATCTTAAACTCGATGGCGGGTTTGGCGCGCTCCAGCAGCTCGCGGAACGCTGCGGCTCCGTGCTGCCGCAGGAAACTGTCCGGATCTTCACCCGGTGGCAGCAGCACGATCCTCACGGCCGAGCCGGTGTGCTCGATTGCCTTAGACGCTACGTCGACGGCTTTGGTTGCAGCGGCGTTACCGGCAGTGTCTCCGTCGAAGCACAGGTAAACGTATTCCGCGTATTTTCGAAGCTCGGTCGCTTGCTCCGGCGTAAACGACGTGCCCAGCGCCGCGACCGCGTTCTCGAAACCCGCCTGGTGCATCGCGATGCAGTCGAGGTAGCCTTCGACCACGATAAGCGTGCGGTCGCTTTGTGCCGCGCGTCGCGCGACGTTGAGCGCGTAGAGATGCTGGCCTTTGGTGTAGACCGGCGTTCCTGCAGTGTTGAGGTATTTGGGCTCCGCGTCGCCGAGCGCACGGCCGCCGAAGGCGATAACCTCGCCCGTCGTCGCGTACGTGGGCACCATGAGCCGATCGCGGTAAAAATCGTAATATCCGCGTTGACCCGGCTTGAGCAAGCCCGCCTTTGCAGCCAACGCAAGGTCGACATCGTTGGCTTGAAGATCCCGTACGAGCGCGTCCCAGGAATCGGGGGCGTAGCCAAGTCCGAAACGTTCGATCGTCGCCGCCGTAAAACCGCGCTTCTCACAGTACGCCCGCGCTCGGGCACCTGCGCCGGTTTGCAACGCACGGCTAAAGAACGCCGCCGCCAAACGATTTGCGTCGTAGATCGCTTCGCGCTCGCTGCGCGCGCGTGCGGCGCGTGGGTTTTCGGGCTCGAGCTCGACGCCGGCCTTAACGGCCAGCATGCGAACGGCTTCGTTGAACGCGATGTTTTCGAGCTTCTGAACGAAGGTAATGACGTCGCCGCCGACGCCGCATCCGAAACACTTGAAGAATCCGCGGTCGGGGTGAACGTGAAACGACGGCGTTTTTTCGGAATGAAAAGGGCACAGACCGACGAGATCGTTACCGCGCTTACGCAGCGGTACGTATTCGCCGATGAAGTTCGCGATGTCCACGCGCGCGTGGATCTCGCGCAGAACGCCCTGGTCGAAACGCATCCTCTAGAAGGTATTGGGTGAAACGAGCGAAGCTGCCTGGCATTGAAACGGATTTTTGACCCTATTCATCACTTCATAGAACTATCCACAGCCGAGGCGCGGTTGCTGGATGCGCCCGCGTTGCAGCGCCTGCGCCGCCTGCGCCAACTCGGGCTGGCGTACCTCGCGTTCCCGTCGGCCGAACATTCGCGTTTCACGCACGCGCTCGGCGCCCTCGCGATGGGCACGCGCGCCTTCGACGAGCTCGCGCGTCACGGCGGCGAATTCTTCGCCGGCGAGGCCGACGTAGCGTACCAGCGGCGTCTCGTGCGCGCCGCGCTCTTGCTGCACGACATTGGTCACGGTCCGTTCAGCCATGCGTGTGAAGCGGTGCTCGGCGTTCGCCACGAAGCTCGAACGAGCGAGTTGCTCGCGCTCGAGAGTTTACGGCGTGGTTTGAGCGAGCTCGACGTCTCGCCCGAAGAGGTTCTCGGGCTTATTCTCGGCGATCCGAAGAGCCGCTATCCCGCGTTGCGTGAGCTCGTGAGCGGACCGAATCTCGACGCCGATCGGATGGACTACCTGCAGCGCGACGCCTACTTCACCGGCGTCGCCAGCGGCCGTTACGACGCGGAGCAGCTCGTCGCATCGCTGCGTCTTTTCGAGCGTAACGGGCGTCTCGCCGTCGGAATCGACGCGCGCGGCGTCGTCGCGCTCGAATCGTTCGTTACCGCGCGTTACATGATGTTCGCGTCGGTATATTTCCATCATACGACTCGCATTTTCGAACGCGTGCTGCAGGACGCGCTGCGCGAGCTCTGGCCGGATCCGCGCGCGCTCGACTCGATCGACGAATTCCTTCGATGGGACGACTTTCGCGTGCTCAACGTCATCTCCGACGAGCCGAGCGAATCCGCCCGCGCGTTGCGCGAGCGAATCGTCCCGTACGCGGTTGCAGCGGAGTTCAACGCGGAACGCGATCTCAGCGTCTTCGAGGCCTGCGAGGCGGCCTTGCGCGAGCGCTTCGGCGATAACAACGTTTGGGCCGACGAACAGTCTCAGGTGCTCCATCGGCTGCCGCTGGGCGTCGGAGACGAACGCACGGTCTGGGTGGCGACGGCGGCCGGCGCGATCGACGCGCGCGAAGCGTCGGATCTCATTGCGAAGCTCACCGGCAAAGCTTACTGGCGCAAGCTCTTCGTGCGCAGAAATGCCGTCGATATCGCCGAGGCTCGTCGCCTGTGCGCGGAGATCGCCGGTCGGCACCGAAACGTCAGCGGGTCATGACGCGCATCAACGACGTCGGCGGCATGTACGGATTCGGCCCGATCGAGACCGGCGACGACGGCGCGCCGTTTCATCACGAGTGGGAAGCGCGCGTTTTCGCGATCAACCGGCTGATGCTCCAACGCGGAGCGTATACGCTCGACGAGTTCCGCTACGCCATCGAGCGGATGGAACCGCACCAGTATCTCGAGGCGTCGTACTACGAGCGCTGGCTTCACGCGATCGAAACGCTGCTTCGCGAGAAGGGCGTCATCGATGCGATTTAACCTCGGCGATCGGGTGCGTACGTACCTGAAGAATCCCGAAGGGCACACGCGTCTTCCCGCCTATCTGCGCGGGCGAGTCGGCCGTATCGAACGAGTCGTCGGCGCGTTTCCGTTCTCGGACGAACGCGCGTCGGGAAACGCCGGCGCGGCGCGGCAGACGCTGTATACCGTCTGCTTCGCCGGCCGCGACGTGTGGGGTGACGACGCGCAAGCGGCATCGATCTCTGCCGACCTGTTCGAATCGTATTTGGAGCCGCTGACGTGACGACGCACGCACACGATCACGAGCACAGCGCCGAG
>DASRSM010000108.1:0-8081 GCA_035656415.1 Vulcanimicrobiaceae bacterium | reverse complement strand
AGAGCGTGTCGCCGGCGATGAGCGGGATGGCCGCGCGATTCCACACGGGGACCGGCCCGGTTTCCAACGGCGTGTCCCAGACGATCTTACCGTCGGCGATGGAGAGCGCGATGGCGTGTTCCACCGCATTTCGGCCTGCGTGAAATACTTTCGAAGTTCCGGGGGGTGCTGTAACGTAGTCGCCAAAGAGTGCGCGCCCATTCGTTGCGAACGGACAATCCGCGAAACCCCAGTACTCCTCGGAAAACGACCGGCTCCAAATCAGCGAACCGTTGCGCGCGTTTCGCTGCTCGATACGATTCTCGAACGCACCGGAAGTCGCAAACCGTTCGTTGCCGAGAGGAAGAATCGCGCTCATGTTCGCGCCGGTGCGCAGATCGAGCGTGTAACGTACGGCGCCGTCGTTGGGATCGAGTAGCGTCAGCAGCCCCGCGCCGTTGTGTTGGATCAGCGTTCCGGCAACGATCGCACCAGTCGGCATGCCGGTACCGGCCAGCGCCAAACGCCATCGCGGCCTTCCCGTTTTTGCATCGAAGGCGAGTAACGCATTGTCTTTTGTGCCGACGACGATCTTGTGATATCGGTCGCCCCACACCCATTGCTGATTGCCCTCACCGGCGATGACGAGGCCGTTCCACACGAGCGGATTTGCCATGAGCGCCGTGCCCGCATGGTAGTGCCAGCGGACGTTTCCGGTATGTAAATCGAGTGCGTAGAGTGTCCCGCCATTGCTTCCGATGTAGACGGTGTCGCCGGCGATGGCCGGACTCGAGGAATATCCGCCGTCGGTTTGCACCCGCCATGAGACGCGAAGGTCTCCGAGCAGTGTCGCGTCGTGCTGCGGGTTGAGTCGAAACTGCGTCCAGTCGCCGGGTTGCGGCATTCGCTGCGGCGTAGACCTCGCCGGGCTGCATGCGCCCGCCAAGAGCAGCGCGGCGCTAAATATGAAACAACGTAAACGCATTGCGATCCGAGGTTGCGACGACTTCTTCAACTCCGATTGCCAGCACTTCGGCGACCTTCGCAGCGGTATGCGGAAGAAACGCGGGTTCGTTTCGCTGACCGCGTTTGGGCACCGGGGCCAGATACGGACAGTCCGTTTCGAGAACGATGGTTTCCATGCCGGCGGCGCGTACCGCGCCGCGCAAGGCCTCGGCCTTGGCAAACGTCACGACGCCGCCGATGCCGAGTTTTAACCCGAACTCGCCGACGAACGTCCGCGCCTGAGCGGTATCGCCGGTGAAGCAGTGAACGACGCCGCGCATCGTCTGCGGGTCGTATTCGTCGCGGAGAATCGCGACGAAATCATCGAACGCGTCGCGATGGTGAAAGATTAGCGGCAGATTGCGCGTGCGTGCGAGGCGAATCTGGTCGCGAAGCACGCGGGCTTGAGCGTCGCGCGGGCTGTGATCGTAGTAGTAGTCGAGTCCCGTCTCTCCAATTGCAACGACGACGCGCTCTTGCAAAAGCGGGGCCAATGCGGCACCGATATCCTCGGGCGCGTCCTTTGCTTCGTGCGGATGAATTCCGGCCGAGGCTGCGAGCGTAAAGCGGCGCGCCAACTCGACCGCGCGCTTACTGTCGTCGAGATCGCACCCGACGGTCAGCATTGCCGAAACGCCGGCATCGAACGCACGCGCAATCGTTTGCTCGCGGTCGCCGTCGTATTGCTTGTCGTGCAGGTGACAGTGCGTGTCGATCATGCGCCGCGTCGCAGCTAGGCCGTTTCGGCGACGCTTTCGATGATGCGATTGCGCCCGCTGCGCTTGGCTTCGTAGAGCGCAGCGTCGACCCGTGCGACGAGCGTTTCGGCGGTGTCGCCGACGGTTGAGGCGGCCGCGCCGAGGCTGGCCGTTACCGGATCGCCGTTGGCGTGGCGCAGACCGCTCAGCGAAATCGAGAGGCGCAGGCGTTCGCCGACCATCATTGCCTGATCGGGTGTCGCGCCCGGCATCACGATGAGAAACTCTTCGCCGCCGATGCGGCCGACCGCGTCGCCGGCGCGAACCGATTCGATCGCGATTTCCGACACGCGTCGCAAGCACGCGTCGCCGGTAGGATGGCCGAGGTCGTCGTTGATGCGCTTGAAATGATCGATGTCGAGCAGCAGAACGGCGCCGCCGCGCATCACGTCGGTGAGCATCGCACGCAAGCGCTCGAGGATTGCGGCACGGTTCTTCAGACCGGTGAGAGCGTCAGTCGTGGCTGCGCTCTGCTGCGCCGCAATGGAGCGAATGTCGCGAAGCAGCGGAGCGATCTCGCGAGCCGCGGTGAGATATTGCTTTTGGCTGGTTTCCGGAATCGGAGCGCCGCGCCGGCGCACCAGCAAGGTGCCGAGCAAATCGTCTTCGTCGCTGAGCCGGATGGCAAACGCGTGCATCGTCGCGTATTCACCCTGCAGTACGACCGTTGGCATGCCGGCGAACTTGAGACGCGAAAGGGTACGGCGGCGCAGCTCGATATCGGCGCTCGTCGGTTGTTGCCCCAGCGATGCGACGACTTTCCAGTCGTCGACGGCCGGGGTGTTGGCCGTGATGATCGAGATCGTTTCGTCGATCAGCGTTCCGTGGATCGACGATAGAATCGCGTTGATTTGCGGCAGCGGATCGCGCGCTCCCAGCATTGCCTGTACGGCGTCGCGCACCAAACGCAAGCGATGAAGTTCGACCGCTTGTTCGTCGATACGCCGTAGCAGCAGCGCGTACGCCGCAACCGGAAGCCACAAGCTGATCATCGCGGTCGGATACCCTGCGTTTACCAGCCGCACGATGACGTAACTCCAAAAGACCGTAACGCAGATGCCCGACCACAACCGGCGGTCGCGCGCCAACCGGCGCCAAATCGTCGACATCGACAGGCTCGTGTGAATCGCGACGAACGGTACCGCGCAAACGAAAATGACGCAGAGCGCGGCCGCGATTCCGATAACCATAAACCACACCGCACCGGAAACGGTCGGCGCCAGCGCGACCTCAATCAGCTTCGGACGCAGCGGAGCGAGAATGAACACTAAGATCGCGCGCACGGCGCCTTGGCGCAGTAGGTCAAGCCGCCCCGGACCGGGACGCACGCCGGCCGCGAGGGTGAAGCCCCCGAGCGCCGCAAGCGCGGCCGTTTCAGGGTTGACGAGCGCAAAGATCGGAATCGAAATCGGCGCGTCCAAGAAAAGCGCCTCGGCCGAAAAATCGCCGCGGCGAATGCGCAAGCCGCGCACCGGCAAACCGTTGATCGCGACGATGGTCGTAACGATGGCGCCGACGATCGCGATCACGAGGCCTTCCCAGCCGAGTCGGAAGTGCCAAACCAGCGGCGTTGCGACGGTCAGCCCCACGGCGAGGGCAAGCGTAACGATAGTGGCGGCGGCGTGAATGACGTCGCGGCGTTCTTGCGTCACGCCGAGACGAGCTCCACGCGCGGAAACAGCGGATCGCCGGGCGCGACCTTCGTTCCCGGCGGCAGAAAGCGTGGGTCTCCCCACGACTCGAGTGCGGCGGTCCAGTCGGCGTCGATGGGCCCCGGCAGCCCGAGCTGCCGCCACAGCTCACCCGTACGCTCCGGCATGATCGGATGCAGCATCATGCCAAGCCAACGGAGCCCTTCCAACAAGTGGAACAGCAGCCCGTTGACCTTAGCAACGTCGTCGTCCGAAGCCGATTTCATCAAATTCCAGGGTTTGGTCGTTTCGATGCTGCGATTGAGTTCGGTAACGAGCTCCCAAATCGCTTCGAGCGCTTCGCGAAATTGCAGGTTGAAAATATGGGCGCGGGCGCGGACGGCGAGATCGTTATCGGGTGACGCAAATTTCGCCAAATTCGCCGGAACCGGCCCGGCTGCAGGGACCGTGCCGCCATGGTACTTTTGGACCATGGTCAACGTGCGCTTGAGCAAGTTGCCCAAATCGTTACCGAGATCGGAGTTGTGTCGCTGCGCGATCTTATCTTCCGAATACGAGAAGTCGCTGCCGAACGGCGCTTCGCGCAACAAGAAATACCGCAGCGAGTCGGCGCCGAAGCGGCCGGCCAGCGCAAACGGATCCACCGCGTTGCCCAAGCTTTTGCCGATCTTTTGTCCTTCGACGGTAATCCAGCCGTGCGCGAACACGAGTTCAGGTGCCGCTTCGCCGATCGACCACAGCAGCGCCGGCCAAATGATCGTGTGGAAGCGCGCGATCTCTTTGCCGATCAACTGTACCGTCGCAGGCCAAAACGTTTTGAAGCGCTCGCCGTCGGGCCATCCGGGCGCCGTAATGTAATTGAGTAGCGCGTCGAACCAAACGTAGATGACGCCGCCGCCGCCCGGTATCGGAATGCCCCAGTCGAAGTTGGTTCGCGAAATCGAGAGATCGTCCAAACCCTCTTCGAGGATCGACATCATCTCGTTATAGACGCTGCGCGGACGAACCCAGTCGGGATGCGCGCGGAAATGTTCGAGCAACCGCTGATTGTATTTCGATAAGCGGAAGAACCAGTCGTCTTCCGAGATCCACTGCACCTCGCGCCCGCACGTGGGACACTTTCCTTCGACCAGCTTCGATTCGAGCCAAAACGTTTCGTCGTGTACGCAATACCAGCCCTCGTACGTACCGAGATAGACGTCGCCGTTTTCGCGCATCTTCTCGAAGATGGCTCGTACCGCGGTTTCGTGGCGCGGCTGCGTCGTGCGAATGAAATCGTCGTACTCGACGTGGTATGCGGCGAAGAGTTCTTTCCAACGTGGAAGCAGCTCGTCGGTCCACTGTTGCGGCGTTTTGCCGGATTCCGCGGCGGCGTTGGCGACTTTCTGTCCGTGTTCGTCGGTGCCGGTGAGAAAAAACGCGGGGCCCGACGTACGCGCTGTACGTGACAACACGTCGGCGACGACTGTCGTGTAAGCGTGACCGATATGCGGATTTCCGCTGATGTAATAAATCGGCGTTGTGACGTAGAAGGGGCGCATCATCTATTGCCTGGCTCTTCGGGGGCGGGTGCCGCGTCACCCTGAGCTTGCCGAAGGGCGGCACCCTTCCTCGCGCTGGCGCGCGTGTAGAGTTCGTTACGTTCGCCGCGCCCTCGCTTGGCTAGCTCTTTGGCCACGTCGCCGACGCGCCGCCCGCTCGCGAGTAAGGCGTCGATTTCGTCGTCCGTCGCTTGGGTTGGAGCGGCCGCGACGTTGACCGGTGCGACCGCAAACGCGATCTCGCCGCGGACTGGATCGGAAAGCGCCGCCGCCACGTTTGCAGGCGTACCTGCGACGTGCTGTTCGTGCAGTTTCGTGTATTCGCGCACGAGGAAGACGCGAGCGCCGGGCGCGACCGCGGCCAGATCTGCCAGGGTTGAGCGGATGCGCTGCGGCGACTCATACCACAGCGTCGTGACTCCGCCGCGCAGAGCCGTCTCGAGCTGACGCCGCCGAGAGCCTTGGCTGCGCTCCGGAAAGCCTTCGAACGCCCAGCGATCCAGCGGAAATCCCGAAAGCACGGCCACGCCGAAAGCCGCGGTCGGGCCCGGCAGCACGTCGACCGCGACGCCGGCCTCTCGCGCGGCGGCGACCAGTTCCGTTCCCGGATCGGAGATGCCCGGCATGCCCGCGTCGCTCGTAACCGCCACGAGCTGCGTGCGTGCGCGTTCGAGGATTCCGTGCGTGACGGCGGCCGCGTTTTGCTCGCGGTAGCTCCAGATTTCGGGCGCGTCGATGCCGAGCGCGTGCAGCAGCTTGCGCGCGACGCGCGTGTCTTCTGCGACGACGAGAGTCGCCTCGCGCAGCGTATCGAGAGCCCGCAGCGTGATGTCGCGCAAGTTGCCCAGCGGCGTCGGTACGAAAACCAGCGGCATAAGGCCCCACTTCGCGGTCCAGGGACGACTCCCGCGAAAACCGAAGCTGCCAGGGGTTATGGCCGCCAAAATCGACGTCGAGCGCGTGCCGGCGGGTTCCAAGGTCGAGCTTTTTATCTCGCCGAGTTGTCCTTATTGCGCGCAGGCGATGGCGTATTACGATAAGGCCGGCGTCGGTTACGTCGCGCGCGACGCACAAAACGATAAGGCGCTGCGCAAGCAAATGTTTTCGTATACCGGCGGCGATCCGACGGTTCCGGCGATCGTGATCGACGGCGACTACGTTCAGTCCGGCTGGGGCCGGCCGCCTCGTGGTTGAACGGTGCACTGAGCGAGCGCCGTGAGCGTTTCCGACAGTAATCTCCCGGTTCCGGTTCACGCGGCGGCGCTCGTCATGCGCGAGCTGCCCGCGTCGAGCTTGATGATCGAGAGCGATGGCACGCGTTTGGGCGGTGAGCTGCGACGTTTGCGCGGAATGCGCGCGCGCTACAGCTTAAAGCTGGCCAACGACTCGCCGCTGCATTTGATGGTGACGCTGCGCGCGCGTCGCGGCGACATCGAGCGGCGTCTGCCGCCGGGCGAGTTTTGGATCGATCCCCATGCGAACGCCGACCTCGTCATCGACGTTCCGTCGCACGTTGCGTACGCCGGCGGATCGCTGGTCGTTCGTCTCGTCAACGCGCAGATTTACGAAATGGTCGCGCCGTTGCCCGGACCGGCGGCGATTCTCGGCGCGGTTGCCGGCGGAGTTGCGGTGGCCGCCGTTGCAGCGGCGTTCGTCTTCGCGACGCCGCGGATCGACGTTTTTGCGGTGCCGCCGATCGGGGTTGCCAATTCGCTCCTGCGCGTTCCGTTTAAGACGGGCGGCATGGGCAATACCACGTACGCACTCGTCGACGATCGTGGCGTAACGCTGAAGACCGGAGCGGTTCGCAAACGCGAAGGAGCAATCGTATTTACGCTGCCCTCCGCGCAGCGCACGCAGAGTTATATTTTGCGGATGCGTGACGAAGGTGCGCTAGGCACTGCCGAACGGGCGGAACCCGTCACCGCGCTGCCCGAACCGGCGTTGCCGGCAACCGCCGCGAGTTCGCTCATCGAATCGCTCGCGCTCGACGCGTCGCAGATTCCCGACGGCGGCATCGTCACGGTGCGCTATCAAACGAGCGCGCATAGCGGCGTCGTCTCCGTCAAGGACGCGCAAAATACGGTATGGGCGCAAGCGAAGCTTTCGCCGGCCGGCGTAACGCAGTTGCGAATCCCGCGCTTCGGTCACGATAAGGAGCTGCGCGTGTCGCTCGCGGTCGCAAGCGGCGACAACCATGCCGCGTCGTCCGTGGGTATGGAGTCGGTCGTTCCGACGCCTAAGCCGAACGCCGTTTCGCAAAACGCCATCGCGGCGGTACCGGTAACCGCACCGGCGCAACACGACGATCCTCCCGCGCAGGCGTCGACACCGCCGCCGGGCGCGCAGCAGAAAGTTTCGGTCGTCGGAACGAACGTTGCCGGCTTCACGATACACACGTCGATCGTTGCCGGCGCGAGCAACGTCCGTCTCGCGTTAGAGACCAACGACGGCGAAACGATTGCGTCGGAGTTCGTACCTGACGGCGCGACTGCGGCGAGCATCGACGCGCCGCCCGGTACGCACGGACGAGTCGTTCTGATCGCGACGTACGATCGCGGACAGGGTCAAGAATCGACCGTCAAACCGATCGACATTCCGTAAGCGAGTTAGGTTGGGGCGTTACTGCGTAATCGCGGCCGTCGACGTGGCCTTGAAACTTAGGTGGTCCACGTTAACGAACGGTATGGTCAGTGGGACGCGCTGCGTCACCGTGACGATGACGAAGCATCCCTTATTTTGGTCGCTGCTGTCGCACGCCGCAGTCTGTGCTGCGCCTACGTAGGTACCCGACGGCGGCGTCGTCCACTGAGGCGATACCGTTGCGAAGCCTGTACCCGGAACTGCAGCCCTTACGGCATTTTGAAGAGCCGAAGCAGTTATCGGACATCCCGTGGCCGAGCAGCTGGCCCCGCGGACGCTCGCATACCGGGCCGCGTACTTTGCCGCGTAGTTCGTCGCATGGTATTCGAACATCGCGATGCCGAATTCCACGATGCCGAAGAGAAAGACCAGAGCGATCGGCAAAATGACCGCAAATTCAACAAGCGCGCCGCCGCGTCGAGCATTTTGGGGATTTAGCTGCATGCCTGCTGGCCGCCGAGTTGACACTGCACGCGCCTTACCACGGTGCGCTTGACGGTAAT
>DASRSM010000107.1:0-25138 GCA_035656415.1 Vulcanimicrobiaceae bacterium | reverse complement strand
GTCGTTTGCAGAAGAACTGCGGGAACGCGACCCCGATCGCGACGTCGAATTTTCGATCGAACCCGGGCTGCTCACGTCGGGCGAGCCGAATCTCCTGCGCGCCGTCCTCGAAAATCTCATGGGCAACGCGTGGAAGTTTACGCGCAAGGCGGAAGGGCCGCGGATCGCGGTCGGCCGGACGGAGGAAGGCGAGTTCGTCATCCGGGATAACGGTGCGGGATTCGACATGGCGTACGGAAATAAACTGTTCGGCGCGTTCCAGCGACTTCACGCCAACGAAGAGTTCGAAGGAACCGGCATTGGGCTCGCGACGGTCGCGCGCATCGTTCACCGCCACGGCGGTTCGATTCGCGCCGAAGGCGAGATCGGCAAAGGCGCAACGTTCTACTTCTCTCTACCAGGAGCTTCGTCAACGACCTCGCCCTAACGGACGAGGCTTGAGAAAGGAAACGATCTTGAGCTCATATTGACCAGGGTTGGCATCGCACGATGCTCCGTTGCTCGGAGGCACTACGACCGACGTCCGAATGCTTCCTCAGTTCGAACCACTCGAAGTTCGTTATGCAGACACGCCGCGTCAGGCACGAAACGGTAACGAGCGCGACACCGCCGAGCAACTTTCCCGAGAGGAGCGAGGAGCGTATCTCCTCCGTCACCAGGCCCTTACGGGCACCGTCAGGAGAAAGGAGCGCGACATGGTCTTCGTCCTGGACAAACGCCGGCAGCCATTGATGCCGTGCTCGGAAAAACGCGCGCGGCTGCTGCTCCGGCGCGGCCGCGCCCGCGTCCATCGCCTGCATCCGTTCTGCATCCGACTGACCGATCGCGTCGGCGGCACGATTCAACCACTCGCTCTCAAAATCGATCCGGGATCGAAAGCCACCGGCCTGGCACTCGTCCACCAAAGCAAAGACGCACTCGTGACTCTAGCGTTGATCGAACTGCGCCACCGCGGGAACGTCATTCGCGAAAACCTCCAAACCCGCAAAGGCTTTCGGCGCGGACGCCGTTCGCGCAACCTGCGCCATCGTCAACCACGCTTCGACAACCGTCGCAAAGGAGATGGCTGGCTGGCGCCCTCGCTGCGGCACCGGCTCGAAACGACGATGACGTGGGTGCGCCGCTTGCGCGCACTCGCTCCGGTCGCGCACATCGTTGAAGAGCTCGTGCGCTTCGATCTCCAGCAAATGGAGAACCCGACGATCTCCGGCGTCGAGTACCAACACGGAACGCTGTGCGGCTACGAGCTGCGCGAGTATCTCTTGGAGAAGTTCGACCGCACCTGCGTCTACTGCGACGCGCACGGCGTACCACTGCAGATCGATCACGTCGTCCCGAAGGCGCGCGGCGGCTCGAACCGCGTATCGAATCTCGTGATCGCCTGTGGGACGTGCAATCAGGACAAGGCCGACCAAGTCATCGACGCGTTTCTTTCCCGCGACGCAGCCAAACGTGCGCGCATCGCACATCAACTCAAGACGCCGTTGCGCGATGCCGCCGCCGTCAACGCAATGCGTTGGGCGCTCTTGGAATCGCTCACGGCGACGGGGCTGCCGGTCGAGACCGGCTCGGGCGGCCGCACGAAGTTCAATCGCACGCGACTGGGCTTGCCGAAATCTCATGCGCTCGATGCGCTCTGCACCGGAAATCTCGACGCGGTCGAACGCGTCGAGCATGGAACGATCCCGACCCTGGTCGTCACGGCGATGGGGCACGGCTCGCACCGCCGGACGCGCAGCGACGCTTCGGGATTTCCGGTCGGCTACTGCTTGCGAACCAAGAACGTGCGCGGATTTCGCACCGGCGATCTGGTCGTCGCCGACGTCCCGAGCGGCAAGAAATATGGTCGCTACGCCGGACGGGTCGCCATTCGCGCCACCGGCAGCTTCAACGTCCAGACAAAAGACGGCGTCGTTCAAGGTATTCACCACCGCCATTGCCGCTTGACCCAGCGCGCCGACGGCTACCGCTATCAGCATGAAAGGACGCCGCTCCTCTCCGACCTGAAGTTCGGAGTCTCCGCGGCGTGAGGTTCAGATGAAACCGTACATCTTGCTCGTCGAAGACAACGAAGACGACATCGAGCTGACGCAGCGAGCGTTCAACAAGAATCACATCATCAACGAAGTGGTCGTGCTGCGCGACGGGGCCGAAGCGTGCGAGTTTCTCTTCGGCGACCGGGCAGGCCGTTCGCTGCCCCAAGTCATTCTGCTCGATCTCAAGCTGCCCAAAGTCTCGGGTTTGGAAGTGCTCGAGAAAATCCGGGCCAACGAAGAGACGCATCTTATCCCGACCGTCATTCTGACGTCGAGCAAACAAGAAGAAGATCTTCTGGAAGGCTATCGACTGGGCGTCAATAGCTACGTGCGCAAGCCGGTCGACTTCAACGAGTTCGTCGAGGCGGTCCGGCAAGTCGGCCTTTACTGGCTCGTGCTCAACGAAGCGCCGCCGCAAGGAATCACGATCTGAGCAGCACTCCGCGCCTGCGGGTACTCTGCGTCGACGACTCTCCCGACGACGCCGAGCTCAACGTGCTCGCGCTGCAGCGACACGGTTATACCGTCGACACCAAACGGGTCGACAAGCGCGACGACGCGCAGGGCGTCTTGCTCGACGAGCAGTGGGACTTGGTCTTGTGCGACTACTCGATGCCGTCGTTTTCGGCGATCGCGATGCTGGAACTGATCAAGGAGCTCAACCTCGGCGTCCCTATCCTGATCGTCTCCGGAGCGGTCGGTGAAGAGGCGGCGGTCGAAACGATCCGACTCGGCGCCTACGACTACATTTTCAAAAACAACCTCAAACGTTTAGGGCCCGCGGCCGAACGCGCGCTGCGCGATTCCGAGCTGCGCCGCGCGCGCGCGTTGATGGAAGTCCAGCTCCGCGAACGCGAGACGCGTTTGCGACTGCTCTTCGAACAGCTTCCGGCACTGGTTATTTCGAGCGATACGAGCCTTACCGTGACGTCGGTGGAAGGCGCACAGCTGCAGTCGGTTCCGGACGCGCCGGAAACGCTGATCGGAACGCATGTGGCGAGCTCGGCCCTGTTGGCCGACGAGTCGCGGTTCCCGATCCGCCACGCGCATCTTCAGGCGCTGCAGGGCGGCGCGGCCGAGTACGAGATGATCTGGGGCGGCAAGACCTTCCGCGCCCACGTCGAGCCGCTGCGCGA
This sequence comes from Vulcanimicrobiaceae bacterium, assembly GCA_035656415.1. Lineage (GTDB taxonomy): Bacteria > Vulcanimicrobiota > Vulcanimicrobiia > Vulcanimicrobiales > Vulcanimicrobiaceae > JAFAHZ01. The sequence continues at coordinate 21,966 of DASRSM010000107.1, read as the reverse complement.
TATCGACGGGCGCATCGTGGGAACGATTGCAGTTGCCTTCGACATCACCGAGCGCAAGATCGCCGAGCAGCGCCTGGCGTATTTCGCGCAGTACGATCCGCTGACCGATCTGCCCAACCGCGCGCTGCTGGAAGACCGCTTGACGCAGGCGATGGGAATGGCGCGCCGCCACGAAGGCATCTTGGCGCTCGTGACCACCGACATCGATCACTTCAAAGAAGTCAACGATCTCTACGGCACGAGCAACGGCGACGAGGTCTTGCGCCTCGTCGCCAGCCGCATGCGCCGCATGGTCGACGGCGGAGCGACGGTATCGCGGGTCGGCGACGATGAGTTCGCGATTCTTCTGGTCGACATGCAGAGCGGCGCCGACGCCAACGCGTTCGTGGGACGGCTGCACGGGTCGTTCGACTCGCCGTTCATCATCGGCGATGCCGAGATCTATCTCACGGCGAGCAGCGGTATCAGCCTGTATCCGGACGACGGGCACGATGCGTACACGCTCCTGCGATCGTCGGAGGCGGCCATGCTCGCGGCAAAACAATCCGGCGGCAAATCTTGGCGCTCGTTCGTTCCGACGATGATCGCATCGTCGTCGGAACGTCTCGCGCTCAAGCGCGACCTGCGCGTCGCGCCTTCGTCGGGGCAGCTCGTGCTGCATTATCAGCCGATATTTCGCTCGGCAGATCTCGTGTTTGCCGGCTTCGAGGCGCTCGTGCGCTGGGAGCACCCTACGCTAGGATTGCTGGGTCCCGATCACTTCATCGGATTGGCGGAAGAGACCGGAGCAATCGATGAGGTCGGCGCGTGGGTTCTGCGTGACGTGTGCCGTCAGTTAGCGCAATGGGATACCGAGGGCGTTCACGTTCCTCGCGTCTGCGTAAACATCTCGGCGCGGCAATTCGAACGGCCGGGACTCAAAGAAACCATCGCGTCGACGCTGCGCAGCACCGGGATAAACCCGAAACGGATCGAGCTCGAGCTCACCGAGTCGTCGATCATGCGCGATATCACGAGCGGTATCGCGATGCTCAACGAGTTCAAAGCGCTCGGGGTGCGTCTTTCAGTCGACGACTTCGGCACCGGCTATACCAGCCTGAGCTACCTGCGCCGCTTTCCGATCGACACACTCAAGATCGATCAAAGCTTCCTGCGCGACATGCTGCCTGGCTCGCAAGACGAGGCGATCGTCAAAGCCATCGTCACGCTGTCGGAAAATCTCGGCCTCAACTCGATCGCCGAAGGTATCGAGTCGCGGCTAACGCTCGAACACATTCGCGCCATCGGCGCGCACGAAGTGCAAGGATACTTCTTGGGCGAGCCGTCCGGCATCGACGAAGCCATCGCGCACGTCAGCGAAGTGCACGCGTCACGCCGCGCCGTGTCGCCCTGAGTTCGTCGAAGGGCGAATCGCGCGCGAATTACCGTCACCGCTAAACCAGGTTCTCGCAAACCCGGCGTCGAGCGTGTCGGAGACTCATTGGTCGTGCGAGTCCGGCAACGGGCAGTCGAAGGGGCTGCGAATGAGGCTTGTACGCGCGCCATCGCCGAATATTTCGGCGTACCAACCAGCCGCGTTTCGCTCGTGCGCGGCGCGCGCAGCAGAATCAAAGTATTCGAGGTGCAAGCCTGACAAGGATGCTTCGCTCAGGATGACAAGGAGCGGAGTTAGACGTGTGGGACGAGGTGCAGCTCGGCGGCGCTGTAGTCGAGGTCGACGTCGAACTGCTGCAAGAACGCCGCGCCGAGGTGTCCGAAAGCCGTTCCAACGAGGGTTTGCGTGGTTCCGATCGTTTGCGGACCGGTCGTATACGATCCGAGCGTGACTTGCGGAATGCTCCCGAGCATTTCGACCGACGACGCGCCTACGCCGCTAACGTCCCGTTTCGACGTGATCGTAAAAAGCTGCGGGTGCTTCGTGTAAAACTCGTAAGCCAGATTGATGTTCGATTCGTCGCCCGTGTCGACGAGCAGCCGCGCTTCCACGGTGCCTAATTGCACCCTGATTACCGGAACGAAGTTTTCGAACGACATCGGAACCGTGATTGATGCGGACTTCGCAGCGACGCCGAACTTGATCGTGCGCGCGTTCCCGTCGATGCGCACGTTGGTTGCCGCGAGAACGTCGGTACCAATGACGACGTCGTAGCCGTACCGATGGATGTCGTTGAGAACGATGTAATAGCCTTCGGGAAACGTTGCGTTGCCGATCACCAGCGGTCCCGCGCGAACTACCTGCGTCGAATAGTTGCCTAGTCCCCGCACGGCGTGCTCGCCCACGACGGGCGCGTCCAATCGTGCGGCGAGCTCGGTGCTCATCGAAATGCCGGAGTTTCCGGTATCGAGCAGGCAGTGCACGGCGGCGCCGCCCACGGTACACGGAAATACCGGGGTAACGTGCATCGGATCGAGCGCGACGGGTTGCGGAGCTCCGGAGAAGATCGGCACCATGCCGTGGGGCGGATGGAACGCCGACGTAACCGGCGTCCGGTCGTCGTAACGCTCGAGCGTTTGGCCGTTGTGCAGCACTTCAAAGGGAATGGTGAAACCGTTGACGCGCCGGTAGTCGCGGTATTCGAAAATGTCAGAACCGCCGACGTCGCGGGCGTATCGTAACAAATGGCTCCGCGGATCGACGTAGATCCGCACCGGGATGGCTTCCTTGTCGGCGACGAAGATGGTCGGGTAGCGTTTGCCGTTCATCGTCGCGACGCCGCCGTCGATCAGGCGCCCGCCGCGCGTCGTAAACGACGGCGATAGAAAGTCGAGCGACGCAAGGATTCGCAGCGAACGAAGATAGGGCTCCGGCTCGCTCGACTGCGGGAGCGACGTATCGTTTACGTTGACCGTGAACAAACGCTCGCCGTCGAAGTACGTTCCTTCACAAAGCTCGCCGTTGCAGCGCCGCAGCGCGAAGGGTATGCCTTGGCTTTCGCTCGAGACCGTGCTCGTCGTTCCCTCGAACGACAAGCGGGAGATCGAGACGAAGTGCGCGTTCCACACCGGTCCCGCGGCGGCGCGCATCGCATCGAGCATCGGTTCGATCGCCGACCGCGGCGCGGCTCCGAGCGTCGAGGCGGCCAGCGCAAAGAGCAAGGCCACACGAACGGCGAAGGGCATATCCATGGAGTTCGAGTTGCTCGATTGCTATCTTCTTGACGATAAGCCGAATAAGGGCGAGGTTGTGAAGCGGCTGCTCGAGTCACCAAGTCAAGTCGCAGGTGCGTCGCCTTTCTACGAGGGCATGCGGCTGCTGGGGAAACGCACGCCGGAGTTGAGCCTGATCGCTTTGCGCTTGGTGTTGGCAGGAAAACGCGCGGACGACGCTTCTGTGACAGGATTGCGAAGTATAATCGAGCGCGCCCGCCGAGGCGACGCCCAAGCGCGCGACGAGTACCGCGACACCCTCGGAGCGGCCTAAGCGGGTGGCCGTTCTCGCCGCGCATGAGCTCGTCGTTGCCTATTCTGGGTCGAAGCGCGCTCTCGACGGCGTCTCCATCGACGTCGCCTCAGAGAAGACCCTTGCCGTCGTCGGACCATCGGCCGCCGGGAAGTCGACGCTTCTGCGGGTCTTAGCCGGCCTTTTGCGGCCGCAATCCGGCGACGTGAAGCTGCACGGAAAGAGCGTTGCAACGCTCTCGCCACAGGAACGCCGCATGGCGCTCGTCTTTCAAGACGACGCGCTGTTCGCCAATATGACGGTACGCGGCAACCTTCGCTTTGGGTTGCGCAACGGCCACCGTGACGACGCAGAGCGCGTGGAAAACACCGCGCGCGCGCTGCACGTCGGCGCGACGCTCGATCGGCGGCCGCGCGAGCTTTCGGGCGGAGAACGCCAGCGCGCGTCGATCGCCCGTGCGTTGCTGTCCGATCCCGAAGCGTTGCTTTTGGACGAGCCCCTCGCGCATCTCGATCCGGCCTTGCGACGTTCCGTTCGCGACGAAGTCATCGGCGTTCGTCAGCGATTCGCCGGTCCGATCGTATACGTGACGCACGATCACGCCGAAGCGATGAGCGTGGGCGACGAACTCGCGGTGTTGATCGACGGACGCATCGAAGATACCGGCGATCCTCAGCGCGTGTACGACGCGCCGCGTTCGGTTCGCGTCGCGCGATTTTTGGGAGATCGTCCGATGAACTTGCTCGAGAACGGTGAGTTCGTCGTCGGCATTCGACCCGAGCGCGTCGCGATCGTTGCCGGCGGCGCCCTAAGTGCAACGGTACTTCGCACGGAATCGACCGGCGCCGATGCGTACGTACTCGTCTCCACGCCGCGCGGCGAGCTCACGGCGCGCGTCACGGCGTCGGAAGCACCGCGTGCGGGCGAAGCAGTCGAAATCGATCTGCCGGACGCGTTCGTGCGGCGCTTCGACAAACGAACGGGTATAGCCAAATAACGTTATCGACTGCGGACCTGGCCCTCGGCGTCATCGCGTGCGGTTTCGAGAACGCGCGCATCGGCGAGTTGCCGCGTTTCGGCGGGTATTTGCTGTTTGCGGCTAACGGCGAAAACGTCGCGAGCGTGCGCGCTGTCACCGACGCGCTGCGGGCACGACATGCAGGCGATACTCCGCCGATCGTCGCGATCGATCAGGAAGGCGGTCGGGTGGCGCGTCTTCGCCACGGCGTCGAGCCGATGCCGTCGATGATGGCGCTCGGAGCGGCCGGCGATCTCGACTTAGCGCAGCGGGCCGGCGAGCAGATCGCATTCGACGTGCGGCGCGCCGGCTGCACGCTCGATTTCGCGCCGGTTTTGGACTTAGCGCTGGAGCCGGGTAACACGGTCATCGGAACGCGTTCGTTCGGAAGCGATCCGGCTGCAGTTGCAGCCTTGGCGCAACGGGTTGCGCGCGGACTGCTAGCGGGCGGCGTCGTGCCGTGCTACAAACACTTTCCTGGACACGGGTCGACGCACGTCGATTCGCACGTCGCGCTTCCGGTCGTCGACGCCGACGAAGCCACGCTGCGCGTACGCGACTTCGCGCCGTTTGCGGCCGTTGCGAAAGACGCGCCCGCCATGATGGCGGCGCACGTCCTCTTACGCGCAATCGATCCCGACGCTGCGGCGTCGCTCTCATCGCGCGTCGGCGTCACGCTATTGCGCGGAGAGTTCGGATTTCGCGGTGCGTATCTTACCGACTGTTTGGAGATGGGCGCGGTATCGGGCGAGGGCAAAACGGTCGACGCATCGGTGGTCGCGCTGCGCGCGGGTGCCGATCTGCTGCTCTTTAGCCATCAACCGGAAGTTGCGGCGCAAAGCGCGGTCGCGATCGAAAAAGCGGTGGAAACGGGAGACGTACCGCGCTCGCGGCTCGAGGAAGCCTACGCGCACGTAGCCGCGCTGCGCGCGGCGGGTCAGCCGCCGTTACCGCTCGATGCATTTCCGCCGCATCCAGGCGTCGGGCGCGAGATCGCGCGGCGCGCCGTAACCGTAATTCGCGGCGTTCCGCACGCCGATCCGACGTCATCGTGCGTCGTCGATTTCGGCGGCGGACGGCCGTCGCTTCGCGCTGAGGCTCCCGTATTGGAAGAGCTGCAGCTGACGGTCGATCCGGAAGAGTCCGGCGTCGCGCAAGCGTTGTCATTCGCCGACCATAGCCGGCGGCGGCCGATCGTCTTGTCGCGTCGCGCGCACGTGCATCCGGCGCAGGCGGCGGCGGTCGAGCGAATCGTCGCCCGTTTCTCGAACGCGCTCGTGATTTCGATGCTCGAGCCTTACGATCTGCAGTGCTTCGGCGACGCGCGCCATCTGCTCGCCGTCTACGGCGACGATGCCGCTTCGATCGGCGGATTGGCCGACGTGATTTTCGGCGGTATTATGGCGCAGGGAAAGCTTCCGGTGGAGTACGCAGTCGCCGTTGGCTGACAGGTTTGCAAACGTCGATGCGGTGCTTCGGGCGGCCTGCGGAAAACAGTTCACCGGAGCCGTTGCGCGTATCGAACGGCACGGCGTTCCCATCTTCGAGCGCGCCTACGGCACGACGCGTCTCGACGAACTGCAGCAGCCCGTTTACGTCGATACGCGCTTCGATCTCGCTTCGCTGACCAAGCTTTTCGTCGCGACCCTTGCGCTGCGGCTGGTTGCCGGCGGCGCGCCGCTCGACGAACCGCTGCTCCACGACGGGATCACGATGCGCATGCTGCTCGCACACACGTCGGGCATGAACTCGGGCGCCGACTACCGGACTATTCTCGGAGAAAACGTCCAGCGGTACGCGCTGGAACGCGAGCTCGTCGGCGCGCCGGGCGAGCGCGTGATTTACAGCGATCTCGGGTTCATCGCACTCGGCGCCGTCATCGAACGAGCGACGGGAAAATCGCTCGCAGCGCTGAGCGAGGAGACGTTTGGGTCGCCGGCGCTGGGCTTTCTGCCGCGCGGACCCCAACGGCTTGCGATACCGGCGACCGAAGAGGACGGCTGGCGTGGAAGAGTGCAGGGCGTCGTGCACGATGAAAAGGCGTATCTCATGGGCGGAATTGCGGGGCACGCTGGTTTGTTCGGAACCGCGGCCGACGTCGCGCGGCTGACCGAAGCGTATCTTGGACCGCTGCACGGGCGCGACGCGACGCTGCTTCCCGCGGACGTCGCGCGCGAGTCCGTACGCGAACAGGCCTACGATCCGATATTGCGCCGCGGACTCGGCTGGGCGCTCAAGACGAGCGACACCAACTCATGCGGCGCCGCGATGGACGCCTCGAGTTTCGGACACACCGGATTCGTCGGAACCTGCGTGTGGGCGGATCCCGTGCGCGACGTTTCGGGAGTGTTGCTGACCAACAGCGTGTACTTCGGCCGCAACGACACGCGCGATCTGCGCGCGACGTTTTACGAAGCGGCAATCGGCGCCGCGGAGAACCCGGCGTGAAAGCGATCGGACTGATGAGCGGAACGTCGCTCGACGGAATCGACGCGGCACTGGTCGAGATCGTGCCGCAAGGGAGCCGCTACACGATCGATCTGCTTAGGTTCGTCACGGTTCCGTTCGACGCGGAGCTGCGTCGCGCGCTGGTTGCGGCGCTGCCGCCCAACGAGGGGAGCGTCGCGCTCGTGGCCGCGCTTCATCACGCCCTGGGCGAAGCGCTGGCTGCCGCTGCGGCTACGATTGCCGGCGGCGAGCACGTAGCGTTCGTTGCGTCGCACGGGCAAACGGTGTGGCACGACGGCGACCGTCACGTGACGCTGCAGCTCGGCGACGCGTTCGTCATTCGCGAAGCGGTGAAGGCGACCGTTTGTTACGACTTTCGCAGCGCCGACTGCGCTGCGGGCGGACACGGCGCACCGCTCGTACCGTACGTCGACGAGTTGCTCTTCGGCGACGCGAACGAAGATCGGGTAGCGCTCAATATCGGCGGAATTGCAAACGTTACGATCTTGCCGCGCGACGAATCGGCGTGGGCGTTCGATACCGGTCCCGGCGTGATGCTCGTCGACGCGTTCGTTCGCGAACGAACGCGCGGAGCGTCGGGGTACGACGCCGGCGGCGCGCTGGCCGCGCGTGGAGCGATCGACCAGCCGCTGCTCGAAGCAATGCTTGCCGACGAGTATTTCAACTTGCCGCCTCCCAAGACGACGGGACGCGAACGATTCGGTCCGCAGTTCCTCGCGCGTCATGGCGACCGCCTCGCGCGGTTGAGCCTTGAAGACGGCGCGGCAACGTTGACCGAGCTCACGGCGATAACCGTCGCGCACGCGATCGAAGCGGCCGGCATGGCCGAAGCGCGCACGCTCGCAAGCGGCGGCGGCGCACACAATGCGACGCTGTTCGCGCGGCTTTCGGAACGGCTGCCGCACGGGCGCGTCGAACGGTCCGACGCCATGGGCGTTCCCGCAGATGCAAAGGAGGCGATGTTCTTCGCGTTGCTCGGTTACGAAACGCTGCGCGGCCGCGTAGCGAACCTTCCGCGCGCGACCGGAGCCGACCGCGCGGTGCCGCTGGGTGCGATCGCGCCGTTCGAACTGGAATCGCTGCTCGCCGCGATCGAGCGCGAGCTTCGCGCGGGAGCCACGGCGTGATTGCCGTCGGCGTCGACGCGGGCGGAAGCCATACCGTCGCAATAGCGATGCGCGACGGCGAGTTGCTGCGCCCGGCAACCGGACCCGCCGCGAACGTCGTGATTGCCGGAATCGAGCGCGCCGCAGCCTCGATCGGCGATGCAATTGCGGGAGCGACCGGATCTGCATCGCCCGACGCCGTCGTGATCGGCGTGGCTGGGGCGGGAACGGATAACGTGAAGGGCGAGCTGCTCGCCGCGCTGACGGCGCGATTTCCACGCGCGCGCATCGAAGTTACCGACGATGCGCACGTCGCGCTGCGCGCGGCCGTGCCGGCCGGCGATGCCATCGCGCTCATCGCGGGAACGGGTTCGATCGGGTACGCGGAAATCGGCGGCAACGCGTTTCGCGCCGGCGGATTCGGTTATCTTGTCGGCGACGAGGGATCGGGGTTCATGATTGGCGCGGCTGCGGTGCGCCTCGCGCTCAAATCCGCGGAAGGACGCGCACCCAGCGACGCGCTGACGCAAGCGGTGCTGGCGCGCATTGGCGCGTCGGAGGCCCGTGAGGCGGTGGCGCATCTGTATGCTTCAGACGCGCCGATTGCAAGCGTCGCATCGTTTGCCGCACTGGTTCTCGAACGGGCGAGCGCAGGAGACCGCAGCGCGGTGAAGATCGTGCAGACCGCGGCGCTCGATCTATTCGATCTCGTGCGATCGATCTGCCGAATCGCCTCGATCGGAAACAGCAAAGAAGCGCCGCTCGCGCTCTGCGGCGGCTTGCTGGTGGAAAACTCGATGCTCACGTATCTGCTCGAGACTCGTATTTCCAACGAAATGCCGCATCTAGCGGTCGTGAAGAATCCGAACGCACCGCATTTTGGCGCACTCGCGGAAGCACGCGCTTTAGCGGGAGACGCGTAAGCGTGAGCGAGCTGCCCGCGACCGAGGCCGTCAATCCGCGCAGCGCCGGCCTCGACACGATGTCGACGCGCGAGCTCGTCGACGTGTTGGCGCTCGAGCAGCATGCCGCCGTCGACGCCGTCGCCGCCGCCGCCCCGGCGCTAGCACATGCCGTCGATGGAATCGTGCGGCGGCTCGAATCCGGCGGACGTCTGCATTACTTCGGCGCCGGAAGCAGCGGGCGCATCGGCGTGCTCGACGCCTCGGAAATGCCGCCGACGTTCGGTACCGATCCAACGATGGTGTGCGCGCACATTGCCGGCGGACACGATGCGCTCACGCGCGCGGTCGAAGGCGCCGAAGACGACGGCGCCGCCGGCGCGGCGGCGGCGCAGGCATGCGCGAACGCCAGAGACGCCGTCGTGGGGATTTCGGCAAGCGGCGGTGCGCCGTACGTTGTCGGCGCCGTCGCCCAAGCGCGCGCACTGGGCGCATTCACGATCGGAATCGCGAGCGTTGAGAACTCGGCGCTGACGCGCGCCGCCGAACTGCCGATCGTCTTGGCGACGGGCGCCGAACCGCTCAGCGGATCGACGCGCCTCAAAGCCGGAACCGCACAGAAAATCGCGCTCAACACGTTGTCGACCGCGGTGATGGTGCGGTTGGGGAAAGTCTACGACAACTTGATGGTCGACGTCGTCGCCGGCAACGCAAAGCTGCGCGCGCGCGCGATTCGGTTGGTGCGCCATCTCACCGGCGTCGAAGAAGAACGCGCACGCCAGCTGCTCGGGATGGCTGGCGGGCGCGTAAAAATTGCGGCGGTCATGGCACGCCGCAACGTCGGCGTGGAAGAAGCCCTCGCGCTGCTCGAGCGCCACCGCGGTTCGTTGCGAGCCGTTTTATGATCGCCGCGTTCGCCGCGTTGCTCGCGTCGATCGCATTCGTACCGCTCGACGATCGTCCCGTGACCGCGGAGCTTCCCGTCATGCTGGGCCAAATCGCGGGAGTGCGCGTCGACACGCCTGCGCCCGAGCTGATCGGTCATTACCTGACCCAAGGGCGTCCCGATGCGATCGTGATCTGGCTGAACCAGCGCGCCGCGGATAAAGAGACGCGCGCGTTCGTCGTGTCGAGCGATATGCTCGCGTACGGCGGACTGCTCGGATCGCGCGTTCCCGGAACAACCTATGCCGATGCGTACTTCCGCCTCAAGGAGCTCGCGCATTTGCGTGCCGAGCGTCCCGATGCTTGGATCGCGACGTTCGGAACGGTGATGCGGCTCGCGCCGACCGGCGTTCCGTCGACGGCCGCCTATTTTGCGCCGTACCCGATTTGGAGGTATTTGCAGCAGTACGCGAACCTTCACGATCCGCTCCTCCCGAGCGAGGAGGCACGCGCCGCGCACCTGCGCTGGTTGATCGGCGATGCCACGTTCGACGCATACGTCGCGACGCGCGCGCGCGATTTGGAAGTCGACAGGCTGCTGCTGGGGATGGCCGCGGACGGCACGATCGACCGGCTCGTGCTCGGACAAGACGATGCCGGACCGGTGGGGCTGCACGTGAGAGAAGTGACGTGGCTGCAGTCGGTCGTCGCACAAGATCCGGCAATGGCGTCGCGCGCGGCGATCGAACCGGGTGCCGACGAGCTGGGTATGGCTCTGGTCTCGCACGCGATTGCCCGCGAGGCGCATTGGGTTCCTCGCGTTGCCGTTCGTTACTCGACCCCCAACGGTGCTGCGTTTCAAGACCCGCTGGAGTTCGCACCGATCTCGTCGGCGATCGACGGTCTGGTGCGGCTCTGCGGCGGGGTACGCGACGACGTCCATCCTGACGTAACGCTGTTCGTTCGCATACCGCGGACGACGGCCGAGCAGGACGACGCGTTTGCCGATGCGATGACGTCCGACGTCAACGCCGGCGGCAGCGTTGCGTTGGCCGACTTATCGTATCTCGTTTCGTATGCGTCGCAGGCGGCGTTCGCGCAGCGTATTCTCGCGTCGGGTACTGCGTCCAAGCTCGATGCGTACTCGTCGTGGAACACCAACGCAAATACGGTGGGTACCGCGTTGGCGGAAGCGGTAGCGGCCGGCGCGGGACGCCGCATGCACACGTACGACGCGCTGGCACATCGCACGTTCACGTTCGTCCGCTTCGTCGACGACTATGCCTATCACGATTTCGTCCGCCCCGACCTCAACGCCAATCTCGACGCACAAGGCGTGACCGACCACACGCTGCTGACACCGCAAACTGCCGCGGCCTCGGCCGACCGTGATCGCGCGCTGCTGTGGTATCGCGCCGACGCCATCCTCTCGCAGCTCTATCCGGGATACCACATCGCCGCGCTTACGATCGGCCTTCCGTGGGACCGGACCTTCGAAACTTCAGTTGACGTAGGTATCGCGCCCAACATCTAGGAACGCTCGGGGCATGGACGTCCGGTTTCTGGCGACGGCCTTTGCCACGGCCTTTACGATCATCGACCCGATCGGCATGATTCCCTTGACGTTGAGCGCGACCGCGAACGACGGTCCGCGGGAGCGCAATCGCATCATCGATCAGGCCATTATCGTGGCTGCCTGCATCATGCTCTTCATGGGGCTCGTCGGGCGTTCGTTTTTGGAATACCTCGGCATTACGCTGCCTGCGTTTACGATTGCCGGCGGCATCTTCTTGTTTCTCATCGCCATCGATATGCTGTTCGCGCGGCCTACCGGCGCGAAGCGGACCGAGGCCGAGGAGCGTGAAGCCGCCGAAAACGAGAACCCCGCGGTGTTCCCACTGGCCGTGCCGATGATCGCGGGGCCGGGAACGATCGCGACGATTCTGCTGCTCGTGAGCTTGGCGCACGGCGATAAACTCCGCTTAGCGATCGTCGTCGTTGCGTACGCGGCAGCGCTGCTCGTGACGTGGATCTGCATGCGCGCGTCGACCCTCTTGTTGAAGATCATCAGCAACACCGGCATCCACGTGGTGACGCGATTGCTCGGCATCATTCTCGGTGCGCTGGCCGTACAGTTCGTCATCAACGGAGCGATTCAAACGCCCATCTTCCATCACTAAAATCGCGCGCACAAATGGAAAACGCCCCCGAGCGTACTCGGAGGCGTTTCGTTTTGTCGCGAGCCTTTTAGGCAGGAGGCTGGCGGTGATGGTCGCCGCCGCCGCCCGAGCGATCGCTGCGGTCGGCGCGAGCCGGCGCTTGAGCCTGAGCTTGACGCGGCGCGGAGAAGGTCTGCTGACGGTCGACGCGAGGTGCCTGCTCGATACGCGGCTGCTGCGGAGCCTGCTCGAAGCGCGGCTGTTGCGGAGCCTGTTGGAAGCGCGGCTGCTGCGGAGCCTGCTGGAAGCGCGGCTGTTGCGGAGCCTGCTCGAAGCGCGGCTGCTGCGGAGCCTGGTCGAACCGCGGTTGCTGCTGTACGTTACGCGGTGCGAAGGCGCCGTTGTCTTGACGAACGGTGTCCTGGCGCATCGCGTTGCGCGGTGCAAAGGCGCCGTTGTCTTGACGAACGGTGTCCTGGCGCATCGCGTTGCGCGGTGCGAAGGCGCTGTTGTCTTGACGAACGGTGTCCTGGCGCATCGCGTTGCGCGGTGCGAAGGCGCTGTTGTCTTGACGAACGGTGTCCTGACGCATCGCGTTGCGCGGTGCGAAGGCTCCCTTGTCTTGACGTACGCGAGGCGCGACCGCGTCGTTGCGAACGAACGTCGACGGAGCGCGGACGCGGAACGTGGCGCTGCGCGGTGCAGCGATCTGACGATCGCGAGCCGGAGCGGTGGCGAACGTGCTGCGTTGCTGCAGACGGGCTGCCGTTACCGGATGCGCGGCGATGGACGGACGGTGCGAGATCACGTCGGGATGGCGCGTTACCTCGACCGGACGATGCGAGACCACGAAGGGGCGATGCGGTGCGATCACCGGACGCGCGATCGGCTGATGCGCGACGACGGACGTATGGCGCGGTGCAATGATGGGCCGAGCAACCATCACCGGGTGCCGAACGCCGACCGGATTGCGGAAGAGGACCGGGCGCGTCCCGCGGACGACGCGTCCGCCGCCGTTGCGACCGGTGTTGCCGCGGCGAACGACGCGCACGATGCGCGTGGTGCGATACACGTTGTAGGTGTACGAAGGTGCGTAGCCGCCGCCGTAACCATACTGCGGATAGCCACCGCCACCGTAGCTGTAGGGCGAGTAACCGTATTGCTGCGGATAAGCGCCGTAGCTGTAGGGCGAGTAACCGTATTGTTGCGGATAAGCGCCGTAACCGTAGGGCTGCGGATAGGCGCCGTAACCGTAGGGCTGCGAGTTCATCCCAAGCGCGCTGCCGAGCAGACCCGTCGCGACGACGCCGAGCAGCCCGTCGAGAAGCGGATTACCCGTGATTGAAGCGCCGCCGATACCGTACGGCGAGTAGCCATACGGGGATCCATAAGGCGACGGATAGCCGTAACCTGATTGCTGCGGGTAGCCGTAGCCGTACTGCTGCGGATAGCCGGGGTAGCCGTACTGTTGTTGCGGATAACCGTAGCCATACTGCTGCGGGTAGCCATACTGCTGCGGGTAGCCGTATTGCTGCGCGTAGCCGTATTGCTGCGGGTAGCCGTATTGCTGCGGGTAGCCGGATCCATACTGCTGCGGATAACCATACGACGGATATGCCGCCGTCTGCGCGACGGCAACCGGTACGTAGACGACCGGAGCGGCAGTCATGGGAGCGACGGCGATCGTCGGAGGCGGTGCCATCGTTCCGAAACCGTAGTAACCAACCAGGGCAGCTTCACCAACCGGTGCGACTGCGACCGAAGCGGGCGGACACCACGTCCAGGACGCGCCGTTCCACAACCACATGCCGTTCCCGTACATCGGGCAGCTGGCAAACGGGGTCGTTCCTACGGGTGCGTAGGCAGGCGTATAGGAGGCCGGGTAAACCTGCGCGCTCGCAGGTGCCGCGGAAAAAAGAACCGATGCAGCCATCGCCGAGGCCGCGACCGCACCGAGAAGTCGTTTAAACATGTTTGTGCTCACCTTCATCAAGGCTATTGTGCCTTACTGAAGGTGAGTGCGCGCGCGAATCCGATTAGTGCGTGGTTAAGTCGGGATTAGAGCGGTCGCGCTGACACAGCTCGACGAGCGTGCCGGCGGTCGATTTCGGATGAAGGAACGCAATGAGGTTACCGTGCGCGCCTTTACGCGGTTGCTCGTCAATCAGACGAACGCCCTTGGCTGCCAGCTCGGCAAGCTTTGCTTCGATATCGTCGACGCAATACGCCGTGTGATGTAAGCGCGTCGCACTTTCGCCGCGGTATTTGGCGATCGGCGAGTTTTCGTCGAGCGGAAGCAGCAGTTCGATAATCGAATCGCCCGCCTCGAGTCCGACCGCCTCGACGCCTTGATCGTAAATGACCTCGCGGTACGCTTCGCGGAAACCGAGCGTTTCCGTATATAAACGCACGGTGGCTTCGAGATCTTTGACGACGATGGCGACGTGATCGATCTTCACGCGACGATCTCTTTGGCCCGGTAGACGCCGAACACTCCCCGCAACACGTCGCAGATCTCACCGAGCGTAGCTCCGCCGTCGACGGCTTCGATGAAGTGCGGCATGAGATTGTCCGAACCTCGAGCGGCGATGCGAATGGCGCCGAGCAGCGCTTCCACTTTGGAGGAGTCGCGCGCGTTGCGTAACTCGGCGAGTCGAGCGGCCTGCTCGCGCTCCACGCCCTCGTCGATACGCTGCAAAGGAATCTCGCTCGCCGGGCCGCCGGGTTCGACGAAACGATTGACGCCGACGACGACGGCTTCGCCCGATTCGATCGCTTGCTGAGCCGCATAAGCGGAGTCGGCCACGCGAGCCTGCATCCAGCCGCTTTCGATCGCGGCGATACTTCCGCCCATCTCGTCGATTTCGGCAACGAGCGACGACGCTCGCTCGATCAGCTCGTTGGTGAGCGATTCGACGTAATACGATCCGGCGAGCGGATCGACGACGTCGACGACGCCCGATTCGTAGCCGATAATTTGCTGGGTGCGCAGCGCGACTCTGGCGCTCTCCGCCGTGGGTAACGCGAGCGCCTCGTCCTTTCCGTTGGTGTGCAGCGACTGCGTGCCGCCCAGCACGGCCGCAAGCGCCTGCAGCGTAACGCGGATCACGTTGTTGTCGGGCTCTTGTGCGGTCAGCGTCGAGCCGCCGGTCTGCGTGTGGAACCGCAGCATCTGCGATCGGGGATCTTTGCAGCCGAACTCGTCGCGCGTGATGTGCGCCCACATGTAGCGCGCCGCCCGGAACTTAGCGACCTCTTCGAAAAAGTCGTTGTGCGCGTTCCAGAAAAAGGAGATGCGGGGCGCGATGGTATCGAGCTCGATGCCTGCGTTGCGCGCTGCCTGCAAGTACGCCTTGCCGTTAGCCAGCGTAAAGGCGATCTCTTCGACCGCGGTCGAACCCGCTTCGCGAATGTGATATCCCGATACCGAGATCGCGTTCCACTGCGGTACCTCGCGGGCGCAGTACGACATCACGTCGGTCACCAATCGCATCGACGCGGCCGGAGGATAAATATAGGTCCCGCGCGCGACGTACTCTTTGAGGACGTCGTTCTGCACGGTCCCGCCGAGCCTGTCGAACGGAATTCCGCGCCGGCGCGCCACCGCGAGGAGAAGCGCGAACAAGATCGACGCCGGCGCGTTGATGGTCATCGACACGGTCACTTTGTCGAGCGGAATGCCGTCGAGGAGCGTCTCCATGTCGGCGACCGAATCGATCGCAACGCCGACCTTGCCGACTTCACCGCGCGCTTGCGGCGCGTCGGAGTCGTATCCGAGTTGCGTCGGCAGATCGAAAGCAACCGACAGTCCGGTTTGGCCGCGCTCGAGCAGGTAACGATAGCGAGCGTTCGACTCGGCCGCCGTTGCAAAACCCGCGTACTGGCGCATCGTCCAGAGGCGGCCGCGATACATGTCTTTGCGAATGCCGCGGCCGTACGGAAACGCTCCCGGCTCACCGAGCTCGTGCGGCGTACCCGTTACGTCGTCGTAAGCGGGTTGAATGGGGATCCCGGAAGTGTTGAAGTCGCGAGCCATGGCGGTTATCCGATCGATGCGATTGGCGACCCGGCTTCGACCGTCCCGCCGGCAGTCGCGTGCACCGAAGCAATCGTCCCGCTCTTGTGCGCTCGAATTTCGTTCATCATCTTCATCGCCTCGATGACGGCGACGACGTCGCCTTCATTTACCGAGGCGCCTTCCTTGACGCGCAGTTCGACCACGACGCCGTGCATCGGCGAAACGACGTCGCTGCCCGAAGCCGTAGCGGCGCGCTTCTTGCTTGAACCCAGGCGGGGTGCGCTTTTCGTGTCACCCTGAGCCTGTCGAAGGGCGCCCCCGATAACTCGTACGCGGAAGAGCTTATCGTTGACCTCGACGCTGATGGTCTCGTCCGTCCCTCGCCCTTCGACGGAGTTTATCCCGAGCGAAGTCGAGAGACGCCCTGCGGGCGCTGAGCTCAGCGTGACATCGGTTGCGCCATTCTGTGCGCGCATGGTTTGGGCGAACGTTTCGAGGGTGCTCGTGCCGAACGTGCCGTCGACGACGGGTTCGTGATCGCACAGCGCGCGCAGCAGCGGCAGCGTCGTCGGCACGCCTTCGATGACGAACTCGTCGATGGCGCGTTTGAATCGCGCGATCGCTTGCGAGCGCGTCGGCGCCCACACGATCAGTTTGGCGATCATCGAGTCGTATTCGGGCGCGATCGCGATGCCGGGATACGCCGCCGAGTCGACGCGAACGCCCAAACCGGCGGGCTCGCGGTAAGCGGTCACGGTACCCGGCGCGGGGCGGAAATCTTGCGCGGGATCTTCGGCGTTGACGCGCCCTTCGATTGCAAAGCCGTTGAAGGTAACGTCGTCCTGAACGAAACCCAGCGGTTCGCCGGCCGCGACGCGAATCTGTTCGCGGATCAAATCGAGACCTGAGATCATTTCGGTCACGGTATGCTCGACTTGGATTCGCGTGTTCATCTCGAGAAAGAAAAAGCTCGCCTCCGAAACGAGACATTCGATCGTGCCGACCGAGTCGTAACCGATCGCTTCGGCGGCACGGACCGCGGCCTCGCGCATCTCGTGCCGTAAGCCGGGAGTAAGGTGGGCGGGCGCTTCTTCCCAGAGCTTTTGATGCCGCCGCTGGAGCGAACAGTCGCGTTCGCCGACGTGCAGCACCTTGCCGTACTTGTCGGCGAGAATTTGCAGCTCGATGTGCTTGGGATTTTCGAGGTAACGCTCGGCGTATATCGTTCCGTTCTTGAAGTAGGCTTCAGCCTCGCGCCGAGCCGTTTCGAACGCGGATTCCACGTCTTCGGGCGAGCGCGCGATTTTGAGCCCTTTGCCTCCGCCGCCGCCGCTGGCTTTGAGGGCGAGGGGATAGCCGTATTTCTTGGCGACCTCGCGCGCTTCGGAGGCAGTCGCGATCGGATCGAGACCGCCCGGCACCACAGGCACGTCGGCCTTTTGCATCGCGATACGCGAACGCAGCTTGTCGCCCATCGCATGGATCGCTTCGGGACGCGGGCCGATCCACGTCAATCCGGCTTCGATCACGCGCTCCGCGAAGCCGGCGTTTTCGGCCAGGAATCCGTAACCCGGATGGATCGCTTCCGCTCCCGAACGCCGCGCGACGTCGATAAGCTTTTCAGCGTCGAGATAACTGTGCGACGGCGCGGCCGGTCCGATAAGGTACGCTTCGTCGGCCATGCGGACGTGAAGCGCGTCACGATCGGGTTCGGAGTAAACGGCGACGCACGAAATTCCCATCTCGTGCGCCGTACGAATCACGCGGACTGCGATCTCGCCGCGATTGGCGATTACTATTTTAGAGAACACGGCCGCTTGTCACAACGGCCCGAAGGTCGTCGAATTCGAGGTCTGGGTAGCGCATAGCGACGGTCCAGGCGCCTGCCCTTCGACTTCGCTCACTTCGCTCGCTATGCTCAGGATGACAAATAGAAAGCGCCGCTACGATCGCTGCGAGCTCCTCGTCACTTGGCGTGCCTAAAATCTGCTCGATCACATTGTGAAGTCCGGGGGCAACATGCCCATCGCGTGATAACCCGCATCGACGAAGTGGACGTCGGCCGTAATCGCCGACGAAAGATCCGACGCGAGGTAGACGGCGGTGTTGCCGACGTCTTCGGCCGTCACGTTGCGCCGCAGCGGCGCCATCTTCGGAACGATCTCGAGCATCTTCGTCGCGCCGCCGACTTGACGCATGCTGGCAGTTTTGATCGGACCCGCCGAGATGGCGTTGACGCGAATCTTCCGTTCGCCGAGATCGTAGGCGAGATAGCGCATTCCGGCCTCGAGCGCCGCCTTCGCGATGCCCATGAGGTTGTAGTTCGGGACGATCTGCGTCGCACCGAGATACGTCAGCGACATGATCGAGGCCCCGTCGTTGAGCTCTTCGCGCAGCGACTGCACCAGCGCGACGAGTGAAAACGCCGAAACGTCGAGCGACAGCGAATATCCGCTGCGCGACGTGTCGTAAACTTTGCCCGAGAGGTCTGCCTTGTTCGCAAACGCGATCGAGTGCACGAGCGCGTCGAGCTTGCCAAACCTGCTCGCAAGATCGTCGCGCATCGCCGCCAGCGAAGCGTCGTTCGAAACGTCGCATTCCACGACGTGCGCCCCGCCGAGCTCGGCCGCCAGCTTCTCCACTTCGTCCTTGACGCGTTCGCCTTGATAGGTCAGGGCCAGCGTGGCCCCGTGCTCGTGGAACTTGCGAGCGATGCCGGTCGCGATCGACCACCGATTGGCCACGCCCGTGACGAGCGCGCGTTTTCCTTCGAGTAATTTCACAGCGTCTTTAGATACCATCGGGCCTAAAGCGTTGCCTGCAAATAGGTGTAATGACGCTCTTGGACCGCGTGAATGCCCCATACCCCCGCTGGAACGAGCATGGCGTTGGGAATGAGGTGCGCGGTCATCTTGCCGTAGACGTCGAGCTGATCCAGCTTCAACTGCTTCGCGACGTAGCTCGCCAGGTATCGCGTGGCGTTGTTGCAGACGAAGAAGCGGGCATTTGCGTCGGCGATGAGGGACTCGATCGACGTATCGCCGGGCTTGCCGGTCTTGTGAAGGCACGGATTACCGCGCGTCTTGTCGTTGGCAATGGTCGCAACGTCCGTCGCGAACTCGTCGATCGGTCGGGTTTTCGGCCGCGCCGGAATAAAATAATTGTTCCACACGAAATCGTCGAAGCCCAGGCAGCTCGTGAAGTGGTAGAAGACGAGAGCGGGCTGCACGTCTTTGGGTGAAATGCCGATATCGCTATACGCCGTGAGCGTGTTACGCGCCGCGTCGAGAATGAGTCCGTCGTTGATCTTTGCGGCCGCGAAGAGATGCTTGTGCGTCGCCGGCACGTTCAGAACCGCATCGAAAGCCGCTACGTCGAAATGCAGCGGCGGAAACGCCGGCTCCGGTCGGGGGGTGGGCGACGCGGCGGCGGCGATCTGAGGCGTCGCCGTCAACGCGATACCGGCGGCCAGAAATTCTCCTCGCGTGCTCTTCATGGTTTGTGGTCCTTCACAACGGGATGTTGCCGTGTTTGCGTTTCGGGCGCTCGACGCGCTTGTTCGCAAGCATGTCGAGCGCGGTCGCGATCGCGCTGCGCGTGCGGTGCGCTTCGATCACGTCGTCGACGTAACCGCGCTGCGCCGCGATATACGGGTTGGCGAAACGCACCGTGTACTCGTCGATGAGCTCGCGCATCTTTTCGGCCGGATCCTTCGCCGCGGCCAGTTCGCGGCGAAAAATCGTCTTGACCGCACCTTCGGCTCCCATGACGGCAATCTCGGCCGTCGGCCACGCGAGGTTGACGTCGGCGCGGATGTGTTTGCTCGACATAACGTCGTACGCGCCGCCGTACGCCTTGCGCGTAATGACCGTAATCTTCGGCACCGTCGCTTCGGCAAAGGCATAGAGCAGCTTCGCACCGTGCAGAATGATGCCGTGGTATTCCTGATCGGCTCCCGGTAAGAAGCCCGGAACGTCGACGAACGTCACCAGCGGGATGTTGAACGCGTCGCAGAAGCGGACGAACCGCGCGGCCTTCTTGGACGAGTCGATGTCGAGCACGCCTGCCAGCACGCTCGGCTGGTTGGCGACGATGCCGATCGAACGTCCGCCGATGCGCGCGAACCCGCAGATGATGTTCTGCGCGAAGAGCGGCTGAATCTCGAAGAAATCGCCGTTATCGACGACCGCTTCGACGATTTCGTGCATGTCGTACGGTTTGTTGGGCGAGTCCGGAACGACGTCGTCGAGCGAATCGACGCTGCGATGCGGGTCGTCGTCGCACGCAAAGCGCGGCGGATCCTCGAGATTGTTTTGCGGCAAGAATGAAAGCAGCGTGCGCGTTTGTTCGACCAAGTCGTCTTCGTCGGAAGCGATCAAGTGTGCGACGCCGCTCTTCGTCGCGTGCGTCATCGCACCGCCGAGCTGTTCGAACGTCACGTCTTCGCCGGTGACCGTCTTGATGATCTCGGGTCCCGTGATGAACATCTGCGAGATCTTTTCGGTCATGATGATGAAGTCGGTGATTGCGGGCGAATACACGGCGCCGCCCGCGCATGGTCCGGCAATCAAACTAATCTGCGGCACGACGCCGCTGGCCGCAACGTTTCGCCAAAAGATCTCCGCGTAACCGCCGAGGGAAACGACGCCCTCTTGAATGCGCGCGCCGCCCGAGTCGTTGATGCCGATTACCGGCGAGCCGGTGCGAACGGCGAGATCCATCACCTTGCAGATCTTTTCCGCGAACGCTTCGCCGAGCGAGCCGCCGAGCACCGTGAAGTCTTGCGAGAACAGAAAGACTTGGCGCCCGTCGATCGTTGCGCGTCCGGTGATCACCCCGTCGCCGAGAAACTCTTTTTCGTCGAGTCCGAACGCATTGGTGCGATGCACGACGAAACGATCGAACTCCGTAAACGACCCTTCGTCGACGAGCGCGGTCACGCGTTCGCGCGCCGTGCGCTTACCGCGCGCGTGCTGCCGTTGCGCGGCTTGGGCGCCGGCCGGGTCTTCAGAAAGCGCGCGTTTGCGCGCGAGCTCTTCGTATTTCTCCTGATGAGTTCTCAACGGGCGATCTCCACGGGCTGGTTTAGGGCGTTTGCACGGCGCTTTCGAAGCGCCCTGCGTTACGCGCATCACCTCTGCCGCAGCCGGGTCGGGGAGCCGGAGTGCCGTTCCTGCAGCCGCCGCCACTGCCCGGGCCGAGCCCCGTTACGGAGACGTTTTTCCTTTACCGCTAGGCGCGCAGCGCCTATGATCCATGATGCCATGCATATGGCATGGTTGCGCTGTAAAATGAAGCGGTGACTCGTCGCCAGGGCTATCGTTTTCGACTCAAGCCGACACAGGCCGAGGCCGCGCTCTTGCGGTGCTTCGTCGGTTGCTCGCGTTTTGTCTGGAACGAGGTGCTGGCATTGAATGAGCTTCGGCACGAACGGGGCGAGAAGCGCCTGGGATACAAGACGATGTGCGAATACCTGGTCTATCTCAAAAGCGAGCACCCGTTTTTGCGTCAGGTTCACTCGCAGCCGTTGCAACAATCCATCAAGGACCTAGCGACGGCCTATCGGCGCGCGTTCGATCCCAAGCTGGCTGCACGATTGCCGCGGTTCAAGAAACGCGGTCGCCCTCAAGGCATCCGGTTTCCGCAAGGCTTTGCCATCGACGGCAGCGGGGTCTTGCTTCCGAAAATCGGATGGATCGGGTTTCGCAAGAGCCGCGAGATCGAGGGGAGACCGAAGAACGTCACGATTGCCTGCGACGGCATTCACTGGTATGTCACGGTTCAGACGCAGCGTGAACTCCCGGATCCCGTTCAACCATCAAGCGCAGCGGTGGGAATAGACTTGGGAGTCGTGCGGTTCGCCGCCCTGTCGGACGGTACGTTCGTCGAAGGAGCCAACGCCTTCAAGAAGTACGAGCGGCGTTTGGCGTTCTATCAGCGACGGATGGCGCACAAGCGCAAGTTCTCAGCGAATTGGCGCAAGGCAAAAGCCAAGCTTTCGCGCCTGCA
>DASRSM010000106.1:0-3288 GCA_035656415.1 Vulcanimicrobiaceae bacterium | reverse complement strand
GGCGATTTTGCATTCGATCTTGCCGTTGCCCAGGATCGTCGGTGTCACGTCTAGCTGCACGCCGTATTGCTGGAACTGAACGCTGACCGCGCCAAGGCCGGACGAATACGTGTACGGGATTTGACCGCCGACTAAGAACTTCGCCTCTTCACCCGGAAGGGTCACGAGATCGGGCGAGGACAGGACCTTAGCGTGTCCCGATTGCAGAGCTAGATCGAAGGTTGGCGCTAATGTAAACGTCCGGAAAAACGCGCCGATCGTAAACGCTTTACCGAGACCGCGCGGCTGCTCTACGACCGGGTACGACCCCGTAGCGTTGAGCGTGTAGCGATTTCCGCCCGGAGTGAACGACGCCGATTGCAGGTACATGCCCAGGTTCGATAGTCCTGTGTTGTCGACTTCCAGAACGTACACTTTTACGTCGATTTGCGTCGTCAGATCGACCTGAAGCCGATCGACGACCTTCGCGTTCGTCGAGAGGAAGCGGCCCGCGAGTCCGCGAGCTTTTTCCATTACCATCTCGGCTTGTTCGCGATCGCGCACTTCGCCGCTGACGATAATGTTGCCGGCGGCGGTTTGGCTTTGATCGTAGTCGAGATGGATGTTCGAAGCGCCCGGAATGTGCGCGAGTTCTTCTTCGACGGCGCCCAGTGGATGCGGTACGTATACGGCGTTTACGAGCGTTTGACTCAGCTTGCCGGCAACGGGCGTAAAGCGTTTCAGAACGGAGTCGATATACTCCGAAACTGCCTGATCTTTAACGGTGCCGCGTACGACGACGGCGTTGCGGAAACTGATGACTTGCACCGACGGCAAGTTCAGCGCCGCTTTGACCATCTTTGCGAGATCGTTCGTCTGCTGACCCGAAACGTAGACTTCGTACTTTTCCGCGCCGCCGTACGCGGACCAAATATAAATGGTCGTGCGTCCAGGCGCTTTCGCATTGATGACGACTTGGCCCGTACCGATCGGTGCGACGCCTGCGACGCTTGCGTCGCCGGTCGCGACGCGCGTCAAGCCGGGGGCGTCTACAATAGTTGAAGAACCCGTCTCCAACACGATTACTTCGGAGTCGGCCAGCGCCCGCGCCGACGCAGTAAAGCAGACTCCTATGAGGAAAAGGAACGCTGCGGTAACGCGCGCACAAGCCATCGTCATAAGGCGCGCTTAGCGCACGCTTGCCTTCATTCCTGCTCAAACAATGTAGGAAAAAGGTTATGGCGACTGGTTTTCGTTAATGCGTTAACGACTAAAACCGTCCGCGTTATGTGACGAGAAATTTCTATGACCCCCTTGCCTAAAGGAGCGCGAGAGTGTATTTTCGGGGCCAGGTGACAAAAATTTTTGCCGCGGCGGTTGTAACCGTCGCTTTCTCCACTTTCACGCCCGCGCTGGCGTCCACGCAGACCGGCCCGGCGCCGGTTTCGGTCAACAGCAACATGACCGTGGCCGTAGCGCCGACGGTCGGGAAAGAAGCCATCACGGTGACCGGTACGGCACCGGCGATGGCGCCCGTCGTGGTGGTTCTGCATGCGACGCTGTCGCGCGATTTGCCCAACGTATACCTGAATCGCCGCGACGTTTACGCCGACGCGGACGGCCATTTTTCGGCGGTCGTTCCGATCGGTCCGGACTACTGGCGTGGAAGCATTCTCACGGTGACCGCAAGTTCGTCGTCTGCGACGGCCTCGGCCACCGCACAAACAGTCGTGACCCTACCCAACCCCGGTGTCGTCGTCCCGGCCGACGACATGCCCAATCACTAGACGGCCGGTCATCTCTCGCTTGGAGGCACCAACTAACTCATGATTCAGACTCTCAAGGCTATGCTCGCGAACGAAGACGGCGCGACGCTGGTGGAATACGCGCTCATCGTCGCCCTGATCGCCGTTGTGGCGCTCTTGGCGATCAGCGCGCTGGGTAAGAACGCAAGCTCGACGCTCAGCACGGCCGCCAACAGCATCTAATCGCTCAAAACATCCCAGCGATTCTTCCCTACGCGTGCTCGATCGTCGCCTGTACGGTCGCGGCCGTCAGCGATCTGCGCACGCGAAAGATCCCCAACGCGATCCCGATTGCCCTGGCGGTTTTTGGGCTCGCATTCAACGCCTTCGGCGGATGGCGTCTCGCGCTGTCCGCCGTCGTCGCGGGGACCTTGGTCCTGATCGTCGGGACGCTTCCGTTCTCCCTCAAGATGATCGGAGGCGGCGATATCAAGCTCGTTTCGGCTTGTGCGTGTGTCTTTGGACTCACGCAGTTGCTCCCGCTCGTCATTTACACTGCCTTAGCCGGCGGTGTGCTTGCCATAATCATGATCGCGCTGCGCCGGTTTGCCCGGCTCGACGCGAACGCGCGGGTGCCGTACGCCGTTGCCATAGCGGGAGGCGTCGTTTGGATTGCTCTTGCGAATACGCTGCTCCCAAAGTTGAAATTGGTTTAACCTAATAACAAAGAGTCGAACCCGTGCTACACGAAGGTTGTGATTCATGAATAGGCGCAACATTACCATCGCTGTAATCGCGGTGCTCGCGTTAGGCATCGGCCTCGTGATTTACGGAATTCTCGCGACGCCGCGCCAGAGCACGGCGCCGCCGCGGACCGTCGTCATCGCCGCGATGAACATTCCGGCCAACACGAAGATCGTTCCGGCGATGGTCACCACAGAGCAGAAGCCGAGCGATCAAGTCGACGCGACCGCGCTCAGCGATCCGGCCGACGCCGTCGGAATGCTCGCTGCCGCGGATATCCCGCAGGGGGTGATGTTGACCCCCATTCGCCTCGCCCGTCCGGCGCCCGTGCCGCAAGGTCTGCAGGTCGCGGTCGGAATGCGCGCCATCACAATTGCTGTCGATAACGTCAAATCCGTGGCTGGTCTCCTCATTCCGGGTGACCACGTCGACGTTCTGGCAGCGCCCATTCGCGTCGGTGCCGCCGCTCCGCACGCTTACGCCATTGTACGTGACGCTCGCGTCGTCGCCGTCGGCCGGAGCGTCGGCACGCCGCAGGCCGCTCCGACTGGTTCACCAGGGCCGGCGGCGCCGAAGCCAACCCCGGCCCCGCCCACCACGGTCACGCTAGCCGTAACTCCGGCGCAAGCCGATACTATAATGGCGGCGGACCTTGGCGGCGTCGTGCGGCTCGCGCTACGTTCGTCTCACGAACCGGCGCGCTCGATGACGGCCGAGACAATGGTCTTTGCAGAAGAGAGGAAACAAGGTCCGGCCGGGCCGCCGAAACCGCAGGGAGTCGTCGTCGTCAACGGATCCCAGGTCACAAGGGTAATTCCAT